>NZ_VFBD01000004.1:0-457085 GCF_011319765.1 Pseudoalteromonas sp. MB47 | reverse complement strand
CTTGGGTTCAGGGAAATGAAACAGTACTTGCTCAAAAATGAATTAACGTTACGTAGCAAAACCCCAGAGCTAGTAAAACAAGAGTTATGGGGCGTATTGCTCGCATACAATTTAGTACGATATATGATGACTAAGATGGCTTACAGCCTGAAAGGGATATGGCCTTATCAACTCAGTTACAGCAATGCTTCTGGCTATATCATCAAGGAGTTAATGATGTTGCCTCACACCTCAGCAGGAAAAGTACCGAGCGTAATAAATAAACTTATTGCAATGGCTGAAACCTTTGTGCTGCCAGAGCGAAGAGAAAGACATTATCCAAGATGTGTGAAAAAGAGACCCAGTCGGTACCCTGAACGAAAGCCCCAAAAAATGCCTGTCAGCTCTTAACTGACAGGCATTAAGCTACTCAGCTTGCTTTTTTTCTAAATCGAACTGTTAGAATTTATAACTTACCCCAAATGTAATACGACGGTCAGTTAAACCTTGATAACAAAGTAAAGCCCCTTCATTGACACATGACTGGCTAACTTCTGACTCAGTTAAATTCACCGCTTCAACAGCTAAATTAAGTTGTTCTGTCACATCATAGCTAACACTCGCATTTAATTGTCCACGATCTTCTTGAACAACCGGGAAACCCCATGGATAGCTTGATGTACTACCAAAGTCTTCTGAACGATAACCTTCACGCCACGTGTAGCGGGCACGAGCTGAAAACCCATATTTTTCATAATATAAAGTAAAATTATACGCGTTTTCAGAAAGATCAATTAATGGCTGCTTAGCAGAAACGGTAATATCTTCAATACCCGTTGTTAATGCGAAAATGGCATTAGCTCTACTCGTAGCCGTATCTATAGCCTCTCCTCCAGAAGACTTTTGATAGGTATAGTTAGCCATGACGCCAAAGCCTGAAGCCCAACCTAAATCATTCTCAAACTCTGACAAGTCATATTGAAATGCCAGTTCTACACCTTGCTGAGTTCGCGTATCTGAATCATTAATCGTAGTTTGTGTTGGCACACAAAGCCCAACCCCTGGTTCCGGGCCAAATACATTAATATCGGCGATCGGATTAAAAGTACCACCTTCTTCACAAACAGGTCCTGTGGTATCACGGTAGCCTGTAGCTGGGTCTTCATAAGGGTCAACTTGTCGAGTTACATGTAAATCTTTTCGTTTTTTATGAAAGTAGCCAACACTCACTAATGCTGAAGGGGCAAAATACCACTCAGTAGAGATGTCAAACGAAGTTACTTCCTCTGGCTCAAGACCTGGGTTGCCAATTGACACCGCGCTGTTCGGACTTGTGCTATATGAAACTGAAGTCGATAGGTCATCGTAATCTGGACGACGAATATCCTTTGACCACCCTAAACGAACAATCACATCCTCAGAGACATTCGCGCTTAGGTTAAGACGCGGTAAAATAAAATCATAATCTGCTTCAGAAACAATTTGCGATACTACTTGGTTCCCTTCATCATCGACAGTGACAGAATTACCTACAGAGGTAATATCTGTCTGTAAATATCGAACACCGATATTACCTCTAAACATTTCATACTCAAAATTAGCTTGTGCATACAAAGCATGAGTAACTTCTTCAATATCAAAAAACGCACTTACTTGTGAAGTTGGCGAGCTGATTGGTGCGCGATCAGAACCGGTAATGGCATTATTAGCCGCAATTGCATCATTTAAAACGCTTAATACGTAGTCTGGATTTGAACCTGCTAATTCAGGGTTAATAAGTAAAAAATCTTTAATGTATAGCTTGCGACCATCTGCAGCATTAAAATTATCTGGGCCAGCAACTAAAAGTTCTGCGAATAGGTCACCCGATGGGCTGTCAGCCATTTTACGAAGACCAACATTGTTGCGAATTTGGTCTGAAGTACTTGTAGATTTGTTGTAACGATAACCAAAATCAACTGATGTAACGATACCGTCGAGGTAATAAACAAAATCAGTGCGAAATGCATCTTCTTGATTTTCAGTTGTGTCACGACCTTGGTTTACATCGCGTAAGACGACATTTGCAGGGTCAAGTAACTGTGAGCTGGTTGGCGCATTCGCTTCACTTTGGGCAATACCAAAGGATAAAGCACCACCACTTAAGTCATACTCAAAGGGGGTTCCATTTTCATTAGAGTCATTTGTAGCAACATTCGGGTTAATAAAATTCAATGTTGTATTGAAACTTGGAGTCGTTGAATCTGAACGAGATGTAGATGCTTCAACGCTAACAAATAGATCATCTCCTTGCCACTGGCCGCCTAAACGGAAAATCTGACTATCAGTTTGACGTGAGTTTGTATCACTTGAGAATCGAAGATTTGGATCTGCTCCGCCATCTTCTACTGGAATAACGCCCTTTAGAGCAGCCTCAATACTACCAAGGTCTTGACCGTCTAAGGTGCCAAAATGAATCGTTTCAAATTCCGTTGGAGCAGATACATTCCTAAGATCACTCACACCAGAGGCCTGAACACGAGAGCTTTCTTGACGGCGATCTTGATCATTTACAACAGCATCAAAGAAAAATTTTGTACTATCATTTGGCGCCCATTCGAGTGTACCTGCAAAGTTTACGGTTTCGGACTCGTAATTATCGTAATCTTGGATCAAGAACTGAATTGGTAGAAAGTCAAATGATTGAGCGCTTTGAGCTCCACTCTCGGCAGCTACAGAGTTATCTCTATCTGCACGAGGTCTAAAAGCCGTGACATCCTGCTCCGCATAACTTGCACTAAAAACAGCACCAAACTCACCACCAGAAGATAGTTCCCAATTATCGCCCCATGATGCTGAGACTCTAGGCTTCATACCATCGGTAGATAAACTACTATCTTCACCTTGAACACGAATTGCAGCAAGTGTTTCATTGAGTTGTAGAGGGCGAATTGTACGTAGATTAATTGTTCCACCTACCGAGCCTTCGATGGTCTTCGCCTCCGGTGACTTAATAACTTCAACAGCAGAAATCATTGAAGCAGACACATCTTCAAAGCTAATACCCGTGCGACCAGAACCTGAGCCAACAGTAGAGACACCATTTATCTCTGTTCTATTAGCATTAGTTCCCCTAATTTGAACACCTGTACCAACACCTGCTTGGCGAGTAATTTGAACACCAGTAACATTTTCTAGTACTTCAGCTAAGTTCTGATCTGGTAATTTACCTATGTCTACGGCTTGAATGACTTCAACTAAACTGTCCGCTGAGCGCTTTTCCGCTAGTGCGTTAGTAAGTGACTGTCTAATTCCTGAGACTTCAATCACTTCAAATTCTTCTTCCGTTTTTGTTTGACTTGGTTCTTGCTGCGCAAATGCAACATTGAGTGTACTTGCTGAGAGTATCGCTAACGTAATACTAGAGAGTGTGTGTTTCATAGTGTTTCCTGTGTATTCAAACGCATGATGTAAATAATTGTTGTTGTAAAATTGCTAACTGCCCCACAAAAGGTTAACCAAATAATTACACTCACCACAAAAAAGATCAACCTTTTGGTAATAACTTTATTTAAAAAAACACATCAGAGTTATTACCAATACACAAAAAAGAAGATTGAAAAAATAAAAAACAATAAAAACAACCAATTACAAAAATACTGCGCGTTTATAGACTCACCCGTCGACTACTTAAACATTAAATTAATGTTTAGAAACACAACAAAATTGGTCAACCAATTAATTTTAAGCAAAAAAAAGAGCGGCTATCCGCTCTTTTGACTCTCACATAATCAATTAATACTTAAATGTTACTCCTGCAAATAAGCGAGGACCATAATCATTTACTTCACCAAGATTTCCTTGAGTATAGAAATCTTGCGATTTAGGCGCACCGAATAAATTGATTGCTTCAACTTTAACTTTTACATGTTTATTCACTTTATATGAAGCACGCATCTCCCAAGTACCCACAGCATCTACGTAACGTAAACGTGTACCGTTTGATGTATATGGTTGAAAATATTCACTGCGATATTTATAAATGATAGCGGTATCTAAATCACCAATCTGGTAATACACTTGGCTACTAAATACATGCTCAGAAAACCCTGGCACAGATCCCGGCGCCACAATCCCTTGTGTTAATTGCGTTGTGTTACCTTCAACATCGGTAATAAAGGTATCACCATAGTTACTGTCTTCAAACTCAAAGTCAGTATCTGCGTAGTTGTAGCCTACTTTAATTCCTATGCCGCTGTCCCAACGATAAGTAATAGATGTTTCTAAGCCATACAAATCGCTTTTATCACTAGTTGTTACTGAGTTGGTGACTGGTAAACTAAAGCGCTCACCATCAATAATAAACTCTTCAAGAACGGTTTGCTGTTGAAAGCCTCCCTGAAATTGCTTGTAGTAAAAACCAAATGCAAATATCGCATCTTCATTTGGGTACCACTCAATTGCTGCATCATAGTTCCATGACATCAACGGTTGTAAATTAGGATTTCCCGAACCATTAACACCTATTATTAAATCTGATAATGAGGTTGGTGCGTCATCATCATCAGTTTGGAATGTACGGCTATATCCCATGTCTGAAGGATCAGCACGGGACATCCCACGGTAAATGCCACCACGAATTAAAATATCTTCGTTATAGTCAACAACTAGATTAAAGCTAGGCAGTAGTTCTGTATAACCGCCTCCTCCAGATACCTGCTCTAAGGCATCACCCGATGCAAGGGTTAAGGTACCATCTGGGTTAGTAACAATTTCAAACTCATTTCTAAATCCTAACGATGTTACGTCAGTATCAACAAACCGAACACCCACATTACCGCGAATAAACTTACCAAACATTTCAGTATCATAATTTGCCATCAGATAAACTGAGGTCGTTTTTTCGGTTACATCTTTGGTGCCTGCATTGATGTACTCAACTTCGGGGTAAGCATAGTCGTCTCCTGCAAGTGCCTGAGCAAAACACACATTATCATAGGTTGCCCAAGATGAGCCGCTAGCAATTGCATTACCGTCACTATCCAGCTGAGTAATTAAATCACCATCTGAAACACCCGATAAAAAGCCTGATTCAGGGAAAGCAATTTGACAACTTTCAAGAATATCAATTGCAGATTGCTCCGAAGAAAGCGTAAATTCACTTCTTGAACCATTACCTTGGTTACCACCAAATTGGATAAAGTTCATTTCAGAGGCTCTAACTCCCCCCTGAATACTTGTAAAAGCACTGTCATTCAGGGTGTAATCAAAGTCAAAACGTGCTGCAACCACTTCATTTTCTCGTACATTTTCACGATCCATTCGTGAGCGTAAGCTGTCTGTAAAGTTTGCGATATCAGTAACATCAAAGTCCGTTATGCTAAAATGCGGAATGTGCTCACCCATATCCCAAGAGAAAAAAGGTCGGCTTGAAGTACGGCCTCGGTTAGAGATCTGTAGCTCCTCACGTTGTGTTTGTGAGTACGACACATCAAATTTTAGGGTTAATCTATCGGTGGCATAGTGCTCTACATTAATGCCATAGCCTTGGTAGTTTTCTTCACGAGAAAATTGCTCCCCAGCAGACTCAATACGCTCCTCACCTTGCCAATGTAAAATGCCACCGACATTATTTGTGATCAACGAAGGCCCTGTAACTCCGGGCGTGGCACGTTTTTGTAAAAAAATAAGATCATGGCGAGCCTCAGCCTGAATACGATCAGATATCTGAGCATCAAAATTTATATCCCATGTTGACGATGGCTGAAATTGCAATGCTAAGAAGAACGCATCACGTTCATCTGATGTTTCGTTTTGTCTAAAACTACGACTACTTCCGGTCCAGGCATAGGGTGTTCCTGCACTTATTGCATTGCCTGTTTCTGGGTCAATCTGCGTATTATAACCTTGGTTTTTACTGCCACTAACCTGATCCTCACAATCACCGGCTTCGCCGCGATAAAAGCCTTCATTGGTATTATTAGGATCATTCAAACATGCCCATAAAGATGATCCTGTAGGACTAGAACTACGGTATTCGCCCTCGGGTTGGCTAATATCTTGACGCTGTAGCCCAAAAGACACCCCTAACGCTTGACCACCATCAAATTCAAACTGATCCACATAACTAAATGTGCCTCTAAAACCAACATCACTTTGCAGTGAATTATCAACATTACTTTCGTCAGGGTTATAGTTTACTTTTACCTCACCCTGCAGGCGCTGCTTACCAAAATCCAGAGGCTGTACTGTTTCTAGGGCAATTACACCAGCAACTCCGCCCTCAATCATTGAGGCATCTTGGGTTTTATAAATAGCCACTTTCTTGACTAATTCAGATGGAAACTGAGAAAAGTTAACCGAGCGGTCGCCACTGCCATTAGTTGCTTCTCGGCCATTGATATGCGTGGCACTTAGAAAGGGGCCAAGGCCACGAATGGTGATCTCTGTAGCTCCGCCATTTTCTCGGTGCGATGCTGCGCCAGTAATTGATTCAAGCGCTTCACCAATCGAAAGTGCTGGTAAATCGCCAATATCTTCAGCAGATAAACCATCTACAACAGTGGTTGCTTCACGTTTAATTGAAATTTGGTTTTGAATAGTTTTACGCGAGCCAGTCACGCTAATAATTTCAATCCCAGCTTCCTCTTCAGCCTGCTCTTGTTGTTGTGCTTGTTGAGCATAAGCTGAGAACGTAAAGGTACCAGCAACCCCAACTAGCAAGGTTGATTTAACCAACCGTGCCACAGGGTTTAGCAATAAATGCATGTGTTTTAAATTTTTATTGTGTTCATTATTCAACGACATGGTTATTCTCCATTAGTTTTTAGACTGCTTGTCGCTTTAAGTTTGTTGTCAATTTATTGTTGTTCTGCTTGCCACGTTGAGCCTGCGCCTACATCTTCTTCTTTAATCAGGTACAGTCCTTTTGCACCAGCAAGCGCTTGTGCTCCACTTACATCAGTTTCAAGTAAGCCATTGTCAGCAGTCACAAATTCAGGAACTTCTTTTGAGTTTGCAGCAGGGTCTTGATCAATAGCCCCATCGGCATCAAAATCTCCGTTGCCATTGAGTTTTCTTATATCCACCCAGTAATCATCTTCGGCATCACCTGAAGCGTAACTGTCACTAAAGCCAAAGCTATTAGAGAACACAGATTGGGTGTGATTAATTAAATCGCAGTCATACTCAAAGGAATGGTCACTGCTGCTAGCATCAAAAGGTAAAAATAGCCCTTGTGTTTCTTGGTTGTCATTCAGGCCATTGGCGATTAAATTGCCATCAAAAGTAATCTTGAAGAAGTTTTTCGTTAACCCATACAACACCGGGGCATTGTCGGCTGTGAGTTCGTCGCAATCACCTACGGGGGCTTTAGAGCCTATTTCAGTGCTAAATACAATCGGTTGTATCGAGTTTAAAACCGTATTATTTGATACATCTAGGGTAAAATCACCAGCGCTATCAAGCACCGCTTGGTTGCCAGCGTTAGGCACGCCACCTGAGGCCTGTGAAAACGGGTTTGCGGTAAAAACTATACCACCAGTTTCTTTACCGTCGGCACGGATACCTGCAATGTAGTTATTAGTCACTGAGTGCCCTAAAGGTGTTATAAGTACGCCACTGGGCCTATCGTTACTTTGTGCAATATCTGATTTGCGGATAATTACGTTATTACTTACTGTATTGAAGCCACCGTCTTCTAACGATATAGCACCATTTGGATTGATAATGGTATTGCCGTTGATACTAGCGCCTGAGGTTTGTACCCGCATAACACGGCGCCCTGTCACAAAGTCATCGATTCGATTATATTGAACTTTAAAGTTACTTAACTGCGCAGCATCTTCACCAGTGCTGCTGCCCACATTAATGACCATTAAGCTTGAATCTAAACTTGCGTTAGCCGCACTATTATTAAATAAGTTATATTGTATGATGTGATTTGTACTTGATGATGCCAGCTTAACAACAGCGCCTTTTTCAGCATTGTTACGGTTTGCAAAGGTGTTGCGCTCAATTAGTGCGTTGTTTCCTTTGACCACCAGCCAGTGGTAGGTTTCGTTATTTAAATCAGTCTGATCGCCATCCATAACATTATGTGAAAAAACAAAGTTATCCGCTTCTGAATAAATAACTGCTTGCTCTTGCGAATCACAGTACGACCCTGCTAGCGTGTCGAGATCTTTAAATGTCAGGCCTGATAATTGTACGCCATCAACATCACTGGCAACATGAATGCATACATCACCGCTGATCACTGGAGTTTGCTGTTCAACCGCACGAATTGTAACCTCTGAGGTTAGCAAAATTTCAGCTAAGTCAGCGTAGATACCGGAGTTTAAACCAATAACTGAGCCATCAACTGGGGCATTCAGTGCGGCACTTAACGCCGCTTTGTCACTCACCACCTGTGAATAAACAATAGAATCAAGCGCTGTTGATACTTGCCCTGCAAATCCATCATTATCAGTAAAAGTGGCAGAAACAGAAATAATAGCGCCTGCGTAGTCTGTTGGAGTGAACGTTTTTGCTGTTGCATCTGCAATGACTTCGCCATCGTGATACCAGCTATAGCTAACATTTGCCTCATCAATGCCATTATTATCAGCGATTTCGGCACTAAGCGTAACATCAGCAAGATAAGGAGCGGTGCCAATAATAGCGATACTGCCAGCTTGATCTACCGCTACTTCTGATACCGCAATGGTGGCCTCAGAAAGATTATCTTCACTAAAACCATGATCATCGGTATACATCACTTGAACAGTGAATGACTTCCCAAGGTGAGATTGGTTGACCGTAATGCTAGGTTGTGTTGCCTCAGTAATTACTTCTGAGTTTAAAAACCACTGGTAACTAATTTCACCAGAAATACCATCTGCATCTGTCACCTCAGCGCTGAGCACATTACCGACAGTTGGCGCTCCAACTATACTCACCACGCCTTGTTCATTAACACGTTGAACAGCTTGTGTCGGTGCTGATATTGCTGTTTCATCAAAACCTTGGTTATCTTCAAAGTTTGCTCTAACAGTAATCACTTTACCAAATTGTTGCTCGGTAAGTAAAAGGCTAGACAATAGCTCGTTTTCAATTACAACCCCATCAGCTTGCCATTCAAAAATAACAGTTTCAGGATCAAAACCGTTATCATCTGTAACAGTGGCCATCAGTGTCGAACCTATAAATGCATCACCGCTAATCGTGACTAATGATGGATATGCAAGCGCTGCCACGTTAGCTGTTTTATCTGTAATATGTGATTCGTTCACACCGCCATTGTCGGTATATTTAGCTTGTGCTGACAATTGCATGCCTATTTGCTGTTGTGTGATCAGCAACGACTCACCATTTTCACCTTCAATGAGTTGATCATCTGCATACCAGTAATAACTTACATTACTTGAGATACCATCAGGATCACTCACTGAAACTTGTAAAGTTTGCCCAACAACTGCTGAGCCAGACAGCACTACTGAGCCGATATTATTATTATTCTTATTCTCATCACCTGCATTACAGCCAACTAATGCGGCTGCAACCGAACAAAGTGTAAAGTGTCGTAAGTTCATGATGATATCATTCTCCTTGGGAGGAATTTGGCATCGCGTGTTCTTTATTACCAAAAACCAACATTGTTGTTACCAAAAAACTAACAAACTGCAATAATTGTTAACCATTTTTAGTATATAAACACAGCAAAAAAAATTTACCACCACATTTAGAAAGAATGACAAAATAAAACTTACCAAACACTAAAAATTGGTAATAACAAAAAACTTTTAAAACTTACCAAAACTTAAGTTTTTAACTATTTTTATAAACAAGGAGACACAGCAGTCATCTAGCAAACACGACATGTGATGACTTTGTAAAAAATTTAGAACATAGCAATAACGTAGGATCCAGCTAGTTTAGAGCCTACAATTTGTATAAGATTAAGAGTAGATAAATTAATGCAAGTTAGCTAAGTGATAAAAAGAGGCTTGTACAAAATCTTTTGAGTTTCCTGTGTTATTTTGGTTATAAACACCCGCTTTAAAATACATATATTGGTTATTTTTGTTATAACCACTGTCATTCATGTCCAAGTGTTTTGTTATTACAGGTTTACCTTCGCGGATCAAGGTAACAAATAACACGCTATTTTCGACCGTAATTTTATAGCTAAATTTCTCATTCAGCTTAATTCCACCTTCAGGATCATCAAGGGTATGTGAACGTGAGCCTATAAGATTTACCCAAACATCATCGCCACCATTAATTTCATGTGCAAAATACACCGATCCTCGCTCATTATTTGGCAACTTGCGGTAATACAAGCGGATCGGCTCATCATCAGTGGCATGGATCTGGCCGATAATAACGCGACCAACCTTTTTAATATCGCCCGTTGTTGATACACGATTAACCGCAAGCGTGGCCTCTAAGCTGCCCTCAATAGCCCCAGCTTCTCGCTTTACAGAGCCATGAGCAGAGCTAAACACCCAGTTATTTTTAGTTATTCCTTTTGTTTTTATACGGGTATTGCCTTGCCTAAGCATTTCACGAAGCTCAGTACGCGCATATTTAGTATTTTTAGAAGTTTTTGCCCCTTGGTTAGGGCAGGCAAACACCATTGCGCCATCTTGCGCGGTATAAAATAACGGAGCAAGTACAAAACCGTCACTGAGTGCTGACTCTAACACGGTGTCGGCTTTTTTATCTTTATTTAAATCTGTGGGTAAGGTTAAGTACCAATCGCGTAAGTCAAAATTATCACTGGGAGGTTTAGTCGGATCTAACTTGCTAAAATCACCTAGTAACACTCCTGAGGCTAATTGCAGATGAGATTGTGGAATATTCACCTGTGCGAACAATGTGAAACTTGCGAAACTTGCCCCTAATGCTAATCCGCGAATGAGTCCTAACATAACCTACTCTCTAAATTAGTTTATTCAAAAACAGTCTGATTAAACCCTTTTACTTGCTCAGGTGAGCCAATAATTACGGGTACTCGTTGATGTAAATTAGTTGGCATTATCGACATAATTCTCTGCCCTTGAGTAGTGGCTTGTCCCTGTGCATTTTCAATTAACATTGCCAATGGGTTTGCCTCATAAAGTAGTCGTATTTTACCATTCTCATTACCCACTCGGCGATCTGCTGGGTACATAAAAACGCCACCTCGCGTTAAAATCCGGTGTACATCTCCTACCATGGCTGCATTCCAACGCATAGCGCTTTTGTCAAATTGCTCATCAGCGTATAGAAGCTGGTCAAAGTAATGCTGTACCGTAGCATGCCAATAGCGATAATTAGCCATGTTTACAGCAAACTCATTACGTGTATTTGCAACCTGCATCTGCTGTTTTGTTAGCAAAAAGCCTCCATGGGTTAAATCCAAGGTATAGCAGCGAGTTGGTGCGCCCGTACTCATAACCAATAACGTCGATGCTCCATATAAAACATAACCTGCGCATACCTGACTTTCACCAACCTGTAAGAATTGCTCATCGCTATCAAAGGGAACATCATCACGTTTGCGATAAATAGTAAAAATAGTGCCAATTTGGCCATTAACATCAATATTTGAAGAGCCATCAAGGGGGTCAAAAGCAACGATATATTGGCCTTTAGCGTTACCAGCTACGGCATGATCTTCTTCTTCAGATGCAATAGCCGCAACCGATGCTTCTTCAAGTAACATGTCTTTAAGTAATTGGTTTGCGATTACATCGAGCTTCTTTTGCACCTCACCTTGGATATTTTCATCCAAGGTGGAGCCAAGTACCCCTGCCAACTCTCCCTGACTCACGCGAAAAGCAATTTCTTTACATGCCGCTAAAATAGTTCTGATCAGCATGATCAGCTCAGTCTCGACAGCATCTTTTTTTAATACGGGGATCAATCGTTGCATGGTAAGTACCTATTGATACAATTTAAATCACTAAAACACTGCAATAACCGCGTTGTCATTGCTTGCTCGCCTTGGTACAACCAAACTCTTGGATCATAATGTTTTTTGTTCGGTTTATCGTCGCCGTCTGGATTGCCAATTTGACCTTGCAGATAGGCACTATATTGGCGGTAATAATTTAACACCCCATCCCAACATGCCCATTGTGTATCAGTATCGATATTCATCTTTACCACACCATAGCCTAGCGACTCAGTAATTTTTGCTGGTTCTGAACCGCTACCGCCATGAAACACAAAGTTCAAACTGTTATGTGGCAAATTAAATTTCTTGGCTACAAACTGCTGAGATTGTTTTAAGATAAGCGGGGTCAATACTACATTACCCGGTTTATACACGCCGTGCACATTGCCAAACGAGGCGGCAATTATAAAATTAGGACTAATTTTACTGAGTCTTTCATAGGCATAAGCAACATCTTCTGGTTGGGTGTAAAGCGCTGAACTATCAAGGTGACTATTATCAACCCCATCTTCTTCGCCCCCAGTACAGCCCAGCTCGATTTCAAGTGTCATTCCTATTTTTGCCATACGAACTAAGTAACGTTCACATGTTTCGATATTTTCCTCTAAGGACTGTTCAGATAAATCAATCATATGAGAGCTAAACAAAGGTTTGCCCGTTTTTGCAAAGTAACGTTCTCCCTCATCTAGTAAGCCATCTATCCAAGGTAGTAATGATTTTGCGGCATGATCAGTGTGCAACATAACTGGCACACCATAATGCGCTGCAACACCATGCACATAGTGCGCGGCACTGACAGCACCTAAAATCGCAGCATGTTGCGGTTCCAAGCCACAGTCTTTACCACAGAAAAATTGTGCGCCCCCATTTGATAACTGAATAATAACCGGAGACTGCACCTTTTTTGCAGCTGCCAGTGTTGCATTGATTGATGATGTCCCCACCACATTCACTGCCGGTAAGGCATAGTGGTTCTCTCTAGCATCATAGTATAGTTTTGCAACATCCCTACCAACAACCACCCCTGCTTTAACTGCTGTATCTAACAACGACATTTCAGCCTCCGTTATGCTTTATTCGCTGCAATACATGCATCGGTAATCGCTTGCCAGTTTTGTTGCTCAACCCATTGTTGTTTAGCGACCCACGTGCCTCCTACTGCAATCACATTATCTAATGCTAAATATTCATCTTTATTATGCTCATTCACGCCACCTGTTGGGCAAAAGCGAACATCTTGGAACACACTCGACACAGCTTTTAAAAACGCCGGCCCTCCTGATAAAGAAGCTGGAAATAGCTTTTGCTCAGTAAAGCCGGCCTCTAATGCCAGTAAAATGTCTGCAGTATTAGACACACCGGGAACAACCGGTAAACCACAGTTTTTTAGCGCTTGAAGTAAGTTTGCTGACACAGCAGGTGTAACAATAAAATCTGCACCTGCTTTAATTGCTTGCTGTAGGATACCTTCGTTGATAACCGTCCCTGCACCAACCGTGAGTTGGGGCAATTGTTGTTTTATCGCTGAAATAGTCGCTAATGAAGCCTTCGTTCTAAGTACAACTTCAACCAGCCCTAGCCCTGCATCAGCCATTGCTTTGGCTATTTTTACCCCTTGTTCAGGTGTCTCAGCTTGAATAAGAGGCAGCAGTGTTTGCCCTGACATCAGTTCAGAAAAGCGGATCATGTTCGTTCTCTCTTTAAATTAATTGGTAAAGATCAAGTTGCTGCTAACGAGCAGTTAAAAGGTAGTTTTGAAATTAAGTACTCTGCATGGCCTTCACAAAGTGTTCTTTTGGTGTAATTGCTCCTGGCTGCTGGATCACCACAGCAGCGGCTTTTGCAGCAAGCTGTACAGCTTTATGTTCATCCATACCTGCCATTCTGGCACCTAGGTAAGCACCATTAAATGCATCGCCTGCTGATGTGGTGTCGACAACATGTGTAACTGGTGTAATTTGATGCTCAAACAATTGACCATTTATTTTTGTAAAGACAGAGCTTGGGCCATTTTTAACAACGACTTCTGAGATATTAAATTGCGCTAAATAGTCCATAACGGCTTGTGCGCTATGAAGCTCATAAAGTGTCGTTAAATCTTCAATACCTGGTAGACAAATATCAGCTAGTTCGAATGCAATAGTGTATTGCCCTTTAGTTTCTTGCTCACTCTGCCACAACCGGGCTCGATAATTGGGATCAAAAACGATTTTAACGCCCGCTTTTTTTATCCGCTGCACGATTTGCCAAAATAAATCTCGGCTTGCTGGTTCAATGACAGCCAATGAAATACCCGAGATAAACAGCATATCTGCACTGGCTAATTCTTCTTCAACACTTGGGTTAAAAAAATCCACCACTTTACGGGCTGCTGAGTCATGTCGCCAGTAGGTAAAACTGCGCTCCCCTTGCTCATCAGTTTCAATGTAGTAAATACCGGGTACTTTATTAGCATGTGTGAAGACAAGCTGTGTCGCTAGGCCTTCTTCGACAAATCGCTGCCGCATTTTAATACTGAGCGCATCCGTACCGATAGCACTTACGACCCCACATTCAAGTGAGCTAAAACAACGCTTTAAATACACCGCTGAATTATAAACATCGCCAGCAAATGATTGATTTAGCGTGCTATCTGAAATAGCTTTTAACTCAACCATGCATTCACCCAAAAAGAAGATTTTTTTCATTATTTTATCCTGTAATTAAAAAGGCTTTTTAGAGAATCTAAAAAGCCTTTATTTGGGTTACTTTTTACTGCTTAGTGGTTCAATTTTTGGGATCAATAGCCAAACAGCCAACATCGCAATAATCGCAAGCGATGCGCCAATCACAAATGCAGGTGTGTAATTACCGCCGGCAGTTAAGTAAGGCACCAATGACGTTAGACCTACAGCACCTAGTTTTGCAGCCATACCAGAAATACCCGATAAGGTGCCGACTGCTTTTTTCCCTAATAAGTCACTCGGTAGCGTTTGCACATTACCAATCGCTGTTTGAAAACCGAATAAAATCACAGCCATAATCAATACAGCTACTACGGGCGCGCCTGGATTTGCCATGGCAATTAAGGCTGGCAACATAATTAAGCAGCCTAATGTAATGGTGAGCTTACGTGTTTTATCCGTGCTCCATCCGGCTTTTAAACGGTTTTGCGCAAGTAAACCACCAAACCATGCACCAAACATAGCGCCTACATAAGGCACCCAACCATAAATTCCAATTGACTTAACATCCATGCCATAGACTTCATTGAGGTAAATTGGGATCCAAAAAACAAACAACCACCAAATAGGGTCAATTGCTGCTGATGCAATGATAACGCCCCAGCTTTGTTTACGACTTAAAAGCTCAGTCGTGCTTGGGTTGTATTCTTCATCATTGGTGTTATCGGCTGTAGACTGACGTTGGCCGGTTAAGATGTATTGCTTTTCTTCTTCGCTGATCCATGGATGAGAGCCTGGTGGAGCTTTCACTAGAATAAGCCAAGGCACTAGCCATAAGAAGCCCATAACACCTACCACAACAAACACCATTTGCCAGCTAAAGTAGACAGTTAAATAAGCAATAAGAGGGATTGCAATAATGCCGCCAATTGCAGCACCAGAGTTAAAAATTCCTTGTGCTAAGGCACGTTCTTTAGTTGGAAACCATTCAGCATTGCCTTTTGCAGCTCCCGGCCAATTCCCAGCTTCTGCAACGCCTAAAATAGCGCGAAAAAGACTTAAGCTCATTACTCCTTGGGCAAATGCATGAGCCACGGTTGCTAGCGACCACACACCTATTGATAAAACAAAACCAAAGCGCGTACCAACCCAATCAAAAATTTTGCCAAAAATTGCTTGCCCAAATGCATAAGCAAATACAAAAACAATCGAAATATTGGCATAAATTTGCTTTCGCTCTAAAGCTGATTCATCAGGAAACAGTTCTTCAACAATATCAGGCCATAGCACACTAAGCGCTTGTCTATCGATATAATTGATAATAGTTGCCAGTGCTATTAGAGCAATTACCCACCAGCGTAAACCTTGAAGTTTCATATTATTCATCCTCTAAAAAGTCTTCACGAGCTGGGCTAAAGGTATCAATTAAAATACCACCCGTTGGGCAAGTTGCACCGTGATCTGCATAAGGAGGAATAAAACAGCTATCACCTGCTTTTAATATTTTGGTAACACCATCAATATTAAAATGAAATTCACCTTCAACAACATAAGTAACTTGTGAATGACGGTGAGCATGGTTATAGCCAATAGCACCTTGTGCAAACCAAATTTTAACGGCCATTAGTTCTTCGTTATAACCAAGCATTTGACGTTTTAGGCCATTCCCTAGGTCTTCAACTTCAGCGTCGCTTGCAAATGTAAAATGTTCACTTTGTTTAGTCATGGCAACTATTCCTAAATGTTGGTCATCAAATAAACGCCTAAGTGGCCGTCTAATGAATATGATTGATTTTTATATTTAAATGATCTTTTACTAGCGTCTTTGTTGTTATTAATGGCAATTAAATAAGGCTTATCTGCCACAGTTAACTCAATAAGCGTAAGCTCCCCCTGTTGTGTGTGTGACAAGGCAGATAATCGGCTTTGTGCAACGAGGGTATATTCTTTGCTCGGGTTATATTCACCATGAGGCTCTAGTATTGAAATAAATTGATGCCTATTTACACCTTTCACTCGGCGGATAAAACCATGTTCATTACGTAGATTGAAATTAGGATCGTTTGCACCAACTTGCGTGAATAGAAACGACTCTTCGCCATTCACTAAGCTTGATAAAGTATAAAAGCGGCCATTTTCATTTAACCATGTGACCTTAGCTACCCCCTTTTCAGGACGAGCTTGCGCTCTTAACCAAAGATGTTGATAACCATTCTTTTTACCCAGCGCCGTCATCTGTTGACTCTGTGTATTTAAATCAAAATTACTGTCGATAAATTGCCCTTTATAATGCAAAGGCAAATCTAGTTGGTGAGGTTGTGATGCGTTGACACTGTATAAATCAATAGCAATAGTACTACCTAGTTCTTTAAGTTCGACCAAAGCAAGCGTTCTCTCAAGCTCAACCCCTTCGTAAGCTGTATTTATTTGACCACTCGATACACTGCCGTATTCCGAGGTTTCAAAGAAATTTAGCGTTGGGGCATGTTTGTTTCCTTGCTTTACATCTGAATTAAAATGACTGATTTCGTCCACAACGACTGTATTATGCGCTACGGTTTGTTTTGCATAGCTGTTATTTTCCGGTAAGTAACGACCCCCAAATTTGGCTTCAACATTTAAAAAACGCGCAGCACCATAATCAGAAACAATTTCTTGTCCCTTGTCATAAAACTGCCAGGTTAACTTATCGAAGTGGCCATGCCCTAATCCCTGAGAAGCAGGTTTAAATAGTAATGCCTGTTCGCCATTAGGTTTGCTGCGCATGATCACAAGCGCCCCTTCATCTCCTTGGCTGCCATCTCCAAATGCGACGGACCTGAACTGATAGGGTGTTGCTAATCCTTCATCTAACGCATTTGCAACCTCTAAACCATCTCCCGAAAGAATAATTTGCCCTTGTTGTTGAGCAATATCTAAGTAGCCTGTATCACCCGTTAAACCGTAAGCAACCGTCACACCATGCACAAGTTCAATGGTGTCGATCCCTTTGCTCTTAATTGCATCATTAATCGGAAAAAACAAACCGTTATAGCTTAGTTGAATTGTAGTATCTATGGCTTTTAGCAAAATGCTATCACGATAGTGTGCAATTTTTCGCTCAGGTTCGTTATGTGCAATAGCTTGGGCAAACGTAACAAAAGGGAGTAACGCAAAGCGCTGGTAATAGGGGCCTTCGTTATAATACCCCTGAGGTGAAAAAAGCATATCAAGTTGCTTTAAGAAGCCACCTTTACCAGATTTATCTAAATCATACAGCGCCTTTTCAACCCACTGTGGCTCACCTAACACGTAGCCTGCCATGCCAACTCCAGCTGTAGCCCAAGTGCCGTGATTATGTACTTTATTAAAAGTAGAAGGCTGTCCTTGTGATAAAAAGAGTGCCACAGGTCTTAATAGCTTATGCTCAATGTCATTAATGTCTTGATCTGTTAGTGTCTCAACGACCAAATCATAAGCTTGAATTGTGTATACCAACCACATAGCTTCATTTAAGCTTTGCCAAAATAATTTACCTGGGTTTTGCGACTTAACTTTACGTTTGGGGTGCACATCTAACGTTGGATAGAGTGCGGCATATTCAAGTAACATATCGCGCACAAAATCGGCATATTTTTGCTCTTTGCTTAACTGGTAAATTATGCCAGCGCCATACATAAGCTGATAATTCTTTTTATGACGCTCATGGCTATAACCACCGCCACCATCTTTAGGTAACGGCACAACAATACCAAATGCAAGTTGCTGATCTACTTGTTGCTTTAGCTCAAGATACCGATCATTAAAGCGACCCGATTGGTTAAGCGCACTGCGCATCTTCTCAACATCAGATTGGGTGATTACTAAATTTGGGTGCGTCGCAAAAGCACTGCATGTGGTAATAGCCAGAGCAGTTACCGCTATTTTTAAGCCTGTGTAAAAATTAAATATTTTCATGCTTGCTCCCTACTTCTGAATCACTTGGTTATTTTTTAAAATAGCCGTATGCGAGCCTGCAATATTTAGCTCTTCAATGTATGGTTTTGCTGTATTAGTGAACGTGTTTGAGATAATACGCGTTTGCGGTTCACCAACGGTATGTTCAACGACAATCGGCGCAGAATTGGTAAACGCGTTCTCAGCGATTTCGGTAACTTGCACACCATGTAAGTAAACACTGGCATTAGTTTTATTTCGCTTACCTAAACCCACTGAGTTCAGTGTATTATTCTTTAACAAAAAGTGTGGACCAAACGTACTTTCATCAGTGCCGCCACGATAAAGCTTAACTAGCGCACCACTAACATTATCAAAATGATTATTTGTTAAGGTGACGTACTCAGCGTTATACACACCTAAGTTTTCAATCTCGCTGTCAAGGCGCAAGATATCGCCAGTAACCTGACTAAACTGGTTATTAATTAAAGTGATTTCATCCGCTAGTGCACCTTTACCCGTTTTAAAAAAATCAAAGGTATGATTAATGTCTAAATCAATTAATTGGCAACGCTCCATAATCAAGCGGTAGTTTTCAACCATGCCCCATTTTTTAGTACGAATAACCGAATTACCCGCTGAGTCTGGGCTGTTTTTACCAGATATAACTAACCCTTCTAGCTTTAAACTACCGCCATCATGAATTTCGAACAAACTAGAGCGCTCAAAAGTCAAATTCACAGCGCCATCTTGAGCCGCCTTAAAAGAAAGGGTTTTATCAATCACGACCAGTTTTGCAAGGTCATAGTCTCCTGCTGATAGTTCAAGTACATCACCAGAGTGCGCTTGTTCAATTTTAAGCAGGAGATCCTTCGCAGAATTTTCCACTCGATGGGTTTTTCCCGAATCAAAAGCCACAATTGCAGGGCTTTTAGGGTACCAGCTCACTCCTGTGTCTGCTTTTTTCAGTACAGTTAAATCAGCCTTAGCACCCGCAAAAACTGACTCTGAAACAGGGTAAAGTAAGCCCGCTTTATTACGCTTTAACTTAACTTGCTGTTGCTTTACTCCCTTGCTAAGCGATGGTAATACAGCTGTATTGGCAATGTTGTTACTAAACTTAATGCCACTAATATCATCAAAAGCGGTGAACGATTGCTGCGAGTCGTTAATGATCAGGTTATTGTTCATCACACTATCAATTGGTACAGCACTGCGCTCAGCATCACTGCCAGCAGCAAGCTGAATATGTTCAACATTTATAAAGGTATTGTTTTCAATTTGCGCATTTTCAACTTGGTGATAGCGGTTAATGGGCGAATTAGGCACACCATTCATCACCGTAAAGCCACTGCCAAAACGAAATCCCGTTAATCCCTCGAGATAATTATTACGAATAATGTGATCTTTGTTGATAACGCGAATGCCGCCAGTATGCTCTACACCATTACCGAAAAAAATATTTTCTTCGATGATGTTTCCATTCCCATGACGCAGTGTAAGTGTGCCGCGAGCTTCATAAAAAACGTTATTTCGAATATGGTTCTTACCTGATTTAATCGAAATGATTTCGACCTCACCATTGGTTTGTTCAAAATAGTTGTTCTCAACTAATGTGTGCGAATCGGACAACGAGTAATGGCTCGTCCCAATACGTAACGTTTCTCCACCGTTAGAACCAAATACAGGACGATAGCCAAAATAGTTATGGTCAATTTGATGGTAATTCTGCTGACTTTGTTCAGAGTTCAACCGAACCGCAACTGTTACTCCTTTATTTCGTTTACCTTCCAAGTGGTTGTGATCAAAACGGTTATGCTGACCATAAAGCGCTACCCAATAATCAGATTCGCGCTTATCTGGGTTGTTATAATTATCGATTACCATTTCAGAGACACGCGAATTAAATGCGAGTTCTTTACCATTACGAAACTCAATAACCGCGGATGTCGGGGTATAACCATTTTTAAATACAAGGCCGCTGGCATGCAAATACTGCCCTGCTAAACGAAGGTTTGACTGCCCAGATAAAATAACCTTACCTTTAGTTTGCGGCTTTAATCTAATCGGTAATTGTTTAGAGCCTTGACCAGATAAAACAATTTCGAAGTCATGCCACACCCCATTTTGTAAAATTACGGTATCACCTGCTTGTAACGTATTGGCTATTTTTGCGTAAGCTTGTTTGTTGTCTATTAAGTAGTCTTTGGCTGCAATCGTTGTCGAAAAACAACCAAGAATAACTAGGCTAAGCTTTATTATATTTAGTTTAATCAATCGCATAGTTAACTCATTTTTACTGATATTTCGACGAAAAACGCCATCAGCTTTATTATGTGTGTTCAGACGCTTCACGATGTGAAGCGCTTTGGCAAATGGCTTTACTTAACTAAGCTTTTGAAATAATCAAAAATCTCAGGCACATTGCCTTGACCCATTCCCGCATCAAATGCAGCTTGCAAGTTCGCCGATGAGCCTTCGGCAATTTTTGACACAGTGCCAAGATCCTCTACCATCTGTAAAAAGTAACCTAAGTCCTTGTTTGCATTTGCAATTGAAAACCCAAGATCACTCACTCCATCCACCGCATAGTTTTTACAAAAATGCATAAAAGGTGAATTTGATGGTCCTGTAGACATAATGTCGAAAAGTTGTTGGCGATTTACGCCGGCACGATCAGCAACAGCAAATGCTTGAGACATCGCACATACCGTTGTCATACCCATAAAGTTATTAATTAACTTTGTTGTATGACCTGCGCCAAGCTCCCCTAAATGGAACACATTTTCACCTTGATCATCTAATACAGGCTTCACTTTATTAAACGTCTCTAAGTCACCTGCAGCCATAATATTCAATAAGCCATCTTTTGCATGCGCTGGAGTACGCCCTAAAGGTGCATCAATCATACCTACGCCTTTTGCAGCAAGGTCTTTACCAATTTTCTTAGTTGAGGCAGGAATTGATGTACCAAAATCGATTAAAACAGACCCTTCTTTTAGTCCATCCAATAAACCTTCATCTGAATAAACTACTTTTTCCACGATATCTGATGTTGTTAAGCAAAGCATAACAATGTCTGAAGCAGCGGCTAACTCTTTACCTGTCGATACTGTTTGAGCACCTCGCTCTACACATTTTGTAACGGCTTCTTTATTAAGATCCATCACAATCAACTGATAGCCTTTGTTTTGTAGATTCTCGACCATATTGCCACCCATTAGGCCAAGGCCGATAAAACCGATCGTTGGTTTTGACATGTAGAACTCCTAAATAAATTGACACTTTTGAATGAAGTTAACCATTTCGAAAAGTGCGCCTAGTTAAATTTTTTAAATCTCACAGCACTACATCTTAATAGCAGCACTTACACAAACTGGCACAACAAGGTTACCAATAACAACATAAGTTATTACCAATAAATTACATTGTCAACCAATTGGCGTTACAAAAAAAGAAAAGAATATTGACCAATATTCAAAAAAGTCTGTCGCGATAAAAATAAAAGCTATCAAGTAAAATTATTTACTAACTTAATTAGTTAATTTTATTAGATTATTTGATTATTTACGGGAATTGATAAGTTTGAGAAAATTTTGAGATGAGGGTGCAACATAAAAACATAAAATTGGTAAGAACACTAAAATCATCTTTATGACCAATCATGCCAACCAGCTTAAATTAGTAAACAAATTTGAAGCATTTAAATATTGTTGAAAACAGCAAAAAGCGTCGTGACTAGTTGTTTCAACAATTCCACTGGTAACCCTGTAATCATTTTTAACGTAGGCGGTAATGGTTTAAATATAAGAGTAACTAAAGCTATGTCGCCCGCATGGGCGACACACATTTATTAATTAGGGCAATTACCTAATTCATAATACCCAGCACTAGTTTGCGCTAAGGTACTGGTATAAAAGGTGTTATAAAGACCTAGGTTATCACCTGAGCCCACTGCATAGGCGTAAGAGCCATTCGTAGTTGCGCGATTTGCTTGCACATGTGCATAGTTGCTTGAGGTGGTTTCAGTGCATTGGTAATCACCATTCGGTGTTGAGTCACACGCATCACCCACACCATCTGCATCACTATCCAGTTGATCACTATTGGCCACCAGCGGGCAGTTATCTAGGCTATCACTAACACCATCGCTGTCAGAGTCACTCGTTTCACCATCAGGAGTGCTGTCACACACATTACCAATCCCGTCATTATCGTTATCAGCTTGATCAGCATTCGCTACATTCGGGCAATTATCTGCGCCGTCGAGCACACCGTCGTTGTCTGCGTCATTAGTCGGTTCAGTGGTGGTTTTGCATGCCTGTAATGGCCCTGCACAACTTGAATCATCATCAGCGATCCACTGACATTGATTGGTACCCGCTGAATACTCGCGCATAGTAAAGGCAGCGGTTCCAAACGCTAAATAACAGGCAGAGTAACCTTCGCCCCAGCTAATATGGCCTTCGTTGATATGAAGATTGTAATCGCCTGTCACGCCAGCATCGATGACAAAACTAATGCTATCTGTTGATGTAAGCGCAGTATCATCTGTTGCGGTGATCACTACGGTATTATTACCACCAGCCAAATTGCATTGTTCAGCAAAGTACTCAAGCCCATTCACCGTAGCCGTCACATCACCATTGCTAAAACTGACCACGACAGTACTTAAGTTTTGATTATCATCAATCACCGTGCCAGTTACTGAAGCGCACTGCCCGTTTACACTAGCCGCAGTATCACTCAGTAGTGGTGCTGTAGCCGCAGGCTCTGGACCAATACGTACCGTAAGATTAGCTTCATCACCTTGTTTCGCTTCATTATCTGTGGCACTGACACGCACTTCATAAAGTCCATCGCTGAGTACGCTTGTCACCCCGCTAAATGTATTATTCGCATCGACTTGCACGTTCAGTGACTCAATTAAGCTTGCCGCGCCACCGGCTAGGCTATACACGTTAATATCAACATTGGTTACATTGCCTTCTGGGTCGACTGCACTGCCTGTAATGGTGAGCTGATTATTACTGACTGTGGCAGTTAAATTACTAATTTCAGGGCCTGCATTACGATCAACTCGTTTATTATTAGCCGCAAAGTACTCACCGAGATAGGTTGCAAAATTAATACTGTTTGCCGCCACATAATCGCCAGACGCACCTTGTCCGCCCGACCACGAGTGATCCAAATTATTAAACCACAGCATAGCAACTCGATTGCCTTGCCAAAGTGACTGCTCAGCGGTACGCGTTGCATCATCACTTATTGTCGTCGTGCCTGAAAGTTGATTAACCCCATAAAGGGCAGCAAAGCCATCTGCGTTTTGCTGGTTATAACAAGTATTCACTGTGGTATCGGCAGTGCCGTGACCAATCACCGCTATTTGTGTAGAGAAATGATCTTTATAACTGCCAGCATAGCTTTCACAGCGGGATACAAAGGTGTTTTCAGACACTGTTTCACAGGTCGAAATCGCCCCACTTGAACTTGTGCCAATGGTTGGCCCGGCACTGGGTGCAACTCCGGCAAATACATCAGGCGCCACACAAGCCGTTTGTGCAGCCATTGCAGCCCCAGATGATAAACCTGCAATATACACTTGTTTAGGGTCAATATTACGCGTTGCATCAGCGCTCAATGTATTGGCTAAATTAATCAGATTTTTATAATCGCCAGAGCTGCGATTGATTGCTCCTTGCCAATATGACCAGCAGCTATAGCCTGCTTTATTCATAGCATCAGGAACGGCTATTACCATGCCATGGGCTTCGGCTGCATCTTCAAGATTCGCAGTTAAGTAGTTATTAATGGGTTGCACGCAGCCATGCAGTACTAGCATCAAAGAATGGCCATTGCCTATGCTTGATTGCGTATCAGGAGTGTAAATGTGAACATTATTAAAACCGCCAATGCTGACATTTTGCTGCCAACTCCCTGCAAAACTTGGCTGCGAGAAAATAGCAGCACAGAGCACTGCGAGCGGAGTAAACGACGCTGATTTTCGTTTACATAATTGTGTTACTTTTTGCATATATCGCCTTTATAGTCGTTATCATTGTTGTCTGTCAGTTGATGACTAACTCAATGTAGTAGAACTATTCAAAAAGCGACCTATAACTATAGTGCTATACATCTATTGCAAAACAAACCAAAAGCACCATAACCTGATTTATTGTCATTTACGAAACTTAAGCCAGTTTCATTAACAAAGCCAACGTAACTCGTTGGCTTTGCTTTTGCTAAGGAGTAGGCTTAAAAATTAAACCCGACTGATAGCCAATAACGGCGACCATCTTCAACATATCCGTATTCAGCTTCGGTGATTTCTTTATCAAATAAATTATAAACACCAAACCCTAACTTAATGCTGCGGCTTAGATCATAGTTACCACCGATATCAGCCAAGGTGTAATCTGGCGCAATTAAGCTGTCTTGTGACGGACCTGTTGTCGGCTGACTTTCTTCACCACGGTAATGTACACGCAGCCACGTACCTAGCTTATCAACCGGGCGCCAATTAACTGAAGTTTGTAAAATATGCTTTGGTAATTGGTTAAGTGGGCTGCCTTTGTATTCACCGGTTTTTTGCTCAGAATCGGTGTAGGTGTAGTTGGCACTTACATCAAGCTCACTGGTAATGTCGTAAGATACTGATAACTCAAAGCCTTGTGTAACGGCTTCATCCACATTGACATAGGTCGTTGGCATCGAACCAAACTGGTTTGGTCCATCAGTACACTGGGTGAGTGGGCACGAAATACGGGTAATTTTGTCTTCAAATTCGTTGTAAAATACGGTGCTTGAAAGCGATAAATCACGGTTTGCATCGTAATAGATACCCATTTCGTAGTTTACAGATTTTTCAGGGCTTAAATCTGGGTTACCGTAAATATTACCACCTCGGCTCACTTGCCCCCAAGCTGCGGTAGATTGACGAATATTCGGCGCTCTAAAGCCTGTAGAGATACCGCCTTTTACCGTCAACGATTTAGTTGCTGTATACACACCATACAAACGTGGGCTGAAATGGCCTGAAAAATTGCCATCATGGTCATAACGAAGACCTGTTGTGAGTTTAAACTGCTTGGTTGCTGCCCACTCATCTTCGGCAAACACCGACCACTGCTCGTTTTCAACATGGGTTAAGTCACTTATGCGGTTACTGGTGTAATCGTCCAGCTCTTCTTTTAAATATGACGCTCCAAATGCAGCATTATGATTGGTAAAAGGTAAAGTCCAGCTAGTTTGCGCATCGGTATTTTCGACATACATTTCGCGAGAGGTATTATCGAATTTATCGTACTTTAGGTAACTGCGTGATGAGCCAAAATCATAAAAACCATTATGGCTTAGTGAATAGCTCTCTTGGTCATACTCTGTGGTTGATGACTCTGGGCAACCATTACGGCCACAACTTTCACCTTCAGCTAAAGGAGCAACTGTTTTACCTAATGTTTCGTCGAGTTTTTGTTTTGCAGAGCCTACTTCAAGCATAATCTCATGGCTATCAGAGGGTGTTAAGATAAACTTTGCTTTGATATTGCTTTGCTCTTTACCACGAAAACCGGCTTCAAAATCGTCTTCGTCACGCTTTGAGAATTGACCAGATAACTGCATACCTAATAACTCAGGAATTAAGCCACCCGCTGTGAAAAAGCTACCTTGATTGATATTGCCCGATTCACTTGATTCTTGAATGGTGCTATCTAGGCGCAATTCGCCATACCATTTTTCTGGTGTTTTACGGGTAATAATATTGATAACCCCACCGATTGCATCTGAGCCATATAATGACGACATAGGACCACGGATAACCTCGATGCGTTCAATCGCTGAGATAGGCGGAGTCCATGCTCCTTCGACACCAGGGCCATCACTATTTGGGCGGGTTTCACGAGAGGTTTGACGCTGGCCATCAATTAAAATCAAAGTATATTGACTTGCCATACCACGAAGACTGATATCTTTTCTGTCGCCACCACCTGTGACAACCACACCAGGAACATCTGTCATTGCATCGGTTAGATCACGATAAAAACGCTTTTCGAGTTGCTCACGATCAATAACACTGATGCTGGCTGGTGCCTCTTTAAGCATCTGCTCATAACCTGAAGCAGAAACTACAATCACTTCCATGTCTTGCTTTTTATCATCTGCATTTGCAGAATAAGACAAACTAGCCAGTATAGCTGCCGTTAATGGTAAAATGTTCGTAACAACCCTCGTCATAATAATACTCCGTGACATTTTGTTTATTAATGATAATAATTAGCGTTTGCATACTAATGAGAAGTCCCGATTTTCACAATTTACGATTTCTTAAAACTGAATTAAGAAGGCCTGAACTATGAATTCCAAGCTGATAAAAACACTACGCGTTTTTTCTCGTACTGTAGAGACAGGCAATATGAGCGGTGCAGCTGCAGAGTTATCGATGACCACATCGGCTGTGAGTCAACACATTAAGCAATTAGAACAAGAAATCGGATTAAGCCTATTTAACCGCAGCCCACGCGAACTTACCTTAACCGAAGCCGGCCATCTGTATTATCAAAGCTGTTTAAAAATGCTGGCACTTGCTGATCAAGCCAGTACGCAATTACAACATTTGCAAAATAAGCCCAGTGGCGAGCTTAAATTAGTGGCGCCAGTGGGTTTTGGTGGAGGATTATTAAGCGAGCCGTTGGAGCGCTTAATTAACGAATTTGATGATTTACGTATTCAGTTAATTTTGACTGACGAGCCAATTGATATGATTAAATGCGGCGCTGACTTAGCAATCGCTATTGGCCCATTAACAGATTCCAACCTAGTAGCAAGGCAATTAGCAACGTGGCCACTAAAGTTATGCGCCCATAAAGATCATCCAATTAGTCAAATAAAACAGGCTCGCTGGCAAGATCTCAACCAGTTTGCCAGAATTGGACACAGTAATGCTGACAGCAACGCATTTAATCCTTCTACATTAGAAAGCAAGCCACTGCCAAAGGCTAAAATTACAGTGAACAACATGCAAAGTTTAATCAAACTTGTGATTGATGGTGTTGGCTATGGCGTGTTACCCGAACCAGAAGTTAGGCATTTACTAAAATCGAAAGAACTGGTTGAAATAGCACCTGAATGGGCAATGCCAAACTATACTGTTTATGCTGTAACACCAGCCCGAGACAGTTTAGCGGCAAAAACAAGGACTGCCATTGATACTTTAAAACTATGCTTTAACCATGTGTCTAAGCAAGTTGAATTAGTTGATTAAGACTCATAAAGGATAATAGCCATTTGCAATATGCAGATGGCTATTATCCAACTTAGCGTTAACCTAGCGCCAGCCAAACGCCTACACCCATCATAAGCGCGCCAGCAATACGGTTTAACCACTTCACATTATCGCCTTTATCTAAAAACAGCCTTAAGCTTTTACCGCCTGTTGCGTAAATCAACATACAGATAAATTCGCTCAGCATAATAATGCTCACTAATACCGCAAGCTGAGGAGCAACCGCTAAATCAACATTAATAAACGGAGGGAGTAAAGAAATCATAAATGCCCACCCTTTTGGGTTTGCAATGGCAGTGATATAACCCTGCGAAAATAATTGCCCACGACCAATTTGTTGCTGTGTAGCATCGTTAGGTTTAAAGCTGGTTTTAGCGCGCCACATATTAACACCTAAGTATATTAAGTACGCGCCACCTAGGTATTTTAAAAAGGCAAATAAGTCAGGGTAATTAAGCATAATACTGGCAACCCCAATCACCGCAGCAATGGCTACCGTGGCAACCCCTAACACCTCACCGACCATCATCCACAGCGTACGTCTAACGCCTACACTCATGCCTAACGTCATGGCGAGCGTCATACACATACCAGGTGTAATAGAAACAAAGAAAAAGGTCGGAATAAAAACCGCGAGTACTGCTAAATCGAGCATAAATGCAATCACATGTTTATTGCTTAAAAAGAGAAAGCGATTAAATCACATCCACTTAAATAAGCAAACATACACGCGATTGCTAACAGGCTTATAAAAACATACCGCCCGATGCTTCTATTCGTTGCCCGGTTACCCAACGGTTTTCATCACCGAGTAGCTGCGCAATCATAGGACCAATATCATCAGCTTGGCCAACGCGTCCCATGGCTGTAAATGAACTCACTAATTGCGCAACATGCTCATTATCACGGACAGCACCGCCACCAAAATCAGTGGCAATTGCGCCAGGCGCGACGACATTCACGGCAATATTGCGACCAGCAAGTTCCTTTGCCATGTATTTGGTTAATACTTCAACGGCCCCTTTCATGGTGGCGTAGGCCGCTTTTCCTGGTAATGCAAAACGTGTCAGCCCAGAAGATAAGTTAATAATACGCCCGCCATCATTGATCATCTCATGCAGTGTTTGTGTTAAGAAAAACACACCTTTAACATGTACATTCATCAAATTATCAAACATAGCTTCACTGGTATCAGCAAATGCACTATCACTGCCATGACCTGCGTTATTGATTAAATAATCAAATCGAGACGTTTGCCATTGTGTTGCCAAAGTACTTTCAAGTGTTTGTTTAAATTCAGCAAAACCTAAAATATCGCTCACATCAAGTTGAATGGCGACGGCTTTTGCCCCTAGCGCTGCAACTTCTTCTACAACTTGCTGCGCTTCATCTTTATGGCTTCTGTAAGTAAATACACAATCAATGTTCTTACGTGCCAAACTTAAAACTGTATTTTTACCTAAACCGCGATTACCACCTGTGATCACTGCAATTTTGTTGCTCATCGTGCTTACCCTTTTGCTTTGAAGTAATTGTGAGCAACCAGTATATTTACACTGCAAAACCAGATAAACCATGTAAAATTGAATTAACTGTTCGCAAATAACAAACAATCATGAATGAACTAAATGCCATGAAAACCTTTGTTCAGGTTGCAGAGCTAAAAAGCTTTTCGGCTGCAGCACTTGCACTGAGCATGCCTAAATCATCCGTCTCGCAGTTGGTCAAACAACTCGAAGATACGCTAGGTGCTCGGCTTCTAAACCGCACAACAAGGCGAGTTACGCTGACCAATGAAGGCACTGTGTTTTATCAGCGCTGCAAAGATATGCTTGCTGATATAGACGAACTACAAACCCTATTTCATAAAAAAGACGAAGCGTTATCAGGGCGTCTTAGAGTAGATATGCCACAGCCAATTAGTCGGCGCTTAGTGCTACCGAATCTAGACAGCTTTTTATCTGCACACCCGCAATTAGAGATTGAACTGAGTAGTTCTGACAGACGAGTTAACCTAATTGAAGAAGGCTTTGATTGTGTAGTGCGAGTCGGTAATTTAGAAGACTCATCGCTGATTGCGAAAAAAATTGGCCACTGCCCTATGATTAACTGTGTCAGCCCAGGTTATATTAAAAACTATGGCAACATCACTGAACTTAGCGATTTAGCCGAGCATTACATTGTTCGTTATAGCCAAACGCTCGGCCAACTTGACCCCGGCTTTGAATACCAAGATACGCAAGGCGATTGGCAAACCCTGACCATGAAATCACAGCTCACAGTCAACAATACTGATGCCTATAAAGCAGCGTGTTTAGCTGGGCTTGGCCTTATTCAAGTGCCTCGTCATGGAGTTCTTGACGAGCTTAGTTGTGGTGAACTTATCCAAGTTTTGCCTGACTATAATTTGCCGCCCATGCCTATGAATATCGTCTACCCAAATCGACGCCATTTACCAAGGCGTACCCGAGTGTTTATTGATTGGTTAAGCGAGCAATTAAAACCGATTACCCATAGCTAAGATACTTGCTATGTGCGCTTCAGTTTAACTACCTTTAATTACAGACAGCAGGAGTTGATCAATTTCATTATTCACTCCACCAACGCTACTATTGTTTAATATTACATAACCAATATTTTTATCTGTCACAGAGCGAGTTAAGGATGTCCAGCCTCTATTAAACCCTGCAAAACCTAGACTGTTATTCTCAGAGTCTACGACATAACTCATACTCCATCGCCCTCCTGTGTGAGGCTGAGCTTGAATCATATTTGCAATAAGCTGATTTGATAAAATATTTGAACCAATGTAATTACCTTGCTCATTTTTTAGCACTGCCTGATTAAACTTAGCTAAATCATCTGCCGTTGTTATAAAGCCAGCGGCAGCTGTTTCTGTAAAGTACACCATAGCTGTTTTGTTGCCATTCTCATCGTAAGGACTAGCCAGCTTTGCTGGAGAAATACGGTTGATATCAAACGAAGAATTTGTCATTCCGAGGGGTAAAAGAACGTTTTCAGTCATAAAATTACTGAAAGATTGATTAGTCAGGTCTTCAATTAACAGCTGAACTATCGTGTAACCACCACCTGAGTATGACCATTTAGTGTCAGGTTCATGAATAATTTTAACGGCTCCATCACCCGTATTATTGCCTTCTAATGACTCTACAAGAGTAGGTAATGGATCTTCAGCACTCCATCCATTGTAGCCACTTAATGAAAGCCCTGCAGTATGAGAGAGAATATTACGTAAAGTTACTTTGTTAGCATCAAACTGAGAATTCGGTATTTTCCAGCTTTTTAAGTAATCATTAATTGGTTTATCAAGTTCAAGTTCAACTTTACCTTGTTCAACTAGTATCATTGCGCCCCAAGCTGTAATCACTTTAGAAATGGAGCCAACATTGAATAAAGTTTTGTGTGTGATTGGGGTTCTATTTTCAGCGTCAGCATGGCCATAAGAATATGAACCAAGCACCTCATTCCCTTGAACAATCGATATAGCAATACCACGCGCTTTGCTTTTTTCAAGAATTAACGGGATCTCCTTATCTAGCACTTTAGAAAATTCTAAACTTTTGGTTTGTTTTGCATGTAATGAGCAAGACGATATTAAAAATAATATAAGAATTATAAACTTATTCATGAGCATCCTTGTTTTATAACGACCGCATCAAAGGCCTAATTTAATTGACTAAAATAGCATTCAAAGCAGAAACCAAGCACTTAGGACCTTCCCTTAAGCTATTGCCTGCTAAACTTTTAGAGCTGATAGTAACTTCTCAGCTTCATCAGATAGCTTAACGCGTTCATCCATTTCTGAAACATGCTTTAAGCGCGTGTAGATTTCAATATAACGTGTTCTTGCTTTTACAAAAGCCTCTGAATGATAGCAGCTGTAAATCCACTCCAGCTCTTGCTCTGATATGCTTTCGAGAACTCTGTGTGGTACTTCCTCACAATACTCTAACAGTGAGAAGTTTGTTAGATGGCGCATATCAATAGGTTCTACTTTTTCATCAAGTAGCCATGGCAATAAATATACATTCGAAAACATAGTTTCAGCTAGTTCGTAAGACGCCTTATTAATATCACCAATACGAAACGTTAGTATCGAACGACACAACATTTGCACTGGCTCACCCATATCATCAGGAAAGTGTGAATCATGCCACTGTATATGTTGCTCAGCTTTTTTCATATCATTGAGTACGAGCAACAAAGGAAATATTAAATATCGCTTACCATAACCATCTGAGATACAGCCATAATCTCTAATCTCTCGGTTAAAAGCAGATTTATAGCTAGATATCTTTGCGCGAATTTTCTTGTCGGTATCTGGAATTATAAACATGAACAACATTTCCTCTTATTTGCTAACCGCTTATCTACGAATAAGAATATGCAAATAGGCAATACAAAAATCCCCGCTTTATGGGCGGGGATTCCTAATATAACCATTTAACTAACTACTGAATGACACCGTCAGCGGCAACTGGCTCTGCGGGTTTTTCGTCACTTAATAAGTATTTTTCTAACCACTGCTCTTGCTCCCAAAGTACATGCAGCAAGCTCTTACGAGCGCGATAGCCATGCGCCTCATAAGGTAACATCACTAAGCGGGCTTCTTTACCTAGGCCTTTTAATGCAGCGTACATACGCTCACTTTGCATTGGGAAGGTACCCGAGTTTGGATCTTCTTGACCGTGGATCATCAGCATAGGCTCATTGATTTTCTCAGCATGGAAAAACGGTGACATCGCCGCGTACACATCTTGCGCTTGCCAAAAGTCACGCTCTTCACCTTGGAAACCAAATGGCGTTAGGGTGCGGTTGTAAGCACCACTGCGGGCAATACCGGTTTTAAATAAATCGCTGTGCGCTAATAAATTCGCCACCATAAAGGCACCATAAGAGTGACCAGCAACGGCAATGTTATCTTTATCTGCCACACCTTTTTCAACAAGTACATCTACCGCAGCCTTAGCACTTGCCACCAGCTGCTTACGGAATAAGTCGTTTGGCTCTTTACCATCAACACCCACAATTGGCATTTTCGGGTCGTCAAATACGGCAATACCTTTTGCAAGATAAGGCATTGGCCCCCAATAACCGATATAAGTAAACTCATAAGGCGACTCGCGCATTTGTGACGCAACGGCTTTATCTTTATATTCAAGCGGATAAGCCCACATTAGAACCGGTAACGGGCCTTGAGTTGAATCATAACCAGGCGGTAAATAAAGCGTACCACTAAGCTCAACGCCATCATCACGCTTGTATCGAATTAGCTCTTTAGTCACCCCTTTAAATTCTGGGTAAGGGTGCTCAAAAGTCGTAAGTTGAGTCAGGGTTTTATCGTCTAGGTCGCGAATAAAAAAGTTAGGTTGCTCAGTTTTAGATTCGCGAATCGTAATTAAACGCTCGCCTTCATCATCAAGCATTGCACGCACACGCTCATAGTATGGTGCTTCTGATTGCCAAACACGTGTTGTGGTATTGGTTTTTACATCATATCGGTCTAAAAACGGAATATTACCTTGTTCAGAGGCACCGTTACCGCGTAAGAAAAGATAACGCCCTCCAACGACTTTTAATACGTCAGCACCTAAATCATTTTTTTCATAAATTGGGTAACCTGGGTTTTTGTAGGCATCGTTATAGCTGCGCTCAGAAAAAAGCACGCGGTTTTTATCTGCATTACGCGGTTGAATAACAAATGTGCGAACTTGTCGGTCGCTAAAGCGCCATTCAGATAACAGAGCAACATTACCGTTGCCCCAAGTTATTGAATCAAAACGGCGTTCAACTTTCGCAAATAACTTCGCATCACGTTTAAAAGGTGCTCTTAGGCTATAAAGGTGATCGTGATAAGGCACGTCGGTTTTCATATCACCGCCGTCTTGTGCTTCTGCCCAAATTACTTCAGCGCCTTGATCTGCTCGCCATTGAAATTCGCGGCGACCAGTACGCACACTGTCATAACCTTGTGGAATGTTATCTGCTAAAGGCTGCTTCGCAAGCTCTGCTAACGTATAGCCACGCATGCCCCAAATTTGCCAAGTCGCAGCAAATCGGCTGTAAGGTACTTGATACGAAAAAGGCTCATCAATCATGCCAACCAAAATATTGGTTGAATCAGGCGAGACCGAAAACGATTTAATTAAGCCCGGTTGACCAATCGGTTGGCCTTGACCACTGAGCGGAATATAAGTCAGCTGGCTTTGGGCAAAGAACTTAAATTGTGCTTCATCGTATGGGCTAGTTAGCAGGTTTTGATAAGTACGCGCAGGCGCTTTTTCACCACTACTTTGCTGAATAACAGGCACAACCTGCGAGCTGTCATTGCTGATACGTGCTTTACCAATATTGACCGCTGCATTTGCGACAATAGCGCTGCTATCTGGCAACCACGTATAAGGCGTGCGCGTTAGCACAGAATTAAGAGGCGTATCACTTAACTGGCGGGCTTGCTTAGTACTTACATTATAGACCCATAGGTTAGCACTCGATGCTTGCTCTACCACAAATGCCAAATATTGACTGTCGCTTGACCAACTTGGTGAGCGTAAAATGCCATTTGGCAAACCAGATACAACAATTTCAGAGCCTGTTTCAACATGCTTAAGCACTAAAGATGTAAATTTATTACGCACTCGTGAGCGCGAAAAATTAGCAGGATTAAGCTTAATACCCGCAAGTTTCAACTCTTCTTTGGCTAAGTCTTGTAAGGTATCGATGCGTTTTCTATCAAATAACGCCAGCCACTGGCCATCATTCGATAAATAACTACTCGGTGCAAGCTTAGCGTCAACCACAGCAGCCAGTGCGGGCGATGGAGTTTGATAACCTTGATTAGCAAAACTGGGTGTGCAAACAGCTGCGCCAATGACTAGCGCAAAAAGCAGTTTAAATGCTTTCATGTTCGTTCCTTTTTCGTTTTTATTTTCGATTCTGTAAACAAGTAGAACATGTTTGTAGCATTTCATAAAGAGTTTCGACCCTTTTGGCAGCCAATCAGTGACTTAAACAGCTAAATTACGCTAAAATAAGAGCACTCTATTCGCCACTTTTTGCTAATAAAAATGAAAAAATCGACAGGCAAAGTCACAATTTGGGATGTGGCTGAACAAGCACAGGTTTCAAAGTCAACCGTGTCTTTGGTCCTTACCAACAGTGATAAGGTCAGTAAAAAAAGTAAAGAAAAAGTACTGGCTGCCATTGATAAGCTTGGCTATGTGTATAACCGCGATGCTGCAGCCCTACGCAGCAAGCGATCAAACCTAGTCGCGTTGGTTATAAATGACTTAACCAACCCGTATTCAGCTCAGCTTGCTGTTGGTCTCGAAAAACACATCTTTGAGCTTGGCATGCTGCCAATGCTGGTGAATATTGCAGAGTGTGTCGAAAGGCAAACTCAAGTGGTGAAAACCCTAAAAGAATACAACGTATCGGCGTTTATTATGTGTCCAGCACCGGGGACAGAGCAGCAGTGGCAAGATGATTTAATAAATAGTGGTTTTCCGGTTATTAATATCATGCGTGAAATTCCGTTTTCAGCTGCGCCGTGTATTTTGCCTGATAACAAAAAAGGCACACATATTTCGACTAGCCATATTTTATCGCAAGGCATAGAAGAAGTTGCATTTTTAGGCGGCACGGCAGAAATATCTGACTACCATGAACGTTTAAGTGGTTTTTTAGCTGCGCTTGAGCAATTTAATATCACTGACGAAAAACCCGTTATTCAAGCGCCGACAAACCGCCAAGGTGGCCGAGAAGCCTTTAATACCCTTATAAAACAAGCGCCAAATACCAAGGCCATTGTCTGTTTTAATGATGTGATTGCTTACGGCGCGATTGAAGCTATGCGCCAACACGGCCTTGAGCCGGGTAAAGACATTAAAGTTATTGGCTTTGATGACCTAGAAGATTCACGCTTAATGCTGCCCTCTCTTTCAACCATCGCCATTAATGCCGATGAAATCGGTAAACGCACCTGCCAGGTGTTAAAAGAACTATTAGATAAATCAACGCCACCCGTTCGCACCTTGGTGGATGTTAACTTAAAAATACGAGATTCAAGTCAATGAAAAAAGTGTTAGTGATCGGTTATGTATGGCCTGAGCCTAATTCGTCGGCAGCCGGCACCCACATGATGTCACTCTTGCGCGCCTTTCGTGCAGAAAACTGGCAAGTTGAATTTGCAAGCCCAGCGCAAAAAACCGAACACATGGTGGATCTCAGCGAAGATGGCATTACCACACAGGTCATTGCATTAAACTGCTCAAGCTTTGATGAGTACGTGCAAGCGTATAACCCTGATATTGTGATGTTTGATCGCTTTATGATGGAAGAACAGTTCGGTTGGCGAGTCGATAAATACTGCCCTAACGCACTTAAAATTCTTGATACCGAAGATTTACAGTGCCTAAGAAATGCCCGTCACGAAGCTCATAAAGCAGGCCGAGAATTCAGCCATAGTGATTTACACAGCGATATTGCAAAGCGAGAAATCGCGGCAATTTTACGCTCAGATATCAGCTTAATTATCTCGCATTACGAGATGCAGCTACTCAATGACGTTTTCAAAGTTGATAGCGCCCTACTTCACCATTTACCATTTTTGGTTGATTTACAGCATATTCCTACCAGCACCAAAGCATTTGCTGAGCGTAAGCACTTTATGACCATAGGTAATTTTCGTCATGCGCCAAACTGGGATGCAGTGTTGTACTTGCAACAGATTTGGCCGCTGATCCGCAAACAATTACCCGATGCTGAACTCCATATTTATGGCTCTTACCCACCGCCTAAGGCGACAGCGCTTAACAATCCAAAAACCGGCTTCTTAATCAAAGGCTGGGCAGATGATGCTTATCAAGTTATGGAAGATGCCCGAGTATGTTTATCGCCACTGCGTTTTGGGGCTGGTATTAAGGGTAAGTTACTCGAAGCGATGATCATGCAAACGCCGAGCGTAACAACCCCTATTGGTAGTGAAGGCATGCATCAAGATGAGCCATGGTCAGGCGCAATCTGTGAAGATGCACAGCAATTTGCAGGTGCTGCAGTAGCACTTTATCAAGATGAAGCGTTATTTAATGAGGCACAGCAAAATGGCCAGCAGTTATTGCAAAAATATTATGATAAATCAAAACTTCAGTCGCAGTTAATCGCTAAAATCACCACCATTAGTGAGTCATTAGCACAGCATAGAGAGCTAAATTTTACCGGCCAAATGCTTAAACATCACACCATGCGTTCGACCCAGTACATGGCGCAGTGGATTGAAGCAAAAAATAAGTAATTTTGCCGTAAATAACACTAGACATAGCGGCTTTTGTCGCTAAAATCGCGCTGGTCAATTTAAGCGATATAGTCTAGCTATTAGACTATATCTTATTGAATTTTGGTCTATCCTTAACTGAACAATTTAACCTTTGGTTCAAAACGCCTTTGAAAACCGCAACGTTTACTGAAAAACGAAAATTTATCGTGAAGCTTGGCAAAATGCTTCATAAATACGGTACACCTGCATACCGACTAGAAGCGCACTTAATGGAAGTTGCGACTTACCTCGGTTTAAAATCATCTTTTGTTATGTCGCCAACATCCGTGACTTTTGTGATCTGGACAGATGGTCACGAAGAAGAGTATACCCATGTGGCGCGTGTTGATCCGGGCGATCATGACTTAGGCTCGCTGGCAGATACCGATGACTTAGTAAACAAAATGCTTAATGGCGAGCTGACGCTACAAGAAGTCGATAAACAGCTCGATATTATTTACACCATGCCAAACCCATATAATAAATTTATGACTGGCGTTGCATTTGCGACCTCAGGTGGGGCATTTGCCATGTTGATGGGGACTAGCTGGAATGATGTATTTTGGTCAGCACTGATCACCTTAGTGGTGTATTTATTTGTACTTTGGTCAACACGCTCTAAGCGTGTTGCGCATATGCTTGAACCATTAGTTGCCATTGTTTCTGCGATGATTGCCTGCGCTGTAAGCGTATACCTTGATGCCCAAATAAACATACGACTGGTGGTACTTTCAGCCATCATTGTATTTATACCCGGCTTAGCATTAGCCCTCGGTTTAGCAGAGTTAGCGGCAAGGCATTTAGTATCTGGTACAGCTCGGGTGATGGACTCATTCATGCTGCTGTTTAAACTGTATTTTGGTGCTTTTATTGGTATCGGTATTGGTTTTGCTATTTTTGGACAAAGTGATTTTGTGCAACCGGAACCATTACCAAAGTGGACAGCCTGGCTTGCTATCTTCATGTTATGTAGCAGCCTAATCGTTATTTTTAGAACAAAATTAAAGCATGCAGTTTGGTCAATCGCTTCTGGCTTTATCGCGTATGGCACAAGTATTGGTTCCGCTATGTACCTAGACTACACATTAGGTACATTTGTTGGTGCTTTATCTGTCGGGGTATTCAGTAACTTGTTTAACCGTGTTGCAAATGCACCCGCCTCTATTGTAGCCATGCAAGGTTTAATTGTTTTAGTACCTGGAAGTAAAACCTATATCGGTTTGAATTCATTAATTGAAGGTCAAGATTTCGTTTATGCGGAGCATATAGGCCAACAAACCTTCTTGATATTTATGTCATTAGTGGCGGGGCTTATCTTCGCTAACGTTGCGCTGCCACCGAAGAAAAGTCTATAACTTACTAAGCCCGAGCTTCTCGGGCTTTTTTATATCCTCGTTTTAACAAGCCGACTTTGCTTATCAGTAACAAACTGATATAACTCATAAGTGCATGTGGTAAAAATAAAAAGGATTTATTCTGTGATGAGATTGGCTTGGCTGTTATGTAGCTTTTTCGCATTTAGTGTGTTTGCAGAGTCCCAGTGTGCTAACTGTCATCAAAGCCAAGTTGCAGACTGGCAAACATCCCATCATTTTCATGCTATGGAAAAAGCCACTCCCGCTTCAGTGCTTGGCAATTTCAACGAACAAACCCTCGACTATCAAGGCCAGCAAGCGCGCTTTTTTCAAAAAGACCAACAACTTTTTATAAGCATGCCAAACCTTGATGGCAAGTTGACTGACTACCCTGTTTTATACACATTTGGCTATGAGCCATTGCAGCAATACATGTTTGATATGGGCAAAGGCCACATACAACTGTTTCCATTTGCGTGGGACTCACGCAGTAAAACAGAAGGCGGTCAGCGCTGGTTTGTACTGCATCCTGAGCAGAAACAACACGAACTTTTTCATTGGTCGCAAAAAGGCCAAAACTGGAATCATATGTGTGCCGATTGCCACTCAACTGATTTCAAAAAGCAATTTGACCTTAAAACGAATAGCTTTGATTCAACTTATTCAAGCATTAACGTGAGCTGTAAAGCGTGTCATGGCGACACACAAGCGCATTTAAAATGGGCTGATGGCGATAGTAGTATTGCTGATAAGGGCTTTACGCATAATATTAAAAAGCAAACCCCGCTGTTTACCCAAGAAATCGATGGCAGTATGCAAAGCGTGCAGCCTCTGGTAAAAAGCGAGCAAGTGCAAGTGTGTGCAACATGCCATGCTCGCCGCTCACAGCTTGATGACCGCAAAGACCCACATAGCTTTTTACAACACTTTCAAGGCTCATTACTCACTCCAGAGCTTTATCACGTTGATGGTCAAGTGTGGGACGAAGACTATGTTTGGGGTTCATTTTTACAAAGTAAAATGTTCAATGCCGGGGTAACATGTAGTAACTGCCATAACCCTCATTCGGGTAAATTAAAGCTACCGGGTAATCAAACCTGTACGCAATGTCATAGCCAAGAGGTGTTCGACACGCCAAAACATCACGGTCATAAAGTGGCAAGTACTGGTAGCCAATGTGTTGATTGTCATATGCCTGCGACCACCTATATGCAAGTGGATGCAAGGCGCGACCACAGCTTTCGGGTACCTCGTCCAGACTTAACATTAAAAACCAATGCCCCAAATGCCTGTAATAGCTGCCATGAAGACAAGACGCCACAATGGGCGGTTGCTAAAATAAAAGGCTGGCATCCACATTCAAAGCACCTTGGCACTGCGCATTTTTCTGAGGCGTTTTATGCCGCCGATAACCGTTTGCCTAATGCATCAACCATGCTGACCAAAATCGTGCAAGATAAAGGCTTTCCTGAGATTATCCGTGCATCAGCATTAAGCCGCTTAGCCGCAAGCCCAGATAACAATGCTGTCGTCGCGATTGCTCGCTCAGTAAAAGACAGCGAACCATTAAAACGCCAAGCAGCCATTGAGGCGGCGATGCCGTTTGATATCAACCAGCGCTGGCGCCTGTTGAACCCGCTTTTAGATGATGAAAATTTGCCTATCAGAGCCGAAGCTGCACGAGCACTTGCAGGTATGTTAATTCAGCCCTTCCCTACGGGGCTCAATGAGCAAGACAGCAAACGTTTAAATGCAGCCCTTGATGAATACAAATGCATTCAAGAGTACCAAGCAGAGCGTGGCTATTCACACACCAATTTAGGCAATTTGGCGCTCACATTACAAAAGCCTGAGCAAGCCAAAGCACATTACCTGCAAGCAATCAGTGTTGAGCCTATTTTTGCTCCCGCTTATGTCAATTTAGCAGATTTATACCGTAATCAAGGCGATGAAAAAGCAGCGCAAGCCATCTTAAAACAAGGCTTAGACGTTAACCTAGAAAGCGCCGACATACATTATGCCCTGGCAATGAGCCTTATTCGCGCAAAACAAAAAAACACCGCTCTTAACCATTTACAAAAAGCAGCGCAGTTTGCACAAGAAAATGCAAACTATCAGTTTACCTACGCCCTGCTATTACAAGATTTAGGCAACATGCCCGCAGCCATATCGGCCCTTGAGCGCGCATTTAATTTAACACCGAATAACCCAGATATCAGCTACAGTTTGGCACAGTGGTATGTGGCAGAAGAGAACTACAGCCAAGCGCTGTTTTATGCCAGAAACCTAGCCCGCTTGGTACCGGGTAACCAGCAAGTTGAGCAGTTTGTGAAACAGCTCGAAATGATGAATAGCATTAATCATTAAAAAAGGGCCTAATCGGCCCTTTTCAACTTATGGTTAATAATTAATGCCCATAGTTTAGTGATTTTGCTTTTTCGATTGCTTCATTCACGTTAAGTGACGCCGCTTCTTGACGTGGAGGGAATTCAACAAAGGTTTGAACATGTTCATTTAACTTAGCAATAATCGGCTGCATCAACCAACTCTTACGCATGATTTGATGAAAACCAGTTACCCCATCATAGTGTTCTAATGGATCTTTACGTAAATTAAATAATTTAGGCATACTGTGAGTTACCATATCTTCGTAATATAAGCCATTTGGTTTGGTCGCGAAGTGCATTTTCCATGGACCAAAACGTACCGCCGTAAGTTGTGACTCATAGTAATAAAAGAAATAGTTACGTGCAGATTTATCAGCTTTACCAGTCCAATAAGCTAGGTTGTTTTCACCATCAATATACACTTTGTCTGACTTTTTAAGCTTTTCACGTAAGTTCTTTTCACCTAATGCAGCAGCAACTGTAGGGAAAACATCTTCATGTGATGAAATGCCATTGAGCTTTAAGCCTTTTGGTATTTCATCAGGCCAGCGTACCAAGAAAGGCACGCGCACGCCCCCTTCCCAGGTTGTCATTTTTTCACCACGGAACTCAGTAGTTCCTGCATCAGGCCAGCTTGATTGCTCAGGACCATTATCGCTGGTGTAAATAACAATGGTGTTATCGGCAATTTTTAGCTCATCAAGTTTATCTAGTAGCTTGCCAACATGACCATCATGCTCCATCAAGCCACTACCAAAAATATCTTCTTCAGAACTAATGCCTGTCGCTAAATTTCGGCTTTCAGGTTTTAGGTGAGTGTAAACATGCATACGACTTGTAGCATGCCAAATAAAGAATGGTTTTTTCGCTTTTACTGCGCGTTCCATAAAGTTTAGTGAGCGCTCTAACACTTCTTCATCAAACGTTTCCATACGTTTGCGAGTAAGTGGGCCAGTATCAGTGATTTTGCCATTGGCGTAAGATTCAATCACACCACGCGGGCCAAACTTTTTAACAAACTTAGGATCTTTAGGGTAATCAGCCTGCTCGGGTTCTTCAGACACATTTAAGTGGTACAAATTTCCGTAAAATTCATCAAAGCCATGCTTTGTTGGTAAGTGCTCATCTAAATCACCTAAATGATTTTTACCATATTGAGCCGTCATATAACCACGAGCTTTTAAAAATTCGGCTAAGGTAGGATCGGCTTCTTTTATACCAAGAGGGTTACCAGGTTGACCTACCGTGGTTAAGCCTGTCCGCACAGGCAACTGCCCCATTAAAAATGCTGCACGGCCCGCAGTACAGCTAGGTTGTGCATAATGATCAGTAAACAATGCACCTTCGTTAGCAATGCGATCAATATTAGGGGTTGGGTAGGTCATACCGTGCGAGTATGCACTGAGTGAAATTGGCGCAACGTCATCAACCATTATGGCCAATACGTTTGGCTTATCAGCTGCAAGGCTTACCGTTGAAACCAAACCGCAAATCGCTGCCGCTATTAGTTTTTTCATAAATCATCCTTTATTAGTTAAAGCAATACCTTTCACTCACAATGAGCTTTCATCAGTATAGATGAAAAAACGGTCGATTCTAGCACTTACCTTTATATACATTGGCCTCTATCAATAAAACCACCTATTTTCTATAAACCGCTTTTGAAATTAATAATTAATACCTAACAACAAATACTTAGTGAACTTTTTAGCTATACTAAAAAACTAATACCCCATAAATTTTAACTACTGGATCCCCATATTTTCGCCCTCAATTAGGATTGAACAAGAACAAAAAATAGACTATAACTAACTAATGAAACAGCCTTTTTATCTCTGTGTAAGGACAACACATGACTTCATATCACCTCATCACACTAATTAGTATTGGGGTTTCATTTTCCAGTTATGCGGATAATCAAAAAGAAGTACAAGACATGTCAGATCCTCTGGCTGTTTATACTCAAATAGGCTTTGGTACCACTAACAAAGGGCTAAACTTAAAAGTAGGCCAAGCATACGACACAGGTATCGCAACAACTGCCGGAATGAATGTTATTGAAGTAAAAGGCATATATGGCGATGCACTAGGCTGGGAAAGCGACAGCAAAACAACAGATTCTATCGACTCGTTTCGCTTTCGAAACTTCTCTGTTGATTTGAGCTCTATGAGTGCAACGCAAATTGATGCTAACTATAACCTTAATGCCAATCTTGTTGCTGACGAAAGTATGGATGTTTCGTACAGCTTTATTAAAGCTTTAAAACCTATGGGACGTTTCACGTTCTATCCGTTAGCTGGTGTGGGTGCATCGCTTGGTGAAAATACCCTAGAAGATGACGGCAGTCGTGACAGTGGTTATTCCATTATGGGTGCTTATGGTTTAGTGGGTATGTACGCTAAAGTGACAATTAACGATAAAATATGGCTTAACTACAATCCATTTTGGCTAACCACTATCGGCGGTAGTGATAACTACAAAGACCATTACTATGGGTTGAACCAAAGCCATATTTTAACTCATGAATTTGCCGCAAGTTACCAAATAAACCCGCGAATGAATCTCCGCTATTTTGCAAATTGGAATGAAAACGTTGACTTTGTGGATGGCGACCACCGTCTCGAGTTTAATTATCAACTATAAATTGAGATTTGAAGAAAAATAAACTACAGGGTAAGGGATTAAGTGAAAAAAGTAGTACTAATAAATATGTTGGCGGTAAGTTTACTAAGCACTGAAAGCTTTGCATCAAGTTACGATGAATATGCAATAAAACCTGCCGAGCAACAATTAAGCAATCAACAACAAAAAGTTGATGAACCTATTTCATTTTTGCCCATCCCGACGTTTATTACAGAGCCAGCTGTAGGGCCTGGCCTTGGTGTTGTAGGCCTTTTTTTTCATGACAACGAGAAGAAGGCTAAAAAGAAGAAAAAAGAGGGCTCTACCCTGCCACAAAGTATCAGTTTAGTGGGCCTTATGGGCACTAAAAATGGCACCAAAGGCGGCGCTGTTGGCCACATTACGTTTTGGGATGAAGACCGAATTCGCTATCAAGGGATTGTTGGCTGGGCGAGTATCAATCTTGATTTTTATACCTTCGATGAAATAAAGCTTCTCACGCCATTATCGTTAAATATTGAAGGTCCTGCTGTGTTCCAAAATCTTAAGTTACGCTATGAAGATAGTAACTTCTTTTACGGTTTTAAACAGATTTATCGCCAAGTTGATATTAGCTTAGCCGATAACCCTATCGAAGATTTTTTACTTGAAAACGACATTATCAAGGAGCACCTTTCACTTGATGTAAATACGTCAGGTATCGGTCCGCTACTGGAATACGATAGCCGAGATAACCCGCTTAACCCTGAACGTGGCTTTAATTACAAGGCCGAATATTTATATTTTGATGAGGCTATTGGCAGTAAGGTTGATTACACCAGTCTAAAGCTAACCGCCTTAAACTATTGGCGTTACACCGATAAGTTTAATTTTGCTTTACGCATGCAGTATGACTCGGTTAATAATCGAGGTGAGAAACGCTTACCGGTTTACATTCCGCCAAGTATTAGCTTGCGTGGGGTGTCAGCAACGCGTTATCAAGGCCTAGATGTATTTGTTACTGAAGCTGAAGCAAGCTATAAAGTCACACATAAAATAAAACTCAATGTGTTTACTGGTATGGGCTGGGCAGCCGATAGCTTTTCTGACTTATCAAAGGCTGAAACCATTGATACTGTGGGTGCAGGGTTTCGCTATTTGATTGATGAACATTACGGTATCAGCATTGGTTTAGATGTAGCCCATGGTCCTGAACAAAATGCTATATACATTCAAGCAGGTTCTACCTGGTAGCAAAACCAGTGCTTTTTCACTAGTTTTCAATAAAATCCAAACCAAAAGATTGAATTCGTTGATTTCACTGCTATTATCAAAAGCTCAATAAATATTCAGGGATTGAACGGATGCATAAAAAAGTATCAACAAACCATTATCCATTCAAAAACTTTAAACCTCACGGCCTTGTTGAGTTTTATCAACGTGAAAATACACTTTTAACAACCGCAACAGGTCCTTTCAATGAAGAGATTATTGACGCGCACTCTTTTATGCAAAAGGATTACATCAATAAGCTCAACGCTGATTACGGCCAGTGGTTTGAATTAGTTGAATTTAAAAATTCGTGTATGGCAACCCCTGATGCACTTGAAAAGTTAATGGTGTATTTTGTTGAACTCAAGCGTAAGGGCATTGCACCAGCCAAAACAGCCTTAGTCATAAAAGATGGGCTTGAAGGCGGTAGCTTGCTGAGTGATACCTACTGCAATTTGTATAAACGAGCAGGCTTGATAATGAATGTATTTAAGTCAAAAACAGCGGCCCTTAACTGGTTAGCAGAAGAGCCCGTTGCTGAATTAGCCTGTTAACACACTATTTAATTTAAAAAGTGTTGCTCTTCTTCGCGTAAGGTCAACACTTCAACTCCCTCAGCCGTTACTGCTAAAGTGTGCTCCCATTGCGCAGAAAGCTTTTTATCTCTTGTAACCACAGTCCAACCATCAGGCTTGGTTTTTACTTTAGCAGCCCCTTGATTGATCATTGGCTCAATTGTAAAGGTCATCCCCTCTTTTAATACCAGCCCGGTATTTTTCTTGCCATAATGTAATACCTGTGGCTCTTCGTGCATTTGCTGGCCGATACCATGACCACAGTATTCTTTAACCACACTATAACCATGTTGATGAGCAAAGTTTGCAATCGCATTACCAATATCCCCCAGCCTCACGCCTGGTTTTACCATTTTAATCGCGTGCCACAGGGCTTGCTGGGTACTATCTACCAAACGCTTTGCTAAAGGCGATACATCTCCAATTAAGTACATTTTGCTCGAGTCAGCTAAATAGCCATTTTTCTCAAGAGTGATATCAATATTCACAATATCGCCTGCTTTTAAAATACCCTTCTCGCTTGGAAAACCATGACATACCACCTCGTTCACAGAGGCATTTAGTACATAAGGGTAGCCGTACTGCCCTTTACTTGATGGCCTTGCTTGTAACTGCTCAACAATGTAGCGCTCAACGAGATCGTTTATTTCCATTGTAGTCACTCCCTCTTTTACAAAAGGGTCGAGATAAGCAAATACATCAGCAAGTAATCGACCAGACTCTCGCATCAAAGCAATTTCGTCTGCATTTTTAATTACAACTTTACTCATCACTCACATCCTTAGCCTTCACATCAGCTTGACGAAGTTGCTCTTTGATAATATCGCTGTAAGTCATGGTGGGGTTAAGCTCTGCAAGCATCCCTATTTTAATCCAATACTCAGATTGTGAGTTGATTGAGCGTACCATCGCTGTGCTTGCTTTACGGATTTCTTCGTGTAGCTCATCGCTTATTTTAACAATACCCATCATGCGACCTATATATGAAACGTATATAGATCGTATTCATATAATATAAAAAAGCAAGAAGAACTTGCTTAATTACAACTCAGCAATCATTTTAACAAGCGCTTGCGTTGTCCATTCAAGTTCATTGAATTGAATATCAGGTTGATAATAAAAGCCTTTTTCTCGGGGTCTGTTCACATAGACCTTTATCGGCAAAATGACTTTAGCAAAACCTGAAGGTAGGGTTTCGAGCCTCACTTCCATATAGGTAGAATCGGTACTACTTGGTGCGCCAACTAACTGTGTGTTTGCAAATAATTTAAAACTATCAAGTGCGTCTAAACAGGCGCTGGCACATTGCCCTGGCACAATCACATAAACCGGTGTAGTAAACTTGCTGGCGTTTTTTGGCAATGCTGGCTGCTCTGCTGCAGGTATCTCAACATAAAAATGTTCACCTTTTTCATAAGCCGCCTGCATACTTTCGTGAGTCGTCTTTAACCATTGATACCAAGGGCTAGCTTTATCATAGCTTGCGACTACATCGCCAAAATAGTCAGTATTGCCTTTAGAAGCACGCCACCACACTTGGGTATTTTTGTCTAACTCATAGCGGCCATATTTAAACTGTTCACTACCCCAAAGTGCTGAGGCTATTTGCTCACTCCACATCGATGAGCCACCTTGATTATGGCGAAGATCAAGCACCACAGCTTTAGCTTGCATTAACTTATCATGTTGCTGTTCAATGGCGCTCAGCATCGTTTGGTAATCTGCTTGCTGCTGCTCATTGGGTGCATACGTTGGCATACTGATCCACGCAATATCCTTTAAAGGCCAATTAAGCGCAATTGGTAACTTGTCGCCGTTGTAAGCATGTTTAAGTTTACCACTGACATCATCAGGCCTAATGCGCCAATTTAACTTTAAGCTGTAAACAGAGCCGTTGGCTTTTTCAAATGTGCAGCTTTCAAGTGGCGATAAAAACGGGTTTCCGTCATCAATAGTTAGTCGCCAGCCATGATTCCACCAACTACCAGGTTGCTCAACTTCGCCGTAATAGCGAAAAACACGTTCAACGAGCAAAGTATTAATTGCTGTATTATCACAGCTTACGAGCTTATCGCCCTTGGCAACTGTATCTAATTCGCTGTAATACACTTTTAACGCATTACCGCGCCATACAGTTGAAAAGCCCGGCCAACTTCTTTGTGGTTTTAATTCACTTGGTAAGGTATCAATCGCTCCCGCATGACCATCTTGTAGTACAGTTCTAAAACGTGCAATAGCCGCAGCAAAACCTTGTGAACTATGCGCTTTTACAGCCAGCTTTAAGCCTTCTTGCTTTGCTTTTTCAAGCTGTTTAGCAAAACCAGGGTTACGTGCATCATGCATCCCTGGGTGATTGATAACCGATAATTGATAAGCCGCTTCAACATCTTTTATAGCAAGTTCAGACCAATTAATTTCAGAGTGAGTGACTGTACGCCCCTCATCGGCGCGACATAGATTAACACCAAAAGGGCTAAAGTTTAGAGCTGTAAAGATGAGTGATAAGTAAAGCGTCAAACGTTTCATAAAAATCCATTTTAAATAATTATTATGTTTAAAAAACACCCTATTTAATCACTAAGGCATTGTTGTGGCAATAAAAAGTACTTCACATGCTAATAGATTAAAAAAATTCATCTATCAGGTTTATTTTAATCGTTTGTCGAATTAGAAGGATTACTCTAAAGTTAACTCATCAGCGCTTTTAAGCTAAACAGCTTCACACCATTGAGCGTGTTTGCGCTAACCGAATTGTTGTCACAAAAAGTCTAGCTTGTGTGTTCTCTGGGCTTTTTTATATACCGAGTCACTGCATACGTGGTGACTCAACCAAATTGTTGTCAAAAGCTTAGTTTGTGTGTTCTCTAAGCTTTTTTATTCCGAGTCATTGCACACGCGGTGACTCAACCAAATTGTTGTCAAAAGCTTAGTTTGTGTGTTCTCTAAGCTTTTTTATTCCGAGTCATTGCACACGCGGTGACTCACCAAATTGTTGTCAAAAGCTTAGTTTGTGTGTTCTCTAAGCTTTTTTATTCCGAGTCACTGCACACGCGGTGACTCCACCAAATTGTTGTCGAAAAGCCTGGCTTGTGTGTTCGCCGGGCTTTTTTATGCCCGTTATAAAATAAAAACGCCACTAGATGTGGCGTTTGGGTAGTTTCGACAACAATAAGAAATTGCTTTTAAAAGAAACCCAGTGGATTCTCACTGTAACTGACTAATAGGTTTTTAGTTTGTTGGTAATGATCAAGGGCAAGTTTATGTGTTTCGCGGCCTATGCCTGACTTTTTATAACCACCAAACGCAGCGTGTGCTGGGTACATGTGATAGCAGTTGGTCCAAACACGGCCCGCTTCAATCTTACGACCAAAGTGATAAGCACGGTTCATGTTTCGACTCCATACACCAGCACCTAAGCCAAACTCAGAGCTATTAGCAAGGGCTAACGCTTCTTCTTCATCTTTAAAAGTCGACATTGAAATAACCGGGCCAAAAATCTCTTCTTGGAACACGCGCATGTCGTTAGTGCCTTTTAATAGCGTTGGTTGAATGTAGTAACCGCCATTAAACTCATCAGACAGTTGCTCGACTTCGCCGCCAGCGAGAACTTCGGCCCCTTCTTGTTTACCAATTTCGATGTAGCTTAGGATCTTATCAAACTGAGCTTGTGATGCTTGAGCACCCACCATAGTTTCGGTATCAAGTGGATTACCCCGTTTAATTTGTAGAGTTCGGGCAAGAACACGCTCAATAAATTGCTCATAAATATCTTCTTGAATAAATAAACGCGATGGACACGTACACACTTCACCTTGGTTAAAGTACGCAAGTACAGCCCCTTCAATCGCTTTACTCAAAAACTCATCGTCTTTTTCCATGACATCGTTAAAGAAGATATTTGGTGATTTACCACCTAGCTCAACCGTCGAAGGAATAATATTATCAGCAGCGCATTTTAAAATATGTGAACCCACTGGCGTTGAGCCTGTAAAGGCAATCTTCGCAATTCGAGTACTGGTTGCCAGCGCTTCGCCTGCTTCTTTACCATAGCCGTTAACCACATTTAGAACACCTGCAGGCAATAAATCACCAATCACTTCAAGCAGCACTAATATAGATGTAGGCGTTTGTTCAGCTGGTTTTAAAACAATACAGTTACCGGCAGCAAGGGCTGGTGCAAGTTTCCACGCCGCCATTAACAATGGGAAGTTCCAAGGAATAATTTGCCCGACTACACCCAGTGGCTCATGAAAATGATAGGCAACCGTGGTTTCATCTATCTCACCGATTGAACCTTCTTGCGCACGCACACAACCTGCGAAATAGCGAAAGTGATCAGCCGCGAGTGGCACGTCTGCCGCAAGTGTTTCACGGATTGCTTTACCGTTATCCCAGGTTTCGGCCACTGCCAGCATTTCTAGGTTTTGTTCAATACGATCGGCAATTTTTAATAAGATATTGCTACGCTCGGTGACCGACGTTGTTCCCCATGCCCCTTTTGCATCGTGGGCTTTATCAAGTGCCAGCTCGATATCTTCTTTTGATGAACGAGGTACTTTACAAAACACTTTACCGTTTACTGGGCTAATGTTTTCAAAGTATTCTCCTTTTACAGGGGCAACCCACTGGCCACCAATATAATTCTCATACTGCGCTTTAAAGTTAACTTTTGCGCCTTCACTGCCTGGATTTGCATAAATCATAATGTGTTCTCTCTTCAAATTGTTGTGTTTTATTTAGCATTGACTAAATTATGCGGTAGGTTATTGTTTAATGAACCGCTAACAATTGAAGTTAGCTCAGTTACTGAAAACACACTTGATTCCTAGTCCAGACTTTTTGACTATTTGTCCAGAATTTAGGACGACAGCGAGGCAACAATGAACACATCAGTTAGTAGCAGAAGTTTAGATAAAAAACGACAACGCATTGATGTGCTTATTGAAAATAAAGTCAGTTTTGCGGGCGAACATGCCGAATTAAGTATTTACGACACCTATTTAGATGCCCAAAAAGTGGCGTTACATTCCACTGAACTATTATTTTGTGGCATGATCAGCGGTAAAAAAATCATGCATGTTGCCGACAGTGATTATCATGAAGAGTTTTTACCAAACCAATCATTTGTACTTGCCCCAGAGCAAGGGGTGCTAATAGACTTTCCCAATGCATCTCTCAATCAGCCAACAACCTGTTTAGCGATTGAAATCAGTACCGATAAAATAAGCCAAGTAGTTGATGCTCTTAATTTTAACCAGCAAATTACCCAGGATGACTTTTTTCAATATCAAGCCAAGTTAGTGCACGCCCAGCATAATCCGCAAACTCAACAACTGCTGGAGCGCATGATCACCCTGTTTAGTGAAAATGAACAACACCGCGATTACTTAATTGATTTATCACTTAATGAACTCATAACCCGCCTGTTACAGCAGCAAAGCCGAGATTTAATGATTGCAAGTTGTAAGCAAGGCAAGCTCGCAACCCCGTTAAGTCATGTAATTAGTTATATAGAACAGCACCTTGCTGAGAATATTGATATTGATGTGTTATGTAAAATAGCCTGTATGAGCCGCAGTAAATTTTATCAGCAATTTAAACTAGCCTTTGGTGTTACGCCCGCTCTTTGGCAACAACAATTACGCTTACAAAAAGCGTATAAATTGCTTGAGAAAGGCGAGGCGATTAGCCAAGTTTGTTACCAATTAGGTTTTAATAACCCAAGCCATTTTAGCCGTGTATTTAAACAGGCCTTTGGCGCAACCCCAAAAAGTATCGCTAATCATTAAGTTCTGGATTGCGATGAGAATAAACGCGATAGGTTAAGGCGAGTAAAATACAAATGGCACTTGGTACATAAAGCGCCGCAAAGGTCATTTTTGCAAATAACCACGCCCCTGCTAAGCCACCAAATATAAAGCCAATAATGATTAGGCCGAACAGTTTAGCCTTACGTTTATCAAGCGCCTCGCCACGTAAAACCCGACCAAACATAATACCTAAATCAGTAAAAATACCCGTTACATGGGTTGTACGCACAATTGCACCACTGTAAGTTGTTGCCAAGGCGTTTTGTAAGCCACATGCCGCAGACGCTAAAAAGTGCCCGTAGCCCGAGCCATTAAATAATAACCAAAGTGCGCCCAGTAAAAGCCCTGCTTCGATCAGCAATGCCGTGTCGTAATGACGACCTAGTTTAAGTGCTGAACTATGCAGCAAGAACCCGGCAATACCAGACCCAACTAAAAATGACAGTAATACACCTAATAAATGTAAAGCATCAAGGCTATTGCCATGCATGAGATCTGCGCCAAGCAAGGTTGCGGTTCCCGATAAATGCGATACCGCTTGATGCTCAAAGCTAAGTAAACCAACTGCATTCACACACCCAGCCACCAGCGCCAAAATAAATGCACCAACCTCAACCCATTTTGGTAACTTAGAAATCACTCGCTACTCGCCTTTTTCTCACCCTCGTACTCATTCTTTTATGGTACGCCTATTTTTATGACTAAAAACACTTTTTTTCGACTCTTTATATGGTAATTTACAATTAAGTAAATCGATTAAGAACCTACAATGACAAAGCCAAAAAGTTGGACGCTGAAAAGTATTGCCCAAGAGTTAGGTGTTTCAAATGCCACTGTATCAAATGCGTTTAACCGCCCTGATCAATTATCGAAAGCACGCCGCGAAGAGATTTTGGCTGCCTGTAAAAAGCTTGGCTATTTTGGCCCTAACAAGGCGGCACAATCGTTGCGCCGAGGCACCTTTAATATTGTTGCGTTAGTATTACCAGACAGCGTTGAATATATGATATCTGACCCGGTTGCTAGCAGCTTTATGCGCGGTGTGTCAGCAGTGCTCGAAAAAAATGGTATTAACCTTTTATTATTTTCAGGCAACAGCGATAACCTAAATAGCGTTGTCGACTTTGTAGATGGTTTTATTTGCTACGGCCGCCCACGTAATAAGCAACTTGTTGAGCAATTAAAACAGGTTGCCAAACATGTGGTAACGGTTGATTTTAATATCGGTCGCGATGCCTCCGTAAACGTAAACAACCAACAAGCCAGCTTTGATATTGCAAAACACGCACTTCACAAAAATGATGATCGGGTTGCTATTTTAGGCCTGCGTTTACTCGATAACGACGTATTATGCCGAGTATACGAACATCATGAGTTTGAAGCAGGTCAGTCGATTGCTCATCAACGACTGCGCGGTTATCACCAAGCAATCAGCGATGCTGGCATCACCCTGGGTGATGATAGAACATGGAATATTCCTGAAAGCAGCGAGCGCTTTGCCAGCATTGCCGCCAAAGAAGCACTTAACAGTACACCAAGGCCAAACGTATTGTTATGTATGAGTGATTTGATCGCCCTTGCCGCCATGCGCGAAGCATTAAAAATGGGCTTATCGGTTCCTGAAGATGTCAGAATTGTTGGCTTTGATGGCATCGATGAAGGCCAACGATTTGTGCCAAAACTCACCACTGTTCATCAAAATAGCGAAGAAAAAGGCCGTATTGCTGCGACCTTGTTTCTATCGAAAGAGCAGCAAACAGCCGAAATCGACTATCAACTGCAATTGGGTCAAAGTAGTTAAGCTAAAAAGTCAGCCAAATCAACAATACTTTGTTCGCCTTCACGGTGATCAACAATGATCACTTCACGGCTAGCAAAGTCAACTTTTAACTCGATTGAGCTGGTATCATCATGCCAGCTTAAACGGCACACACTGCCTTCACCTTTAGCAATAAACTCACCGTTAAAAGCTGGATGCTCATTACGTAATTGAATCAGCTTGATTAAACCTTTCACCACAGGTTTAGCAAGCGCAGCATCAATGTCTTGCGCATTTAAGTAAGGGCGATTGATATCACGACCAACATTGGTACGAGCCAATAATTCCATATCGTTCTCACAAGCGAACAGGCCACCATAATAAACTTGTGGAATACCTGGTGCGAAGAACTGAATTGCACGCGCTAATAAGTAATCAAAGTCATCTGCGCCCAAGGCATTGTAATATGTGCAGTTTACTTGATATAAATCGACATTACTTGCTGCTGCACCAGTCGCTAGGCGGCTTTGCCCTTCACTCTTTTCATGAATAGTTTCAACCAAGTTATCAATTTGCGCAGCGTCTAATAAGCCCGGTTTATCACCCATCGGGCCTGCGTCAATGATGCCAATGCCATCATGAGTATCAAGTACTGTTAAACAGTTACGCGGCGAAATAGTTAGCCAATTCAGTAATGCTTGCGCATCATTGCTAAACAAACTGTGTAAAATAAGGGGTGGTAAAGCAAAGTCATAAACCATATTTACACGCTTTGCGACTTCAACCTGAGTTTGGAAATGGCTATGGATCTCGGCAATGGTTTCCATACCCGCTTCATTAGCTTGCGCCGAAAGCTTATTTAAATATTCAAAGGTTTCATCCAACATAAAGCAGTTTGTGCCAGCTTCTTTAATCGCATAGCCTGCCGCATCTAAACGAATAATATTGACATTATTATCAGCAAATTTGCCAAGCACCGTATCTAAATACTCGATACCCGCCGTTGATTTCACATTGATATCAATTTGGTTATCGGTAAAAGTGGTCCAAAAATCATAGCTTTGGCCGTCACCACATGTAATTGGTGTAAAACAACTACCTGGACGCGGACGATAAATCGCTTGTTGTTCAGCCTCAGACATGCCATTTGGGAATACATCATCTTTGGTTAAAAATAAATCCCAAAATTCAGATTGCTTGCCTTTAGCGAGTACATCTTTAAATTGGAAAGATTGTGCTGAAACATGGTTAACAATTAAGTCAGCCATTAAGTCATAGTTTGCACCAAGGACTTTTATATCGTCCCAGCTACCAAGGCGCGAGTCTACTTCACTATGATCAATAGGATCAAAGCCAGCATCACTGCCATCAATCGGATTATAAAATGGCAACAAATGTACACCTGCAAACACATTGTTAAGTGGGCCATTTAATAAATTACTTAATTCATCAATACCTTGACCAGTAATACGGTCTGCGTAGGTGATTAATTGCACTTTATTGTTGATCATAATTGTTAATACCAAGTTGAAACTTAATCGATTAAGATATATCTTTAACCACGACAGCAAATTATTCAAGCAGTTTTTATAGTTTTTATACACTAATATACATAGTAAAGGCGCAGACCTTTCGGTGGGGATACAACAATGAATAGAACACACGATCCTTTGCAAACCATTAGATGGCTGACATACATGATGTTTTTTATGTTTGCGATGACCTCTGATGCGGTTGGTATGATCATACCTGAGCTTATCGAAGAATTTAATTTAAGCATGACCCAAGCCAGTGCTTTCCATTATGCACCGATGGCACTTATTGCTTTTAGTGGCCTGTTTTTAGGTTTTTTGGCCGACAGCTTTGGCCGCAAACAAACCATCATGCTAGGACTCGGCATCTTCACCATTTGTTGTTTTCTATTTGCTGTTAGCAGTAGTTTTAGCGTATTTGTAGTGCTGCTTAGCTGTATTGGTCTTGCTATTGGCCTATTTAAAACCGGTGCTTTGGCACTGTTAGGTGATATTTCTACAAACAATTTAGAGCACACAAAAACCATGAATTTGGTCGAAGGTTTCTTTGGTGTTGGCGCCATTGTAGGCCCTGCCCTTGTCAGCTTTTTAATCACCCAACAGGTTAGCTGGACCTACCTTTATGTTATCGCTGGGGTTTTATGTTTGATTTTAACCATAATTGCTTGGCGTGCAGATTACCCTAAACCTAAAAAGCTAGAAGAACACGCAAAACCGGCCTCTCTTGCAACCACCATGAGCATGATGAAAAACCCTTATGCACTGGGCTTTTCATTAGCAATTGCCCTTTATGTTGCAACCGAAGTAGCAATATACGTTTGGATGCCTACTCTACTTGGCGATTACGACGGCCCGTGGCAATTACTGGCAACCTATGCACTGACCTTATTTTTCATTTTACGCGCTGCGGGGCGGTTTTTAGCGGTATGGCTATTAAATCACTTAAGCTGGCAAGCGGCGATGCTGTATTTAAGCTTAGGAATTGCACTGTGTTATTTAGGCTTAATCTTCGGTGGCGTTGATTGGGCGGTATTCTTACTCCCTTTATCTGGGCTGTTCATGTCGATGATCTACCCAACTTTAAACTCAAAAGGTATTTCTTGCTTTGCGGTGCAGCAACACGGTGCGGTAGCTGGAGTTATTTTGTTTTTTACCGCCCTTTCTGCGGCAGCAGGCCCATTATTAATGGGTGTGATCAGTGACTACTTTGGCCACATTCGTTACGGCTTTTATCTCGCAACAGGCTTCGCATGTTTACTGTTTTTAGCCATGCTATATAACTACTTACGTAACCCTGCTGAGCAAGCGTTAGCGCAGCACAGTGCATTAAGCCACTAAATAAAAATCGTTAAAAATCAATTATCGAACATAAATCGTGCAAGTTTTTCACTAAAAAGACTTGCACTGTGTAAAATTATTGTTATCTTAACTTAATCGATTAAGAAAACAATTTAGACAACAAACCATCTGGGATTGAGACGAGGCACATTATGACAACACACAAACATGCCCTTTATACATTAAGCGCGCTTGCATTAGCAGTAAGCCAAAACTTACACGCCGAAGAGCAAGCACAACCTGAGGCTAAAAAAAGCGGCCTTGAAACTATCGTTGTAACCGGTGTACCACGCCGTACAACCATCATGGCATCAAGCTCATCGGTTAGCAGTGTTACATTAGCTGAAATTGAAGTATCAACACCACGCTCTACTGCAGAAGCCTTCAGAACAATTCCGGGTGTACGTTCAGAATCGACGGGCGGTGAAGGTAACGCAAATATCGCGGTACGTGGTTTACCGGTTGCATCGGGCGGTGCTAAATTCTTGCAACTACAAGAAGATGGCTTACCTGTTATGCAGTTTGGCGATATTGCCTTTGGTAACGCAGACATTTTCATGCGTTTAGATTCAACAGTACAAAGTGTTGAATCAATCCGTGGTGGCTCAGCATCAACAGCAGCAAGTGATGCCCCAGGTGGTATCATCAACTTTATTTCAAAAACAGGTGAGAACGAATCAGGCAGTGTATCAACCACTGTTGGCCTTGATTATGACTCTATTCGTACGGACTTTGAGTATGGTACTTACCTAAACGACAGTGTGCGCTATCACATTGGTGGCTTTGTTCGCCAAGGCGAAGGCCCGCGTGAAACTGGTTATACATCTAATAAAGGTGGCCAAATTAAGGCAAACCTAACGAAAGAATTTGATGCCGGTTATGTACGTGTGTACTTTAAACACCTCGATGATAAAAGCGTAGGTTACCTACCTATGCCTATGTACTCAGATGGCGATTCAATCCCAGGTTTCGATGCGCAATCAGATACGCCGCATTCTGCTCTTTTCACACAAACGCTGCGTTTAAATGGTGATAACCAAATCAGCACGGGCGATATGACCGACGGTATGAACCCAGTTGTTACCTCAGTAGGTTTTGAAGCAGCATTTGATTTAGAAAACGACTGGCGCATCGAAAACCGCTTTAGAACGTCATCAGTAAGCGGTAACTTTATTTCTCTTATTCCAGCTGAAGTTGCAAGTGCAAGCTCTATTGCTTCTAGTATTGCTGGTGATGGTGCATCGCTTGTTTATGCAAATGGTGGTTCAGCAGGCGAAGCCTATGGCGATGACGATTTAGCAATGCGTATTCACACATTCGATGTAACGCTAAACGACATGGGCTCAATTGTTAATGACCTTAAGTTAACTAAGTCGTTCTCTGATGACACCAGTGTCACGTTTGGTTACTTTGCATCAAGCCAATCGATTGATATGTCGTGGCTTTGGAACTCATATGTTATGGAGCTAAAAGGCGACAACGCGGCATTACTTGACGTTTACGCTGCAAATGGCGACAGCTACTCAGATAATGGCTTGTACGCTTATGGTACACCTTACTGGGGTAACTGCTGTCAACGTAACTACGACACAGAATACGAAACACGCGCACCTTACATTAACTTAGCCACTAAGTTTGGCGATTTAAGCATTGATGCAAGTGCTCGCTATGATTCAGGTGAAGCACGCGGTAACTACGCAGGTGCCGTAACATCAACAATTGATATGAATGGCGACGGTACCATCTCAATTCCTGAGCAAAGTGTTGCTGGTATTGATAATGCAAATCCTAGCATTGTTAACTACGACTGGCACTACAGCTCATACTCAATTGGTGCGAACTACCAAATTGATCCAAGCTTTGCGACATTTGCCCGCTTAAGTAAAGGCGGCCGCGCGAATGCAGACCGCTTATTATTTGGTAAAGTAGAAGCAGATGGTTCGGTTGCCGAAGCCGATGCAATTGATGAAGTAAATCAATACGAAATCGGTGTGAAAAAACGTTTTGATTCACTATCAGTATTTGCAACTGCATTCTACGCAGAAACAGAAGAGCAAAACTTCGAAGCAACATCACAAAAGTTCTTTGACCGCGAGTACGAAGCAAAAGGTATTGAGGTTGAATCAACCTACTACGTAGGTGATTGGGATTTCCGTGGTAACTTTACTTGGACAGACGCAGAAATTGCTAAAGATGCGTTATCGCCAGAGTTAGTCGGTAATACACCACGTCGTCAAGCTGACCTTATTTACTCTCTAATGGCAACTTACAACTTTGACAAAGGTGCTGCAGGCCTAAGCTTTATTGGTACAACGGATGCTTACGCACAAGACAGTAACGACCTTGAGTTTGATGGCTATACACAAGTGAATGGCTTTGTAAGTTACAATCTATCTGAAAACTTAAGTCTATCGCTTAACGTGAACAACCTGTTCGACACCGTAGGTATCACAGAAGCAGAAGAAGGCTCAGTACCAGATAACGACATTATTCGTGCCCGTACTATCAACGGCCGTACAACGTCGCTTACTTTAAAATACTCTTTCTATTAATTACTCTCCTCCCTCGTTTTAGCCCAGTGTTTACTGGGCTTTTTGCGTTTATGTGTTCTTACCAACAGTAACAAAAGGGTGCTGTATTTGACTAGGTTGCTGCTCATTTCGTTTTACATAACTAAATAGTATTAAGCACCCAAGGGCTAAACTTGCTGCTAACATTGAGCCAAGTGTTGCAAACCTAAAACTATAAAACTGTGCAACAACCCCAGTTGCCCCTGCCCCGCACATAACACCCAGTTTAATGGCGTTCGTGTAAAACGCTGAGGTAAACCCTATTCGTTCGGGGAGCTGATCTTGTAATACGGTTAAGCCAATGCCCGCAAAAATACCGTAAAACAACCCATTCAATACTTGCAACGCGATCAAATGCCAAACTTGAGTGGCAAAAAATACCCCTAAATAAAATACAATGGCACAACAAAATGCCACCGCAAGCATCGACACTTTACTGTATTTTTTAGCAAGCTTTGCCCCATACAGCATGATAGGAATTTCTAACAGCGCCACTACACCCATAAACAGCCCAGGCGTATGTTCAGCGAATCCTAGTTCAGTAATGCTATAGAGCGGCAGTGCCGATGAATACATAATATTGCCCGTTGAACCAAGCATAATAGCTAAGCCCAACAACCAAAATGATAAACTCGCTGCGGCTGCAGGCTCTCTGCCGTTTTGTGATTTCTTAGCGCTGTAGTCAGGAATAAACTTAAATGCAAAAAAAAGAGCAACCAAGGCACACACCGCAGCAAAGTAAAACGAGCGGCTAAACTCGCCTCCAGCGGCTAACAAATAACCAAGTGGCGGACCGCCCACCCAAGCAAAGGAAATAGCAGCACGTAAACGGGAATTAAAACTGGTGATGTCGATGTTCTGTTGACGCCCAGCCCATTGTCTTGCCACGGTCATCATTTGCGGAATTGCCGCATTACCCATCGCAAGAAACAACACGCCTGCGAGCAAGACTTGCCAAAATGCAGTAGCATTCGCAAAGGCCACTAACGCACACACCATACCCGATACAGCCACCATAAATAACTTTCGCGCACTGGTGCCTTTATCAGCCATGCTACCTAGCCACTGACTGATAACTAACCCCATAATGGTGACCGCCACCACATAAACACCTAAGTACATAGGGGGTGCTCGCAGCCCTTCTACAATAAATAAGCTCATCAATGGGTTAACGAATGCCCCCATTAACCCGGTTAGCATACTTAGAAGAATAAAAATTACACCATGCTGTTTCAGCAATGCTTTCACTCACAACCCCACATCAATACGACAAGTCAACATTTAAAGGGCGCATATTATACATTGTTGTAGTAGAAAACTCATTTTGTAATACAAATAAAAAAGCCCAGCGGGGAAACTGGGCTTTGTCGTGTGGAACAATGTTAGTCGAAGGACACTGTTACTGGGTTAGAACAAGTCGTTTCAGTTACACAGACTTGATACTCATAGCTTGGCAACTCAGCCTTACGCTGTACATCGCGGTAGAAACCACGATCAGCGACTGTTTCAAGTAGTTCACCGTTACGATAAATGCTTACTTGATCGGCCACTGTTTGCCAACCTAAATCAACACGCATCGTACCTAATCGTGTTTTACTTGCACGTTTAACAGATAGCTCAATTTCGACATCAGATACCACAACCGTTTGTGTAAACGTATCTGTTTGACCTTCGCTATCGGTCGCAGTTAGCGTTACTTCATAGCTACCCGCTTGTGCGTAACTATGCATAGGGTCAGCATCTGTTGAAGAAGCACCGTCACCAAAGTCCCACGCCCAAGCAACAATATCATCGTTACTATCAGTGCTGGTGTTAGTGAAAGTGACATTTAAGCCTGATGTTTCAAATGCAAAGCCAGCTTGTGGTGGCTGCGGGCTTACTTCACCAATAGCGCTAAACGTCAGTGACCAGCTGTTTAAAGTACCCGTATCAGCTGACAGTACGTCTTTCACATTAAGTACCCAATCACCTGTCGCAACTTCACCATTAAAGTTTGCTAGCGAATAGCTTTGTACTAGGTCGTCGGCACCACCACCTGATTGGCTGTGTAGTGTAGCTGTTGTACCTTGCGGCGACGTTAAGGTAACAACTAAATCACCAATGTAAGTATGAGCAATATCAATACTTGCATCCGTTGAGAAAACCGTCAGCTCATCTGCAACTGTAATGATTGAATCAACACCCGTGTCATTGTTATCTGGAATAGACACTGGTGTTTCATTTGAGTAAGTAAAGTCATTTAAGCCAACAGGGTTAACAAACAATGACGCACTGCTTTGTTTAGCTAGCTCGCCCGATGTTGCATCAACAACAAAACTATAGCTACCCCACGCTGTTGCCTCTTCTGTTGGTACAGTTAAAGTAACTACATCACCCGGTACCGCCTCAGTTTGCGATAGCGTTGCGCCCGCTAAGTCAGCTTGAAGTGCTAGGCTAACAACACCTTCCCACTGGGCGATTGAGCCAATTTCAAAGGTATAAGTTGCCGTTTCACCAGCAGTAATCTGCTGTGAACTTGGCGAAACCGAGATTTTGAAGCTTGGAGTCGGATCAGCTTGTTCTAGTGCCTGATTCACATTTAAACGATTGCCAGACACTGTTTTACCTTGTAGTGCTTCATTCTGGTCACCGCTATTCATTAGCAACTCTTTGAGTTCAAGCGCTGTTAAATCAGGATTAATCGATAGCACTAATGCTGCGGCACCCGCAACATGTGGTGTTGCCATTGAAGTACCCGAATAACTAGCATAACCATTGCCCGGTACCGTTGATAAAATAGCACTACCCGGTGCACCTAAATCAACACTGGTTAAACCCCATTGTGAAAAGCTAGACATGTTATCTCTGCTATCAGTGCTGGCAACAGATAATACGCTGTCGTGCTCGTAGTTTGACGGATAGTGAGGGTTTTGGTCATTATCAACCGCATCGTTACCCGCAGCAGCAACGAATAAGATATCAGCTTGTTCACTCGCTGTGATAGCATCCGCTAGAGCTTGGCTAAAGCCACCACCGCCCCAACTGTTATTTAGAACACGTAAATTTACGCCTTGATTCTTAAGATCAACCATGTAATCGATACATTTAATAGCGTCAGAAGTGGAACCGGTACCATCTGCACTTAAAAATTTACAACCTACAATCGATACTTCGTGGTTAACACCTACAATACCCGTGCTGTTATTACCTGACGCGCCAATTGTACCCGATACGTGAGTACCATGGCCTTGGTCATCCATTGGATCACCAGAGTCAGTGATAGCATTAATACCGTGAACGTCATCAACATAACCATTACCGTCGTTATCGATGCCATCTCCTGGAATTTCGCCTGGGTTGATCCATGCATTATCAGCTAAGTCTTCATGGCTGTAATCAACACCCGTGTCAATCACACCAACAACAACATCGCGACTACCTGTTGAGATAGACCATGCTTCAAGCGCATCGATGTCAGCATCATCTACACCACCTGTCTGACCTTCATTGTGTAACCCCCACAATGATGAAAAATCTGGATCATTAGGCGCACTTGCAATTGAGACTCGATAATCTGGTTCTACATATTCTATGGCGGCATGAGTTTGTAGACGCTTGATAGCTTCTTTTGTACTCATTCCTGCAATTTTAAACTTAGCTAAACGGCCAGATAAAATCGCTGAGTAATTATCATCAACACCATCTTTATTCATATCGCTGATTGTGGCTCTGACTAAGCTACGAGCATGAGCACGCATTGCTGCAGAAGTGCCCTTTTTATACATAACGAGTACAGAATCTTCACTTGCACCGACGAGAGTTGTTTTTGCTGGTGTGCTGATTTGCGCAGCACCTATACAAGGTAATAAGGCGAGGCTTAATACAGATAATTTAGTTTTCATATTTACTATCCATAATTAGTAATACTGACCGAATCAACATGATTCGACCACCAAAGCTCATTACTTCTGAAAATGATTATCACGCGGCATACCCCATAAATGGCGAATTGCAGATAACAGGCAAGGAAAAAAATTAAACAGGCAGCAAATCCATGCTTTTTTACCAATTTAGATTCTAAATTCAGATAAAAATCAGCCTTTTTCGTGACAAATGGAGCGTCAATTAGCCGAGGTTATTTATCAAACTTTTTTACTGCTTTGTAATAATTCCTCATATCAAAACCTGATTAGATAATTATAAGATCATGAAAATAAAGAATTAATTAAAACCACAAAAACTGCTGATTTTATATTATTCCATATCTGTCTAAAGTGATTTTCTGTTAATTGCTTTATCTTTTCAGTGCATTTAACAATTTTGCTTCATTCACTTCTGATTGTTAGCGAACACTTGAATATCACGCAATTTAATCCGGCAAGGCATGCCGGTACATGGCCCTAAAAGCAAAAATAATATTTTAGGGCTTTGATTAATAATAATTTAAAGGAAATAATCATGAAGTTAAGAAAGTCTCTTCTTACCTGTGCAATCACCTTTGCACTCGGTTCAAGCTTTGCTGCTAACGCAAATACTGATGACAAAGCGCAGTCTAGCTCTGAGCTTGCTACTCAGGTAACAACTTTAGGTGTTAGCAACTCAATTATTCTAGATCAAGTATCTGTAACAGGTGTGGGTAATGAAGCAGTTATTACCCAGCAAGGCACTGGACAACGTGCAGAAACCGTCAGTATTGGTGACGGCAATATGGTTCAAGTTAACCAAGCACAAACATCTAACTTATCACTTATTTATAATACAGGTGATTTCAATGATGTTGCTCATACTCAGAATGGCACAATGAATGGCGCACTGTCTGAAACAGTAGGTAACGACAACGCTATTCGTGTTGAACAACAAGGTGCTGGCTTCTTTGGTATTAATAATGAAGCTATTAACACAGTTACAGGTGATGAAAATACAATTACTGTAACCCAAGGTGATGGGGGCCACTGGTTCTACAACTTCGATTTAGAAGGCAATAGCAACACAGTAAGCTCTGAGCAAGTTGGTTTATTAAATGAAGCTACATTTAATACTGTCATTGGTGATGACAACACGATTGAAGTAGCTCAAGAAGGCTTATTCAACGCCTTTACGTCAGATGAAATTGTCGGCAATGGCAACGACATTACAATTGACCAGACCGGTGCCTTTAACAGTGCAACATTAACTTCTGTTCGTGGTGATTACAACGAAGTTGAACTTGAGCAAGATGGCGACTCAAACACTGCGTTAATTGCTGAAGTTACAGGTAATGATAACGAAGTTAAATCAGACCAAGAAGGCAACAGCAATAGCTTTGAATCAGCGGTATTAATTGGTGACGGCAATACGTTACTTGTTAATCAAAAGCAAGATGGGAATACTGCAGGCTTAGATGCAATTGGCAATGATAACGAGCTAACGGCATTCCAAAATGGTAACGGCAATGATGTATACCTTGGCGCAATTGGCAATGATAATGAATTTGTTGCAAACCAAATTGGTGATGCAAACAGTGCACATATTGCTAACTTCAATGGCAACGATAATAACGTTGATATTGCACAAGCAGGTGATGAAAACACGGTACTGGTTCAGTCTTCTTATCCAGATACATCGCTATCTTCAAATGATAATGATATTGCGATTAACCAAGAAGGTAATCTAAATGAAGCCGCACTAACGTTTGCAAGTGTGCTTGATAGCAACAATAACCAGGTTGCTTTCACACAAGTTGGTGAACTGAATGCGATTGACCTTATCATGGAAGGAAGTAGCAATTCAGTTGATATTAGCCAAACTGGTTCTGAAAACTTTGTTGCAGGCATTGGTGAAGGCGCATTCTTGTTAGGTGGTGAAGGTAATTCACTGGTAGTTGTCCAAGAAGGTAATGCTAACCTTGTAGAAGGCTCAATGATTGGCTCTAACAGCACGGTCGTTATCACTCAGCTAGGTGATGGCAATATCGCGACTGTAACCCAAGAATAATCATATTTAGGGGGAGCCTTGCTCCCTCATTTCGCTATGAAATTAAATAACTTTCTCCGCATATGTTGTATCTTGCTTGCAGCTCATAGTGCTGCTAGTTATGGCGAAGATCTCGAAATTGATGGTTTAGTACTCGATAGAAGCATTAGCCGATTTGGCCATCAATTTTATTTTGAGTTTGCCAATCTTTGGCGTGACTTACCTTCAACAGCTGGCTTTAATATCGAAATAAAAGAAACGGTATTACCTCGAGCGGGTACTCGCCTTGTTTTAAGAATGAACAACCAAATTGTGTACGTTACCTACCTAGGGCGTCGTTTAGAGCCATTAGATGAGCGTGTTAAACAAGCCATGTATAGCGTAATGGATGCAATGGCGCGTAACAAAATGCAGCAATCATCACCTGATATGGCAAAAAATGGATGGTAAAATGAAATACTTAACAACACTAATAATAATACTCTGCCCCCTCTACAGTTGGGCAACTGAACTCGTTTATACCCCTATAAATCCAAGTTTTGGTGGCAGTCCACTCAATGGCAGCATGCTGCTTAATAAAGCGCAATCCCAGAATAAACATAAAGCGCCAACAATCGAACAAACTTATGGTGAAAAATTTCAAGACTCATTAGAGCGTACCTATTTAAATCGCATGGTTCGTGAGATCACCGATATGGCGTTTGGTGATGAAATCGACGACAGTATTTTTAACGGTGACTCTATCTTCATGACAGGTGATTATGAAATTCAGATCATTACCAGTACTAGCGATTCTATTACTGTAAGAATAACAAATACTTCTGATGGAACAATTACAGTTATTGAAGTACCGAGGTTTGGATAATGAGAAGTTTAATCTTAACCACACTAATCGTAATTTTGTCGGGTTGTTCATCAATGGGCAATTTAATTCCACCGACAAAGCAACTCGCAAGTACACTAGAGCCAACAGAAACCTTTAAGGCATTGCAAGCACTTCCACAACCAGTGGGCAGCATTCCTGTTTCTGTGTATTCATTTCGCGACCAAACTGGGCAATACAAACCTCAAGCTAATGTCAGTTCGTTTTCTACCGCAGTGACCCAAGGCGCAAACTCTATTTTAGTGCAAGCATTACATGAATCAGATTGGTTTATTCCGGTAGAACGTGAAGGTCTACAAAATATTTTGACTGAGCGTAAAATTATTCGTGCCGCGCAAGCCGAAAACGACAAACTGCCTGAACTGCCACCGCTTACGACTGCAAAAATAATCTTAGAAGGCGGTATCATCAGCTACGATACTAATATTAAAACGGGCGGTATTGGGATGGAATACTTCGGGATTGGCGCATCAGAGTTATACCGTGAGGATGCAATCTCAATTTATTTACGCGCTGTCGATGTTCGCACAGGCCAAGTTTTGCTATCCGTTGCGACAAGCAAAAAAGTGCTCAGTCAAGAAATGCGCGCAGGGTTCTTTCGCTATGTCAGTTACAAGCGTTTAGCTGAAGCAGAAGCCGGTTTTACCGACAACGAGCCTATGAGCATCTGCGTAACTCAAGCAATAGAAAAAGCATTAAGTGATCTTGTACTAAAAGGTATTAACAAAGGTATTTGGGCTGCAAAAGCGGTCTAATTGAATTGTGGCGCTGAACATCACAGCGTCACACACTTAAAATGAACTGCCGACTTTCGTCACCAAGAACTACTACTAACCATGCTAGAGCTAAGCACTGGGTAAAATCACTCTCCTTTAAACGCAATACTTACACCTTTGGATTATAATCACTGTGTATTTTGTAAAGACAAACTCACTGCCATGTAGCTTTGTGCCCAGTTAGCTAGTTCTACGCGATTACGTGATGATGTTTTCTTAAATGCGCTGTAAAGATGGGTTTTAACCGTATGATCGCTGATGTTTAAACGCTCTGCGATATCTCGATTACTCGCGCCTTGTGCAAGTAGATGAATCACTGATTTCTCGCGTTTAGTTAGTAAGCTGAGATCAATATCGTTATTTACCGAATCATTACTGGCACTAAATTGACTACGAGACATAGCATAAAGCATGTGATTAAAGGTTGTAGAAATACTTTTACGACTAAAAAATAACTCACCATTGATCACTCTCACAAGCCCTGAAAAAATATCTTCAGGTGATTGCTCGGCAAAAAACACGCCTTTAATGCCATTTAAAAGTAGGTTCTTTTCACAGATGGCGTCAGCATCTGCATTAAAAATAACCACTGAGTTTTGCTTAGCAAGTTGTACTAATTCTGCTGGTAATAAGTCTTTCCAATCGGTGTTAGTGCTATCTATCAGATAAAGATCAAATTCGTCGCGCATCGCATCTTGGGGTAAGCTTGTATCTACTTTGACGCGGACAAAGAATGCATCAAGCATCTTGATTAAATATTGATAGCTTTGACTACGGTTTTGCAGTTTTGGTTGTGCTTTTAGAAAAACAGAAGTTGGTTGAATCATCTCATTTCTTCCTTGAAACATTTTATTCACAATACCCAATTTGGATACATGATTCAACCATTTATAATCCTTTATTTTAGTAATTTACAACATCACCAATCCATTTAGATGGCCAGACGCGAGAGTTAACAAATTGTAAACAACCATACTCGCATCTCCCCTTTTACAGTGAGTCATTGAGTAGTTTATAAAAACGTGATGTTACGCCGTTCGTCCAACCAAACCCTTGTTGTACTGTGTATTCACCGCCACCAGCACGACTTACCAATTCACATACATTGTATTTTTCAAGAAGACACTTATCCTCAGCAAAACGCATTTCGATCATACTCAACCAATTTTTCATGACAGCTTCAGCTTCGCTGATAAAGCCATAGTCAAGCAAACCCTTAACAGCAAACCATTGCAGAGGTGCCCAGCCATTAGGGCTATCCCACTGCTGAGGAGTATTAGATAATGTTGTAACTAACCCTCCAGGTTTTAAAAAGTCACTCATTAGTTTAGTTTTTACTTGCTGAGCTTGCTGCTCAGATGCTGCACCGACAAATAAAGGTACAGCCATTGCCATAGAATCAATGGGACTTTGCTTATTTAAACGAATATTAAAGTCTCTATAAACGCCTTTATCATTGTCCCAACAATATTGATTAATTGCTTCTAGTCTAAATAATGCCAATTCAGCAATTGCTCGACTTTTATGCTCTTTGTTAATTAAGCTGTAAAACCTTTCTAAGGTCTTTTCGAGGTTATAAACTAAACAATTTAAATCAATGGGTACTATATTTGTTGTTTCAATACTCTTCAAATCACTTGGCTCACTGAGCCAGCGACTGCTGAAATCCCACCCTGATTCACAGGCAGCACGAATATTTTGAAAGTAACTCAACTGCTGATCAGCTGAAAGATTTTGCGCATCATGCAAATCTTCTTTCAACGACTCTGGTCGTGGCGAGCGGGCGCTATCCCAATATCGATTTAAAATAGCCCCATCAGACATTTTAACGACACGCTTAGTAGCTTGTTTATCGTCAACTAACTCTTCACACCCTTTCATCCAAAACTGATATTCAGCTTCTAATGCCGCTATCGCATTTTCTAGCCAAGAAAAGTCTTTGCGTTGCTCATATTTAGCCTCCCATAATAGCGTAACCATCAAAGCTAAAACGGGCGGCTGAGACCGAGAGCTGTAATAAACTCTATTTCCATTTGGAATGCAGCCATTGCGCTTTTGCAAGTCAATAAAATTATTAACCATGGCTTCAATGGTTGCCAGGTCGCCTATGTCCTCAAGGCCTAATGCTGTAAAGTAACTATCCCAGTAGTAAATTTCTTGAAAACGTCCACCAGGAACAATGTAGTCAAACTGTAGAGGCATCAAAGAGCTTGATAAATCACTATCGGCACTGCGATGCAGGTGCGGCCATAGATCGAGTATATACTGGTTTACCGATGTCGTATTGAGTTTCGCCATTGGTATAGCTTGGTTGGCGAATGAAAAGTGTGACATAACAAACTCACGAAGCTTTTCACCTTGCAGAGGACCTACTAATTGGTATAACTCACTCGCACTCTGCCAAGATAAATTGGGGACTGCATCTGCAAATGTTTTAGAATCAGCAAAAATTTCTGCCATTTGCACATCTTTAAATAGCTGGCTATTAACAAAGTTCATAATCATTCCTTAATTGCCTGACGTGTCAGACCATTTTCTAAAACAAGCGTCGCTTTTTTAAACGCCGAAACACTTACTAACAACAGGACTATTGGCAGCAAAGTTAAATAAAAGGCGTGCTGGCCACTAAACTTATCGAACACAAAGCCCGTAATTATTGAACCCGTGGTGCCCCCTAAAGCCGAGAAAACAACGATTAAGCCAGTCATCGCAGCATGTTTATGCTTTTCTAAAGAACTCAGCATGACTGAGTTGAGTAAAGGGTAAATAGGTGCCATAAAAAAACCGACTAGAGGCAACATATATGCCGCAAAAGGCACATCAAAAATATTTTTTACTTGGCTGCCATCAACATCATGAGTAAGAGGTAAAACAAGTAAAATCAACAGCCCCATTGTAATCAGGCAAGTCAATAACATCTTGAACCAACTAATAAACCTAAGTACTTGCCCAGCAACCAAACGGCCAAGCGCTAACGCTGCAGCAAATAAACTAGCGAGCTGAATACTGACATCAACGGGGAGTTTTAAAACTTGATTGTTAAAGGTAGGCAGCCAGGTACCCACTCCTTGTTCAATTAAAACGTATAAAAAAGCACTAACTACAAAAATAAGCACTAAGGGTTGGTATGTTAATTTCAGCATATCTAAGAAAGCGTCTACTTGTGACTGTTTCTGGTTATGTAACTCAGGAGATTTAATAGGCGCTGTTAAAACAGTAAAGGTAGTCACTAAGACGATCGCTGCTAGCATGTAATATACATTCAACCATTCATTACTTTGGGGGTTATTAGCATCGATGAATAATGCAAAGATCCAGTAACCCGATAACACCCCAAGCATAAACACCCCTTCAATAGTGTTTAGCAAAGACGAATGTTTGTTCGCGTTATCAGAAAGTTGACCAATAATTGAGTAAACAGAGATTTTCACTACAGCGAAGCTACAACCAATTGCTGCAAATAATGCTTTTAGCACCCAAAATTCAGCAATGCTTGGCACCAATAAACAAAGAGCCGACACTAACAATAATGCACAGAGCATCGCGATTTTGTAGCCTATTCTTGGAATGAATGAAGCGACTAAAAAAGACATAATGGCAATGCTCAAATCCTTAAATCCCTCTAAAATAGAGGCATCCGTCTTGCTAACATCCAGGCTATTAATTGCTTGTAAAATAACAGTGCCTACACTATTGAGCATAATTGCAAATACAAAATAGCTGCTTGCTAACGCTATGGTAATTCTTAATGAAGCCATTTAACTATACCGAAAGTAATTTTTACTCAGTCTAGTTGAGTGGAATTTCTTTTGCAAACGTTTGCAATAACAAAATACACAATTTATTCACAAAAAACCGAACTCTATTTGCTAGATTGTCGATTTATCATTTCAATTTCAACAACTTGGGAGTTAACTTTTTGGCCTGCGAGTTGTGCAAGTAGTTTTTCAACCAAAATAATAGAGGCGCGCTGGGTATTTTGCTTAATAGTTGAAAGTGATGGATGACTAATATCAGCCATAGAAATGTCATCAAATCCGATAAGACCAACATCATTTGGTATGCTGATGTAGCGTTCTTTAAGGGCCTTCATAGCGCCAAGAGCAACCATATCACTACATGCCATAATCCCATCGAAACAAAGCCCCTTATCTACCAGTAACTGATTTATACCCTGATAGGCAGCTTTACTCGTGATATCGATAGACAGTACATTTGGCGTGGCTTTTGCCTTTGAAACTGCATCTAAGTAGCCTCTGTAGCGCTCACCAATTTCTGCGTGAGCAGGATCGCCCAAAAACAACACATTTTTTGCACCGTGCTCAAGTAAGCGTTCAGTGGCTAAACGGCCTCCCAAGTAATTATCACTACCAACTATAGGGTAATTACTTTCTGTTTTTGGATCTCCCCAAACAACCAATGGAACACCCGCATTTGCAGCTGCCTCAATATTCGCCTGGCTTTTACCTTGTCCGACAACAATCAAACCATCAGCCCGACGGCTGTTGATGAAATAATTGACCCAATCATCACTTGCCATAAATGAGTTAGAAAGTAACAGTTCGAGGCCATGCTTATTCAGTGCAAGGTTTATTTCGCCAACAAGTTTCAGTAAAAAAGGGTCATTAATTGATTGTTCTGTGTCACCATCAAGATTGATCATCACAGCAATCACATTGGTTTTTTGCGTTCGAAGACGGCTTGCAGCAGTATTCAGACTAAAGTTGTGTTTCTTCGCTAAACGCTGAAGCTTCTGCCTAGTTTCTAGTTTAATCAAAGGGTTATCATTAAGTGCTCTTGACACTGTCGAGGTAGATACACCTGCTAATTTAGCAAGATCAACTAATTTTAATTTTTTATCGTTCATGGCAGTAACACAGTAATCCTTAAACTGGGATAACAATATAGCATTTTTTTAAACAAACAACTGCTTAAAATTTTTTATTAAAAATCAATAACAAAACCAAGTTAACTGGAAGAAACCAAGAAAATTGTGAAAAACAGTTACAAAATTGTTTGCAAACGTTTGCATAAACTTCTATGGTTTAAATAGGCAAAGCATTAACAATTTTTTAAAATCTTGTTATGCAGTGTACTTAACAACAGATTAGTGGGAAAAAACTATGGCAACAAAACACACACGAACTGCAATTGCATCCGCAATTCTTTTAGCAATGTCAGGCCAAACTGCTTTTGCTGAAGAGCAGACACAACAGGCAGCAGAAGAAAAAGTAGAACGCATTATTGTATCTGGTACACCAGGTGGTGTAGGTGTTCGCAAAATTGACGCTGGTTATGCCGTGACGAATATTGATGCTGACCAAATTGTTAAACTTTCACCTAAAAGCACCGCGGACTTGTTTAAAGCTGTACCTGGTGTTTGGGTAGAAAGCTCTGGTGGTGAATCAGGCGCGAACGTATTTGTACGTGGCTTTCCGGGTGGTGGTGATGCACCATTTTTAACAATTAGCATTGATGGCTCTCCTATCTACCCTGCTCCGACGCTCTCATTTTTAGAAAACTCTTCTATTTTCCGTCTTGATGAAACAATTGAGACAATGGAAGCACTTCGCGGTGGCCCTAACCCAGTTGTTTCAAACGGTCAGCCCGGTTTAACAACAAACTTCCGCTTAAAGCGCGGTAGCGAAGATACCGAAGCTATTTTTAAGTACACAACATCTGATTATGACCTACAACGTATTGATGCGATGGTAAGTGGTGAAATTTCTGAAGATTTTTACTACATGGTAGGTGGTTACGTTAAGAGTTCACCTGGTATTCGTGACGCAGGTTTTACCTCAGAAAAAGGCAATCAATTTACGATTAACCTTACAAAGGTGCTAGACAATGGCACCATCAACTTATACAGCCGTCATACCGATGATCACGGTGCGTGGTACTTACCTACGCCTTTAAATGTTGAAGGTATTGATGCTGGCTACACACAACTTGGCACTCTAAATCGTCAAGCAACTATATATACTGGCCCTAACAATGATGAACATCAAATTGACTTAGGTGAAGGGCGCGGTTGGAAAGGTCATGTGTCTGGCGGTAGCGTCAAGCTTGAATTTGATAATGGCTGGCAGTTTGTAGATCGCTTTAACTTTACTAAAGGTGATGCAAATACCTACGGCCTTGTTCCAGCAGGCTCTGCAACAACATTGGGTGAAGTAGCAACTAATGGTGAAACCGCAGCAGGTGCAGCAACAGGCACTGTTTATGATGCAGATACACCAGTACAACAACTTGGCCGTTGGGTTGTATTAAAAGAAATTAGTTCATTCACTAATGATCTTGCCTTTTCTAAAGACTTTGGTGACCTGTCTGCCGCATTCGGTTATTACACAGCAACCACATCAGCAAACGACTGGTGGAGCTTAGGAAACGCTGCTTATCATGTACTTGAAGCTGGCGGTGAGATGTTAAATGACATTGAGTGTAATGCAAGTACTGAAGGTTGTGCATGGAACTACGATATTAACTCGACAGGTGATGCACGCACCAATGCGTTTTACTCAACAGCTCAGTATAAAATCAATGATGCATTCACACTTGATGCAGGTATTCGTTTTGAAAATCACGAAGTAGAATACACGGTAGATGAAGGCCTAGATGGTGTTATTACTAAATCTATCCAGTACGATGAAAGCAAAACATCATGGACAACAGGTATTAACTACTCAATTAATGATGATATGGGTGTATTTGCACGTGTTAACCGTGGTTATAAAATGCCTTATTTCGATGATTTTCGTGATAACTACGGCGCTTACCAAGGCGGCGAAAAGTTAATCAAAGAAGTGACACAGGCTGAATTCGGTTACAAGCTTTTGACCGACAGTACTGATTTTTATGCCACTTTATTCACGAATGAAGTAAAAGGTGACACTTTTGTTCGTCGTCCAGGCGCCCCTGCTGAAATTTTAACAAATGAAGCATACGGTATTGAGCTTGATTACAACTATAACCACGAATCTGGTTTCTCAGTTAACTTAAACTCAACACTGCAAGAAACTGAGATCACAGAAAGCCCGACCAACGAAGGCAACGAAAGCCAACGTCAGCCAAAATGGCAAGTACGTGTTACACCGAGCTATGACTTTGAAGTCAGCGGCATGTATGCAACTCTATACGGCACAATTTCAGCAGTTGATGATCGTTGGGGCGACAACGAAAATACTGTTACATTAGAAGGCTATGAAAAAGTTGACCTAGGTTTAATTGTTGAGCCTATGGAAGGTATTAAAATACAGTTAGCTATTGATAACTTAACTGATGAACAAGGCATTACCGAAGGTGATCCTCGTAATGCTGATGCACCAAATGGCCGTTATATTATGCCTCGCACCACGCGTTTAAGCGTAAGTTATGAGTTTTAAACTCTCCTAAAATCCCTTGGTTGTAAGTCAATCAATACCCAAGCCACAGTGTTTTACAACCTGTGGCTTTTTTGTATTTATACTTCCAAAAAAAGCTTATTAATTAAGTCTTTCTCTTGTTCATTAAGTTGTTCTTGCAACGCTCTAATAAAATCCATTGACGTTGCTGGTCGGTTAGGAAATGCATATTTTTGCCATACTGATTTTAAAGCAGCCACAATCACAGCATCGCCAATTTCATTTCTAAGTTTTGCAAATACAAGAGTAGCTTTGGAATACTGATCGTAACTTTTTGATGAGTCTACCAACGCTTGCTTTGTCGAAATATCTAGCCGAGAAGCTTGTTGATATCGCTGAGTTTCATATTTGACTAATGCATCGACAGCCTTTTTTCCGTATCGTTTTTCAATCACCACAAGCTCTATATACTTAGCTAATGATTCAATCAAAAAAGCGCTATCTTCAGGAACACTATTGCCAATATCATGACCAAACCATTGATGAGCCGTTTCATGTACTGCACGGCGGTAGCGTTGATCAAAACCTGCGCCTTCACTTGGTTTAGCTCTAAAACCGACCTTATTATCAATCAACATGATTTCAGGTAATGCATACCCTGTCCCACCAAATCCTGTTGCGTCGATCAAACTGAGATTTGAACCTTTGTACGCATTAAGATTATTATTAAACCAAAAAAGCGTGTCACTCATAGCTTGTAAGTTAACTTTTACGGCATCTTTATTAGCTTCTGTTGCACTTGATTTAGTAAAAACCTGTAACTTCACACCCTCATAAATTAACTCAGTTGCTGCAAATGGAAATGACAACCAAGCAGGTAAGTTGTTAATTGGCACTGTCGTCTGAAATTTAAAAACGGCTCTTTGCCCTTCAACAATATGCGCTATTTTCTTCCCCTGTGAAACGACCTGATAACCTAGGGCGGTGGTAACTTTGCTTTTCATGGTGATGCGTTCATAGTTATATGGTACTTGGTATGTTGCATTAAAAAGCTTTGAAGGCGGTGTTTTAACATAGAGTGGAAGCCCATAATCTAACCTTAACTGCTCGTCATCTAATTCATAGTTTCTTTGATACCCAAGCGTCGGTAATAGCGGAACTGAACGAATATAACTAAATTCAGGCGTTATGATTTGATGCCCTTGTGTAGGCCATAAATTGGCTTGCTTTACTACAAATTGCGTTTTTAGTTGCCTTGTTTCGAATGGCTGAAGTGCGGATTTAAACTCGTAAATAGCTTGGTTCATTGATGGATAAAATGCGACTTCCTCAGCTCCTTCTATTTTAATATCTGCCCATTGATAGAAGCCTGCACGACCTATCAATACCTGTTTTATTGGTTTTTTGTGAGGGTTAGTAAATGAGTAGGTTAAGTTAAATTGGGCTGACTGCTTATAAGGATAGAAATCTATTTCTGCATCGATATGACTCACTTTTGGCTGAGCTTTATGTTTCCAATCAGCAAACATTTTTTCATAATTTGCTTTAAATGTTTCTCGTTTATAAGAGTTACTTAATGGCTTTTCTGAAATTAAATTAGTATGTAGCTGCCAAAATAAATTGATAGCCAAAACTGCAGGTATTAACAGCCAAGCATCTTTATTTTTAAGTGCCCTACTGCCCATTCCTGTCCCGCGGTGATTAAAAGCCTGACTAACAAGCACAACACTAAGTAATAATACTAGCCACGCGCGGACATAAGGCCAGTAACTACTTAAACTTGCTCGATATCCCCAAAATTCATTAGCCGGCTGCAATGGTGTCCAAGCTACACTCCAAAACGTGTGTGTTAGCCCCAAATAAGTCATTACTGGGGTAAATTTAAGTAACAAAATGGCAAACACCACTAAAGAAGCAACAAGCTCTGAGCGCAATAAATTAAAAATACATACAAATATCGAAGCAATAATAGCTAGCGGCAGTCCCATTAAAGCTAAGGTATAAATAGCGTGATAAGCGTCAAAGTCACTGCCAATAAAAAGTTCAGCTAACGATGCACCAACAAAACCTATTAACGAAAAAACAAACACCAAACTCACTATTGCCAATAATTGGCTATGCAAAATCGAAGCAGTCTTAATAGGCGCTGCCGCAATTATCTCTGCTATTTTATAGTGCCTAGCATGACAACTAAGTTGCCAACTCCATAGAGCCATCAGTAAACAACCGAGCAATATATACATATCAAAGGCATATTGATTAACAGCATCAATGCTAGTTGCTTTAATAACACTCATTGGTTCTGCATACTGAGAAGAAGATGCAACACTATTGAACACTAACCCTAGCCATAAAAGTAACAGAATAAGAGTTATAGGTTGTTTTAATATATTTAAAATTGCAGCTTTATATAGCTCGAATAGAATCGAGCTTTGACGAAATGTAGGCTTTACCGTTTGAAATTGAGTGTAAGGCCTAAGGTCAGACTCAATACATTGTTGTTTGGGTTGCTTTGTCCTTGCATATACTTGGGGGTGCGAGCCAACAGCATGAGTAAAAATAACAATTGCTAGAGTAAAACAAATAAAGCGATTAGTATAAAAAGGCGTATTTTGTGACTCGCTAAAACTTGCTATTACCGTTGTATAAGCAAATGGGTCTAACCAAATAAATAGCTGATAAAACGTTTCGTTTAGTACACTACTTCCTGCCAAAATTGGATTACCCGTTATACTCGCAGCGAACAAATAAGCAATCCAAACACTTGCAAAAGCGGCGTAGATAATCATTGAGCTTCGAAACCTTTGACAAAGCCAAAATGCCAAAGCAATAAGTAAAAAACAGTTTATGAGTAGAACAAAACCACTATAAAAAACTGTATAACCAAGTATTTGCCAACTAAATCCATTATTTTGAAAATGTACGTAACTCATAACCAACGTACTGCTTAATGAAACCATCATTAATAGACTTACAAAACCACCTATTCGAATATAGTTTTTTTGTTTTGAACTTACTGATGCAACAGCAATAATTTCGTCCATATGAAAGAGGTGGTCACGTAAGAAAATTGCTGGCGATAATGCTCCAACCAATAAAGCCAATTGCATCATGTGTAATGACACTAAATGCAATTGATACTGCTGTAATGGGTCAACATTACTTGTTGCAAGCCCTGAAGAAAGTGAAAATGCAAAACTTGGCGCAATAAGCAAGCATACCCAAACTATTGGTTGACGAAAAAGATACTTTAACTCATTGATTATTAGCATAATTCACCTCTTCGAGATTTTAGTTCAAAGAAGTACTTATCTTGTAATGATTCTGCAGCCAAAACAGCCCCAGTAGTTGGGCGCTCTGCGGCATAAACTCGAAAGACGGGCTCACCATATCGATAACTTTGGCTCAGTACTAAAGCGTCTTTGGGCAGTGCGCGTGGCAAAGTTTTTAATACCCATACTTTACCTTTGAGTTGGTTTACTAAGGTATCGATATGGCCACTTTGGATCAGTTGACCACCTTTAATCATCGCCACAAAGTGACATTGGTTTTCTATGTCTTCCACAATGTGTGTTGAAAGCAAAATCAGTCGATTCTTACTCATTGAAACTAATAAGTTATTGAGACTCTCTCGCTCTGCCGGGTCAAGCCCAGCAGTAGGCTCATCTAAAATGATTAATTTAGGATCACCCAACAATGCTTGAGCAATACCAAAGCGTTGTTTCATTCCCCCTGAAAAGTGACTGACTCTTTTATTTGCATGCTGAGTTAAGTTTAATGCAGTAAGCAGGTCATCAATCTGTTGCTTTGTCTTTTTAGATTCAAGCCCTTTTAATATGGCGATGTGTTCAAGTAATGCTCTACATCCCATATGTGGGTAAACACCAAATTGTTGTGGTAGATAACCAAGTTGCTTACGTAACTTGTCAGGGTCTTTTAATATATCTAAGCCACTAAACTGTATACGGCCAGAATTAATAGTTTGCAGGCATGCAAGAGTTCTCATCAAACTAGACTTGCCAGCGCCATTTGGCCCCAGCAACCCTACCATGCCGCTGGGTAACTCAATGGTTATATCGTTAAGTGCTTGAGTTCCATCAGGGTATGTTTTCGAAATATGCTCAAGTGTTAGCATTTATTGGCTCCTTAATTAGCACAAATCTAGATTAAGGAATGGCAAAGCTCGCTGCTACGAAGTAATGATCAATGAGTCAAGTTTGATGATGAAAGCAAAATTTCTTATTTCGTCATCAAAAAAAGAACTTTCATCAAGATGTGGATGAATAAAGAAATAAAAACGTTAAGCTAAATCCATTATAACGCTTAATCAGAGTATTACTCCCTCAGTTTCCACATTATTTAGAAATTAGGGTAATATATAAATGTTCGAAAAAACAACAGTGTACGTTGCAAAAATAAAAACTGAACGGAGTAGATTTTGCTGGCAGCTATTAGCTATCTATCATCACCTAAAAACACAAAAAACATGGTTGCTCTACTACCATTAATCGCTGCGATACTACTTGAAAGTCATGTTCGCTATCTTTCGCTGAGAATTGATTCACCCAGTACTTATCTAACAGTAAATTTACAGCTAATATTTGAGTGTATCCCTTTCTTAATCGCTCACTGGATGGCATCACAGCATTCTTCAAAGCAGGCTTCAATATGGTGGTTATCTGGGTTTATTGGTTACCCAATACTCATTTATCTGTTAAGCAACAGCTTGCCACTTTATGATAAATGGCACTACTTACAAGAGCAATGTTGGTTACTGTGCAGTCTAGCAAGTTTACTTTGGCTTTCATCCCAACGCTTTAAGAAGAACCAAAAATCCAAATTAACCAGTTGGATGAGCTCTTTGTTTACATTAAATAAAGTTGTTTTTGTTATATGTTTTGGCTGGGCCTTTGTCATGGCTGGCATACTCAACAGCCATAACGAACCTTTGCAAAATCAACCCTTTGCATTGATATTTGATACTCAAAAGCTACTTACAAACTATAATCAATTTATTTGGTATTTTTCTCAGCTTTTGGTCTACGCAATTATTGTACACGGCACTTTTTTATTTAATCGTTACATTTTAATACGTCAATTCTTAGCCAAGCATGGAGTGCTCATTTTTGTATCTGCATGCTTAATTAGCATGGTTGTTTTAACACCATTACTTGCCGCTATTGTGCTTACATTGCCTGTTAATGACTTACCCTCAAATGTTGCCAATCTAACTCCGGGAGGCAACCTAGACATTATCAATAAGTACAATTATCAGTTTATGTTTTTATTTTTAAGTATCTCTACACCCATTATCTTGGCGTTTGAACGCCAGCAGCACCATCATAAATTAGAAGAAATTGCCAAACAGCAAATAAAAACAGAACTAAAGCTACTGCAGCAGCAAATTAATCCGCACTTTTTATTTAATACTTTAAATAACTTATATGCACTTGCATTAACAAAATCAGAAAAGACACCTGAATTGGTATTACAGCTGGCTGACTTACTGAGATACACCGTCTATGAAGGGCAAAAACCATTTGTTCTACTCGAAAAAGAGCTAAATTACATTAAAAACTTTCTTGAACTGCACAAGATAAGGCATGCAAATAACTGTAGATTTAACCTAGCATGGCCTGAAACTAGTCACCCTCTTTATATAGCACCACTGCTTCTTATTATTTTAATCGAAAACACCATAAAGTACGGTGTTGAACACGCACAAGAAAACGCTGAAGTAACGATAAAACTATCCTTAAATGGCAACGCTTTAACGTTATATTGCGAAAATAGCATTCCTCGCAAAAACAATAATGATAATTCAGGCATGGGGCTAAACAATTTAAGGCGCCGTTTAGAGCTTCTATATCCAGAAAAACATACTTTATTGGTGCATAATCACAATGGACTTTGGCAAACCACCCTCTCTTTGGAATTATCAAATGATTAAAGCAATTATTGTTGATGATGAACCACTTGCTCATCAAGTAATTCTTCATCATTTAGAGTCGTATTCAGATATCAAAGTAGTTTCTCAGCATTTCAGCGCAAAAGATGCTTTGTACCAATTAGCAAAATCAACTATTGATGTCGTTTTTTTAGATATAAACATGCCAGAGTTGTCAGGGTTAGAACTCATTCAATCACTCGCTAACCCGCCTCAAATTATCATTGTGAGTGCTTATGAAGAATATGCACTCGCAGGTTACGAGCTAAATGTTACTGATTATTTACTCAAACCTGTATCTGCACAACGTTTACAGCAAGCAATAAATAAAGTCCGTGAACGTATTTCCCAAACGCCGAAAAGTAAAACAATCACCCTAAAAGTAGATCGCGAAAAACGCAAGCTTAGCTTAGATACAATTGAATACATTGAAGCGTATGGAAATTATGTAAAAGTGCACCAAGAAGACCAAACGATCCTCGCAACAACAACCCTAAAACAGATCTTAGAGCAGCTATTAGGCTCATTCACTCAAATCCATAAATCATACATAGTGAATAACAGCAGAGTCATAGCTGTTACGAACGAACATGTAGAGCTAGATACTGGTGATAAGATAAAAATTGGTAAATCATTTAAAGAACACAGCAAAGTATTACTTTAGAGACAACTTCTCAAGTGATCTACAAGTGTCTTATGCTGTGAGCTTGGCCAATGAACGCCTTCTGAAGAACATGGTGTTATTAATTCAAAGCAGTTAACGAAACAGCAGTTGTTGCTGTCAGCAACATTTTTAAACTCTTCCACTAACCGTTTTGCTTTTAGCTCTGCTCCTGCATAAATAGATTTATACGCGCCAACCTCATACACCGCTGGCGGGCTCAAAATTATTATTTTGGGTAATTCACGGTGCCGATAATAGTTTTTTATATCTAAAATAAGTGCTTCTAGTGCGTTGGCAATATCAACAACCGACAGCGCAAAACGGCGCTTTAAATCATTCGTGCCGAGCTGAATAACAATCACATCTAAATGATAAGCCGCTAGGTAAGGCTCTAGGTATTTAATGCCCAGTTTATCACCACTAAAAGGTGGGTCGTTCACCAGTGTACGATTGGGCTGGCCAGCTTCAATCACTTGATAGCCGGCACCTAATTTAATACCCAGTAAACTAGGCCAGCGCTCATCGGCTGCAAAGCGTTTACCATCGACGGGCGAAATACCATAGGTGTTTGAATCACCAAAACATAAGATATTCATTAGAATGGATTCAGTGTGTAACCTTGCTGCTGCAACTGAGCATGCGCGGTCATTGCCGATAACGCCATTTGCACACCAGGAATAAGCTGTTGCTGTTTTACCTTCATGTGCGTTGCAGACTGTCCACACACATAAACAACGGTATTATGCGCTAACAATTGAGTGATCAATTGCTGATTTTTATTGTCACTGGCAAAGCGCTGTTTATAAAAACTGTTTTCCAGTACATCAACACTTGCGCCACCATGCACAACTAAAGCAAGTTGAATGTTCTCAGGCTTCACACCATGGGCTATATGCATATTAATAAACCGTGCTAATGAGTTCATTTTGTTGTTCTGCGCCCCTTTTTCTGCCGCATCAGCTACATCAAATGCCACTTTGAAAACCGTTTGATCAGAGATTGGTGCATGGTTTGGCACGTCATAATAATAACCAAAGCCTTTGATAACGGGCTCAGCTTGCTCTGCATGACTAAACGAAGATAATAAGGCTAAAGATAAACCTAACAGTGTTGATTTCATAAAAGTTCCTGTTGTTTTTACTCTAGCCTACCTTGTTTAAACGCGTTTAACTAGCATCAATATGTTGGTGCGCTTTAAAGGTCATGCCTAAGTAATTAAAGGTGTTTTTAAACATCTCGATAAACGCGTTAGGTGCGTGAGCAGACCCTGCATTTGAGAGCAATGAAAACTGCTTTTCACGCAGTGTTCTCAGTTTTGGCCTGAGTGTGTCATCATCCATATAATCAGTGATCCTGTCTAAAAATGCTTTAAACTGCGGTGTGGTGTTATACCAATACACTGGCGATGCCAGTACCCAGTGTTGATAATTCAACAGCGCTTCAAATACCGCATAAAAATCATCATTTTTATATTGCTTATCGTAGCAATAAGGCGAGATAACATAGTCATCTAGACATACTACATCGCCGCCATATTGGGTTTTATAATCATTAACTTGTAAGCTCGTGTTACCCGCTTTTCGTGCACTTGAATAAATAATTACCGTATTTGTTGTTGGTTTTTGTTGCATGACTATCACTCCTTTTTTATGATGTGTGCAGCGTAAAACCTCAAGCTAACTTTAGGTCAACACCTTGGAGCAAATTATGTCAGATAAAAAACTTATTGATGCAAACCTAGCGGTTGGCTTTGTGGCAAAACGCAGTGGCGTAAAAGTTTCGACCTTGCATTTTTATGAGTCAAAAGGGCTTATTCGCAGCTGGCGTAATAACGGCAATCAGCGCCGCTATAAACCCGATGTATTGCGCCGAATTGCAGTAATAAAAGCTGCGCAAACCATGGGCATAACCCTTGAAGACATTAAACAAACGTTAAGCACCCTACCCGAGCAACGCACACCCACTAAACAAGATTGGGCTGCCCTTTCTAAAGTCTGGCAAACACAATTAGATGAACGCATTCAATACATGCAGCGATTGCGCGAGCGCGTTAACGGTTGCATTGGCTGCGGCTGTTTATCAATGGCTAAATGCCCAATCTACAATAAAGACGATTATTTAGGTGAAGATCACAGTGGTGCTGTGCTATTAGAAAGAGATTAAATATACAAATCAAATAATTGTGAGATACTAAATCAAAATAGTAAAAGGAATTTAATAATGGATAAAGGAAACAACCCAAAGATCACCACTGCATTTAAAACCGTTGATAATAAAGAACTAAAAAGTACTGGCTTTTGGCTAAACCAATTATTCCTCGTTTTTTCAACTATTTTTGGAGTTTATCTTGCAGCTCAAAGTGGCTTAGAACAAGCTTTAAAATTCGACTCATTCAGTAAAATGGAAGATAATTATTATCTTAGAACATCTCTATATGATGAAGTTAAAGATAATGCTGAACATCTCAAAGAATTTGCTATCTTATTAGCAAAAAGCCCACCTAAGTCCGAACTTGAATATAACAAGCCAACCATCGAAAAGTATATTTGGCAGACCATGCAGTATTCCCCCACAACCTTAGAAACGCCCAGTGAGTTTTTAACTGAAATTCGTCGTTTTTACAGCAAAAGTCAATTAATTATTGATGCAGCAATCAGTAGAAAAATGTCGGCCAAACATGCTTCAGAGCAGTTAAGTGAAGCGGTCGAAATCATAAATAACAAGACGTTACCAAATTTAAAAAGCAGTGCATTAAAGCTACAAAGTGAGCTGAGTAAGAATGGAATACAAATAAGCTCATTAAAAGAAAGCGAACAACGATAAGAAATGGGCATGCTAATCAGCATGCCCAATTTGTTATTAATCTAAACCATTTAGGCCATCTTTTGCGGCGCGATAAAGAGCACCAAGAGTCGAGTCAAAAGCCCACTTAATAACACTGTATGTTAGTTCAACGGCTTTGCTAACAACTTTGCCGGCAAACACCAACATATGACCAATAAGACCCAATGTTTGTGCAGCAAATGAGGCTGATGCTTTCGCAATTTTATCTAAAGTTCGAGCAAGCATATCGTAAAATGTCAGGCCTGTTCCAATTGCTGCTTGTGCAGCAACAGCGCTGTAATAACCAGCGTCTTTTAATAAGGTAACAAGCGCCGCACCTAATTTATCAGCCCAGTGTGAATTGAATGATGCTTGATTACGATCTTCAAAATTTAAACGCACAGGTGTATTCAAATAATGATTTGCACGGATCGTCAGATTGCCCCAATCATTACTATTTGCGGTATTGATGTAGCCAGGTGTCCCACTGAGTTTGTGGGCAGCACCTTTTAAGCCTTGTCCGCTGTCTAAACGAATTTCTTGGCCCTGATAAGGAGCATGAGAAAATGGCCATAACGGCACTTTAGTGACAGGATCGGCACCATGAGTACAACGATAAATCTTATCGATTCTGCCTGTTGCGGCTCTTGAGAAGTTATCTAGACCAACACGAGGAGAGCCAAATGTATACAGTTTTACAGGTAACGAATATTCAGCTTTGATCCAATCTGCCGCTAACGTTGCAAGTGCACCACCTAAGCTATGACCAACTAAATGTACGCACCCTGTTACTTTGTCTCGTATATTTGCTGTAACAAACTCTTGCAGGCCCGGCTTCATGGTGTAAAACGTTTTATTAAACCCCGCATGAACCATACTACCGTTTGAACCACCACTTAAACCGAAGTTTGCATCTGTTAAACCATCTCTTAAAGAGGCTGTGCCACGAATGGTGATAACAGAATCACCTTGATACTCATTTTTTCCGTGTGCAACTAAACCAAAACCTGTGCTTAAACCAAATAAATGAGAGAAAAAACCACCCGACACCCCCTGAACAGCACTTGGGTTAATTGAGAAATTAAAGCTATTTCGCAAAGAAGCGTGCAATGAGTGATTAAGTAAATTAGTTGTTTTAATACTTTTTGCTTTATAAGCAAGCTCAGCGAGTTGCACCGCTTGAGTAGGCGTCAAGGTATTCATATAAGTTCCCTTTGTATGAGATGTTTTAGGTTAAAGTTTACATGATGTATAAATCGCAAAAGTATGGCTTGTATCTTCTTCGATAGGAATATCGTATGTTTCTGGCTCTTTAGAAATATCGCATTCTAAATCAGCAAGTAATCGTTTGAGGGTTTGACTATTTTCATGCAGTGAAACCAGTGTGTACCACAATACTATTCCCTCTGGCGTGCCATTTTCTAAATAAATGTGCTGTACCAATGAGTCATTATCGAACATGTTAGCTGGTTTACTGGTTTTAATTGTTTTTTCTGAAAACGTAAAATAGCCCTGTTCATCAGTTACTGTTGCGTCGATATATTCATCACCGTAAGTAAGTGAACGCATTACTTTGGTATTTGCAACAGGCTTCCCATCATCAAGTAGCTGCCCTTTAACAGGGGCAGACAAAATAAAATCACTTTTATTAAAAAAACCAAACATATTCGCAAATACCTGTGTCGTAGTGAATAAAACAAATAATGTAGCAATTAATATAGCTAACTGCCTAACCCTTGATGAGAACACACCAAGCCTCCTTGCAATGCAATTTATGGCAACAAAAACCTTATTATGCTGATTTATACATTATTAATTTACGCAGAATAAAAACAACAAAACAGGTACAAATAATAACTAAAAAACAACCTCCCTTGCAAGGTTAAAAATCAAACTTCAGAAGTAAAAAATATTACACGTATAATTTTTATGATAATGGCCAACCCAACTCCCATTGATAATATATATGCATAGAAAAAAGCAATCGCTCCGCCAGAGGGGTCATTTATTTTATTAATTTCCATATACATAGAGCAAAAAATAAAAAATATGGCGATATTTATAAACAAGCCAAGAATAAAACTGCCATCAACGAGTGGTGATATACCGATTAACGCTGCCGCAAGTATCAAAAAAGTACCAGATAATGCTGGCTTTAATTGAAAGCGAAACTCGAGTACTTTAAGTAAAAATGTAAAAACCATTAAACCTAAATAGTAAAATGAAGGCCAAAATAGCTGATAAAACGGCTCAACTTGCTGATCAGCATCAGCAATTGTTGGCTGAACTTCTGGTGAGCCTGTAAATAATGAAATTAACCAATATATAACGCCAAAAATAAGCAGCCACGACGTCAAAAAACGCAAAGTTAGGATGAGATCCAATGGCCTTTTGCCCTTTGATTCTAAAGTTTTAGCAAGTGTTAAACCTAATAGCGTGACGCCACTTAACATCCCAACTGCGAACCAAAACTGCTCCATGTAAAAATAAGCAACACTAGGCGTGATACCCAAAAGACCAAAGTTAAATAGCATGACAGTCGAATCTTGCGAGTCTTCATTAAGATCAACTTCTTTTGCAAATAACGCAATGTAAACAAACAATGGCTGTAACAGCAGCATTAAAATGCACGCATTCATTAATGACATAAACCATCCTTGTAATTGTTTACCTAACTCAGATTTTGTAGCTTACTGATTAATTCGTTGAAAATAAGGCTTAAGCTTTAAAAGCCCTGACTCAAGCTCAAACTTTTGAATATTTGGGTTGGTAGATTTAAGGCCATTAACTAAATGGCAGTGGATCATCGTAGCCATCCCCTCAAACCCCGCTGGCGCACTAGCCACCAAGTCTTTTAATAAAGGTTGAATAAGAACCTGATGCTCTTCGATTAAGTCCGGTTTGTTATAAACATCGTTGACTAGTTGGGTGAGTGTTTGTTGATGTAGTTGTTCCATACTATTTCTATAGCGCATTTAATAGCGTTTATAGCTCCTTGCTGTGAGATTAAACTTCTTGATTTAAAATAGGTGAATAAAGCCCATGAGTTTTAAATTAGCGTATATGGGCTTCATACAATATGACCTTGTTTAACTAATTCCAATATAAGGAGATACTTTTACTGCTGCTATTACTAACTGATTGAGTTTCTCTAGCATCCAATAAAGTATTTTCTTCACTTTGGAATAGGTAATATCAACCAAAGTAACGCCAGACTTACCAACAAAGTTAAGTATATGGCCTAGCACCCCTTTACAATCTTCTGCATATTTCGAGGACATTTTTGATATTTCAACCAAGCTACGCGCTAAAGCATCATATATAGTCAAAGTACCAGCAACGACTCCTTGCGCTAATATGCTTGTTATTTTGCCACTCTCTCGTAAGAGCGTTAATAGTGCGCTCGTGATTTTATCTGCCCAGAGAGCATTAAATGATGCATGGTGGCGATTAACGTACTTTAAACGTGTCATCGTCAAATTAGATAATGAGCCTCTTTCCATACTTTTATAGTCTGGGTAACGAGAAGCGGTATTAATATAACCTGGTGCATTCCCTGCCATTTTGTGAGCAGCCCCAGTTAAAGAGACACAAGTACTAAGCCTATACTCGCTCCCAGCATGTACAAATGGCCAAACAGGTACCATAGGGACTGGATCACTCCTGTGTACTGCACGATAAATACCATTTAAATTTGTTTCAGTTTGAATCGCAAATGGGTTGCAGCCGACTCTAGGAGCACCAAATGTATATAACTTTACCGGCATTTTAAATTGCGACTTTATCCAATTAGCAGCCAATGTTGCAAGAGCACCACCTAAACTATGACCGACACAATGAACTGGTCTGCTACCTAATTTACTGAGTATCTTTGATAATTGTGGTTTAATAGATTCAAAAGTACGATTAAAACCTGCATGTACGGCTTTATAGTTTGGCCCCACAGTCATTCCGCAGTGTAAATCAGTTAGTGTGTCAGCAATACCTGCAGTACCACGGAAAGTTAACACTACTTCACCCTTATGGTTTCCTTTATTATTACCAATTCCAAAAAAGCCAAACCCTGTACAATGATCCAAAATATGCTCAGCAGCAGTTCCGCTAATGCCTGTAAACGTTGAAGCTGATGGATCAAATGCAAAGTGGCTAGTAATGATTGGGTTGGCATTTATTTTTCTAGAAGTATTATTTGCTTCTAAGCTTTTATAAGCAAAGTTAGCCAATTGCGCCGCTAAACTTGGCGATAAAACATTCATGTAATCTCCTTTTACTATCTAAAATCTTTAAAATAATCCGTGTCATCCTCGTTTTCGTATATTTCAAAGTCATTTTTCCATCTACAAATTGTCGAACCATAAAAATTTAAGTTCTTATTAGAATGGTTTGTAAATATGAAATCTACATTTTGAGATGATAAGTCAGCTATCAAGCTATTTAACTTTTCTTTATATTCATTTCGCTCTTCAATTCCTACTAACTCACAATTCCATAATTCGTATTCACTTGAATTGTATAAGACTGTTATATATTGGTAAGTAACTTCATGAGAAAACATATCTCCAGGAATTTTAGAGTCGATCACTACTTCTGGCATGAAGAATGAGCCATCAGCTGCAGTTAAAACTTGATCCTCTTTTTCAACTCTGTGGGCAAACTTCAAGTTTCGAATAATAACAGCTCCTTCTACAGGTTTTCCCTTTAAAGTAATAACTCCCTTAACCTCAGAGCACATATGAACATCGAATTTTTTTATTAAGCCAAACATATGCTTAAACCTCCCTTTAACTTATGACAGAAAGAATTTGTTACCTTCTCGGTATTATCAGTTTTAAGCTAAGATGCTTTATCCCTGAAGAATTATATAGTATTACTTTCGATTCTGATTTCTATTGCGCAACACTTCTTGCTCAATTGCTGCTCGAGCCTCTTTTATATCCTTAAAAAAATCAAACTGATATTGAACTAAACTTTGGTATTTTTCACTTTTAATTATATAAAACGCGAGTAACATCAATACGATATTGATAGCAGAAGCTATTTTATAGGGAGCTCCATCAATTAATATAAAAGCAGGCATACAAATAAGTGCTAAAAATAACGCGTAATACTTTAATATTTTTGCACACGTATAAGAGCCGTGACTCACTTTAAAGTTTAATAGACAAAACGCTGTGCCAACAGAAAACAAAATAACGATAATCCATTCAGGCTCGGCACTAAAATATTGCGTTAAGAAAGTCATTCCAGAAAAAACAGTTCCCAAAAGTAAAAGCACGGTAACAAATAAAAATGACCGCAATAATTCCCAAGGTGGAAATATCGACACTCTATAGTTTTTTGACACTATTTACTAAACTCCTCATAAATTCCAACAGCAAGAGAGTTTACACCCCCTGATAATGCACTTCCGCTAAAGCTAATAGATGCACCTACAGCATCTTTGATTTGCAGCTTTAAAGCTTGTGTAATCTGAAGTCCACTATACCTTTTAGGAAATTGCCCTGTTCTGACCATTCTTTTCAAAATATTATTAGACACTCCTGGATGATTCATCCTAATTATATCCTGCGTTAAACGCTTCCTTTCACTACGAGTAAGCCCTTTTAGTAATACATCTGTACTCTTGTTTGTATTTGCTTTTAATAATTTCACAGCTTTTAATGTTGCAGCCCCCGCAGCTGCTGCACCTGCTAATGAAATCACATCTAACGCCATGGTTACATTTTGATACCATTCTTTAGAGTCGTACAAATCATTTAACTCTGGATTTACGCTTTCGTTATAAGTTCGTACCCCTCCATTAATACATTGAAGTGAGCTTGCCGTACTTGCTGCTACAGCCAAATAAGTAACTGCTGAACTTGTCCCTCCAGAGAGTGGAATTGCAGCAGCACTTCCAAATACAACGATCCATCCTAACACTGCAGCGCTACAGCTTAAGACTGTGCCAGCAATTTCACCGACTAAACGAGATTCTCGTACATTGTTTTGACTATTTTTAAGATGGCCTGCAAACTCAGCCTGATTCATATTTCTAGGCTGTTCACGAAGTACTATTTTGGTGGGGGCTAAAGACGTGCCACTATAAGGTCTTAACTCTACGACAGTAAAACTTGAATCTATATATACAACCCCGGCACCTGCCAAGCCAGGTATCTTATCGATACTTTTAAAAAGCCGCTCTTGATCCATTTCAAAACTAAGGCGTGCTCTTAACCCCCTTTCTTTGTAACGATGATAGTCACTATTGAACATTATTGAATCCTTTCCAACATATTTAATTTACTTTTAAAACCAAAAAAAAGTTCATGTTATAAACACAAAAATCATAACATTGAGAATTTTAAACTCGTCGCTACAATTTCATCATAAGCTGACTATTAGATAATTTATCAAGCCTTCCTCAAGCTATGTAAAAATAGATTTTATTCAAAAAACCATCTAAATAACATTTAACAAAATATATAAATAGAATTACGCACTGATAAACTTATAACACCTAAAATATCAACCAAACACTTCTAAACATTAAAAATAAAAAACAACACCACCCCCTCACATTAAGTCACCGTAATTTAATATCAAAATAGTATCAAAGCAGCTATAAAAAACTGAAAACCCATACCTTAACACCAACTAATAATAAAAAACATTGATAACTAAATATCCCCCTCACTCTCTTCAATTAAAAAATCTACAACATTACACTTTTCCCTTGTCATAATTTCTAATTGTGGCTTATATTTTTTAATAAATTTAGAATTCCTAACTGTGTATTTTATGTTTTCATCAATAAAATCCTTATAAGGATTTTTTATTTTTATATCATCCTGAAAAGATAATTGATCGAAGTTTTCATGATAAACCATAACTCCTGGCTTAGGTAATTTACAGTTTTGGAAACACTCCTCACAAAACCAAAACGATAAGAAGCTATCACTTAAAAAGTTTTGTTCATAAACAGGATAAATTTTCATCTTTTCGTCACATTCTTCAATATTATCTTTAATGTGGATACATAGATTTGGACTTCTTATTGCATTATCAACAAAGTTTTTATATTTTGTGTTGTTTTTTCTATCCATCAGTTCTCTCTTTTTCTTCTTTTGTTAATTTAAGTAAATACTTTTTACTTTCCTTTACTTCGGAAGTTGAAGGGGCGTCATCTCTTCCACCTGCTTTAAGTATATCAAATACATGAGTTAAACAGCTTTGCTTGACTGCATCATAAGCGGGTGTATCAAGCTTCATAGGATCGTAATCAACAGCGTCTAACGCCAAATATGATGCATCCTTTAACTCCACCTGCCTCTTTCTAGCAGCAAGAGCATCTGGCAATACAACAGAAATTGTATGAACAATAGGCAAATTCGTATTCTTAGGATCAAAGTCAATAATAGCCGTAGGCGTACCTGTACTTCCGTATTGGTGAGATATTTCAGGTTCCCAATTTTGAGTCGTAACTTCAATTGCAAAGTGCATATCACTTCCACGCCCCATTCTATATATCTTTGCTATCCCTTCCTTACAACTCAATCCTAACGGATCCACCCAATTCACCGGATTCGGCGCGTATTGGTAGTGGTTTATGCCGCCAACTAAGCCTATCGGGTCTTGGTTTATAAAACGTTGTTGTTTGGGGCTATAATAGCGGTAGCGGTTGTAGTGTAGGCCGCTTTCTTCATCAAAATATTGTCCTTGAAAACGTATTGGCTGAGTGAAGCTGTTTTCTTTATTAAAGCCAGCATGGGTTTCTGGTTCTTCATAGCCGTACACATCAGCATGGTTTTGCCATACAACTTCTGCATTGTTGTTTGTAACAAAACGTGGGGTATTTAGTTGGTCTAGGTGGTAATAATACAGCTCACCTTGTTTAATCAGTGCGACCGGGTGAAATTGATTGGGTAGGTTGATATACCAGGTATACTCGCCGTGCTGGTATTCACCAATTAGCTGGTCGTTATCCCAAATATAATCAATCTTGCCATGCTCAGTCTGCTTAGCAATGCGACGACCCAGTGGGTCGTAGTCAAAATCGCTATCGCCAAAATGGGCTAGGCAATAAGAGCCAAAATATCTGCAAGGCTTAAGCCTAATAGCCCAAGCCTATAGAACATCCGTGTTGTTAAAGAACGATTTTAAATAGTATTACTAATTATGAAAAAGCTTTTCGTATAAGTGCATCATGATCAAGTACTTCGATTTGACCAAATTGCGCCAATATAGATAAGTGAACAAAAATATTTACCTTGTTAATATTGTCAAAAATAGCTTCTCCACCAACAATTAAGCTCGGTTCAAAACCAAAAATTTCATTTGGAGCTAAAGCTCCGAATTTTTTAATGCAAGGTTCAAACAAAACATTTCCCGCTTCATCCTTAAAGTCATGAGATGCTGTGTCTAAAAAACCAAAAAAGTATTCAATTGCGGTATTATGATCTTTCTTTACTCTACCTTTTTTTTCTATCACCCAGCCTCTTGCAGCCATTACTTTGTATTTATAACCAGTTTCTTCACCCCAAAGGAATAAATCACCAAAAGCATTTCGAGCAAAAACATGATAAACATCATTGTCAGGTATATCTGTAGGCTCTAACCATTCATCTAATAAGTCTTCATAATCACTAGGATTGACAATCCAAAATAAACCTTGTTTAAAGCTACAAAACCCAAATTCTTGCCAATATTCTAATAAACGATCTGGGAGCTTATTTTTAAATTTTTCTAATGTTATTGAAGAACAGCTTTCATGATGCTCTGGCATTCCAAAATCTTCTAAAAAGCCCTCAAAGTCCTCATCTAATTTAAATTCGTGCATCTTTCCGCCTTATTTACAACGTGATAATTCTACATTCATTTTTGTGTCTGGCCCATGCAAATCCATTGCCTGTTGAGCTGCTTTATCCATCCCATCAACTCGATCAGCTTTAGCCCATTGTGAACCAAGTGAAGAGTTAACATTCGTATTTCCAAGCCTTGATATCTTATCATGCCCCCCAGCTATCATGTCAGGGTCATGAAGGGCAGCTAAATCCTTCAAAGTGCTCTCTGCTTTGAGTGCCGAAAGACTTTTAGCTTCTAACCTAGATTTACCTTGCTCACGATAAGACTCGTAAGATGATTCTCTTATCTCATCATATAACTCATTTCGCGCCTTCTCTTGCGCATTTCCATTGTTTGTTAAAATTTTCCTCGCTTTTGCATGCCCATGCTCTTTAACTAAATCAGTCAGTGTTTCTCTATTCTTTAAATACTCACCAACCGACATTTTATTAATTCCGTCTTGTTGAGCCTTTAGCTGTTTATAAAACTCTTTTTCTAGTTTCTCTTTATTACCGCCGAAAGTTTTAGCTTTAAGTAATGTATCACCAGGTTTAAAGCACGGAGGGTTATATTTTTTCATTACTGGCGCTTTCAATACTCTTTTCTTTGTACTTTCAAGCGGTTTGCTAACTGAATCTGGTACTTTATCTAAAACCTTATCGATAGCCTTGAATGGTTTTATAAAAGCAAGACCTACACTAGCTATTGCATTCGAATAATCACCAGCAATAACCTGATTCGCAGCATTAATACCATCTTCAGCAAAAAAACTCCAAACCTCAGCTTCCCATCCACCAGCTTCACTAATTTGTTTGTTGGCATCATTTAAAAGCCAATCTCCAAAACTTTTATCACTACTCTCTTTACAACTAAGTCCAAACGGATCCACCCAATTAACAGGGTTCGGCGCATATTGGTAGTGGTTTATGCCGCCAACTAAGCCAATGGGGTCTTGGTTTATAAAGCGTTGTTGTTTGGGGCTGTAATAGCGGTAGCGGTTGTAGTGTAGGCCGCTTTCTTCATCAAAATATTGGCCTTGAAAACGTATAGGCTGAGTGAAGCTGTTTTCTTTATTTAAGTTAGCATTGGCTTCTGGTTCTTCATAGCCGTACACATCGGCGTGGTTTTGCCATACAACTTCTGTGTTTTTATTAGTTACAAAACGTGGGGTATTTAGTTGGTCTAGGTGGTAATAATACAGCTCACCTTGCTTAATCAGTGCGACCGGGTGAAATTGATTGGGTAAGTTGATGTACCAGGTATACTCGCCGTGCTGGTATTCACCTATTAGTTGGTCGTTATCCCAAATATAATCAATCTTGCCATGCTCAGTCTGCTTAGCGATACGACGACCTAGTGGGTCATAGTCGTAATGTGTTAGCGTGCCATTGTTGTTAAAGCTGCTTAATTGGTTGAATGCATTGTATTCACGGTGCGTTTTTATGCCTTTGCCCGTTTCGCGTACTTGGTTACCACAGTCATCGTATTCAAAATCGCTATCGCCAAAATGCGTTAACCTGTCGGCATCGACTTGGCTATGTGTAACAGCATCATTAGCTTCTTGTTTATTGACTGCTTCATCATGCTGCACTTGAGTTTGGCTAATCGGGTTGCCAAAACTGTCCCACTGAAATTGTTTGGCGGTTTCTGGTGCTTGTGTATCCGACTTTGCATCAGCTAGATTTTGCTGAATTAATTGGCCAAGGCTATTGTATTCAAACTCTGTATTTTGGCAGCTAATGCCTTGTTCTTCACGCGTAATGAGTTGATTAACCGCATCATATTGATAATTACAGCTATCAAATAGTGTGTGCTCTGGATGCGATAGTTGCTGCTGCGTTAAACGCCCAAAAACATCAAACGCCTGATTAAGGGTAACCTTATTACCGAAACGTTGGGTTTTGATATTATTTTGGCTGTCGTAGCCAAGCTCGACGAGTTTTGCTAACTCACCATCCGCTCGCTTTACCTGTATAGCACTTAACTGACCAAAACTATTATAGTTGTAATAAAGGATTGTTGAGTCTGGCAAGGTAAGAGACTGTCGTCTGCCATAGTCATCGTAGCTGTATGCGAGTTTATGGGTTTGAGACTGGTTGTGAATTTGCTCAACATTGAGTAGTCGTCCACCTTTATCAAACGACTGTTTAATCGTTGATTGCTCATTGTGAGCACGTGCTATTTTGCCCTCTGCCGTATAACTGTAATGGTTAGCGTTATTAACTATGTGTTTATTTGTGGCTAGACTTGCGTGCTGCGAAATAACGCGGCCTAGCTTATCACGCTTAATATTTACATGGCGTTTGTCGCTTTGCGTGACAGCAACTAAGCGATTACATGCGTCGTACTTAAATTGCTGCTCAGTACCATCAAAACCCGTGATTTGTGTTGGGTTTTCGTTTGCATCGTAATTAATGCGATAAATATGGCCGTCACTACGCTCGATTGCGGTTAAATTTCGCTCTTTATCATACGTTAAATGCAGTGCACTGCCATCTGGCTGGATCACGCAATGGGGTTGGCTTAGCCCCTCAAAGTGCTGCTCTGTGGTATCACCATTACCGTTTTTCGAACTAACTAATCGACCAGCATCATCATAGGAAAAAAGCTGTTGTTGTTTGTTATCAGGGTTACTTTGCTCAAACGCGGTTGTTTCAACTAGTTGCCCTTGCTCATTATATTTATATTGAGTAAGCAGACCGGCTTGGTTGATGGTAGCGTTTACACGACCGAGGTTATCGTAGCTGTAACGAATGAGCTCATCATTGTGCTGCTTTGCGAGTAGCTCACCTTGTTCATTCCATGTGTATTTTAATACATGACCGTTTGGCGTGACATGCTGGGTCAAATTACCTTGTTTGTCGTAACTGTAAAGTGCTATTCGCCCATCTGCTTGGGTTTCACTTTGTAGTAACCCTGAGGCACTGTATTGGCGTTTAATCTTCTCGCCATTTGGCAAAATAACAACGACTTGTTGACCAAGTTGGTTATAGCCAAATTGAGTGCGGTTACCATCAGCTTGGGTGACTGATTCAAGTTGGCCGTATTCCGTATAGGTATAAAGCGTTTGATGACCTAAGGCGTCTGTTTGCGCTACTTTTTGCCCAAGAGAATTGTAATCATAGCGTGTGATATTACCGTTGGCATCAGTGTGCTCAATCAGCTTACCTTGCTCATTGTGCACAAAGTGCTCTTGGTTGCCGCGTGAATCTATACTGGTTGTTTTATTGCCTTGATACTCGAACTGATAGCAATAGGTATTGTCATCCCCCCACTGTTTAATACATTTGGCATCATAACCATACGAGTCCCACTCAAAGTGATGACTAAAACCGCTTGCTCTGGTTCGCTTTATTAGTAAATTTGCAGCGTTATACTCATAACGCTCTTGTTCAGCAAATTGGTTTGTTGCCGCAACTAAGTTTGACTGTTCATCATACTCATAACTAGCTAATGGCTGATCTAAAAGTACTAATTTGCCTTGTTCGTTAGTACGATAAGCGTGCACCGTTTTGAGTAAACCGTGCTTATTATATTTAAGTACACAGCCGCGTACTTTGTTTACTTCAATACGTTGTAAACGCTCCATCGAATCATAATAAAAACGGGTGCTTTGACCTTTTTCATTGATGATTTTTTCGAGCAACCATGCTGATGCACCCGGCATAAACGTCAGGTGTTTATCATCTGGTGTTACTAATACTTGCTTGCCATTTTCTTTATAATGAAGCACCAAGTTACTACTTAACTGATAACTCGATTGCCCCGGCTTCACTTTTTCAAACTTATGAGTCGCACCATGTTCGTCGTGATACTCAAGCCAGTAAGTGCCCTTTTTCTTTGGGCCCACTTTCGGCGGTGGTAGGTAATGCTCGGTTAATTGCACTAAATAATCGTGACGCCAGCCATTACCCAGTATTGTTTTATGATTACAGTGAGACGAACGGTATAACCGACGCCACGTTAAAGGCCTATTTGCGGCTAATGAGAAGTCAGTTAAAGGAAGAATTTCTTCGCCTGTTAGCATCGAAACCGGGTCTGAACGGCATTCTTGTTCTGTTATAGGCGTTTCACTTGCGGTTGTGTTACTGGCACTGCCCTTATTGCTAGCAGGAGCTTGTGTTGCTTTTTTGGCATTACTTGGCACAGCCGAAGACGCTGAACTGCTACTTTGCGATGAGCGAGTATTATCACTGACTTGAATGGTGCTTTTTACTTGCTGCTGGTAGCACGTAATGGCACCTGAGGTTAAGGCTTTTATCAAAGCCGATGCAGTTTCGCGCGCTGTTGCTTGCCTTGGACAATTTATACCAGCAACATTTAACAATTGAATAAGATCTAATCGTTTAGCAGCATCGCCACTTAATACCGCACCAACCTCAGCTACAAATTTGTAGGCACTATCCGGCGTATTCGTTGCGACAGCAATAAAACCACTGGGGGCTGGCTGTTTAGCTAACACGAGGCAGATGGGATAACGTGTTCCCTGTAACACAACTGCTTTACTATCCATTAGTTGCACATTTCCTTACTTATCCATAAGTATGACGCGACGGCTTGGTACTTGTTGTACTCTTGCGAAATTATTAACGCCTGCCCAAAACGCTCAGCATAAAGGGCGATATTTGTCAGGCTTGCGAGGTTTACAACCCCTTCTATTGCTCCCATTTTGCCTAATTTATAATTAGGAAGTTGGAACATCGTTTGTTCATTAATTTTTTTACTTAAAACAGGTAAATAACTTACCCAATCATCACTTTCTAGGCCATTTCCTGGGGCAAACACTAAATCTATTTTTTGTTCATTTAGCGATAAAATACGTTCAAGCTCTGCATGTATAGGCTGATGCTTTGCTATATCTACAGAAGAACACATGCTCGTAGATTGCAGCGCCCAGCCTACCTGAGTAAATTCAACACATGCCTTACAAGCCGCAATACCCAAATATTCAAAGCCGTTATGCTTTGAGGCTTTAAACACACCATCAATTGCTACCACATCAAAAGCACTAAAATTTTGCTCTTTAGCTAATGCGATCGCACTGTGCATAGCGTTTGCGCCTTCAAAAATCATCTGTTCGACAGCAATGCCATAACGCTGCTGAAGGCTGTTTATAAATAGTGTTTTATGATCAGTTTGAAAAGGCAGTGCCGGTAATAACCAAATTAACGGTTGCTGCACGTCTGACTCTTTCAATACTGACTTTGCTTTTACAATACAGTCATAAATAAAGGCATCAAATGAATGCCAGTTTTGCACTTGCTCATGACCCGAGCTCCCCTCTAGTACTAATACTTCTGGGGCTACTTCATAAGGTGTATCAAACTGCTGTATTGAAATTTTAAATGCACTCAATGCTAACTCGCTTGACTATTTCGACAGTCATATTTAAGCGCATTTAAAATTGTAATCACCTGCCAACTAAAAAAATCAACACCTTGCAGGCTTGCAACACTAACAGGTCTATTCATCGCAAAGCCATAAACCAGGGTTTGATCATTAAATTTGATCTTTTGCTCTGGCCAACTCAATGCAAATTGGCGCTGAAAATCAACAGCGGCTTGCTTGCAATCGCCAGCCTGAATTTGAGTATCAAATGCAACTAATTCATCGAGCTGACTACCTAAGCAGCGTTTAATACCAGCAACAAGATTCTTGGCCGACCTCACTTCGGTCAACAGCGCAACAGCCATAGGGACATATTTTGTTGCCCCAGTTTGCAATAGCACCGCAATAGCTTGCTCTCGAGTAAACTGCTGGCTCACATAGTTGCAAACAAAATTCATCCTTTGTGGGTCTAGCAATAATAGGTACACAGACATTAACGGTGAATTAATCATCGCAGCATTTTCAAATGCGTTTACTGTTTCTTGCATTTCAGGCATATCTGGCAGCTGTTTTACAGCACGTTTTATTGCTTTATAAATAATCGCCTGTGTCTCTGAATTACCGTACACATTTGCCCAATTCAAAAGATCGCTATTGGCTGGCCCACTTATTGTTAAGCTCTTCTGCAAAAGCTTATGTTTTAAAAGCGTAAACTCATGTCGGTTTAATAACCCCAAAAACCTCTGCTTTTGAGAGCTCGACATTAATTGCAGCGCAACCAAGCATGCTTCTGCAATGTCATCTAATGACGTTTCTTGCTGTTTTAACGTCTCGAGCTCTTCAATAATGCACTGCACCATTTCAAACTGTACATTGCTAGCGCTCTGAGATGCTTGTACTTTTAAAATTAACTGCTGACGAACTTGAGCAATAAACCCAATGCTATAAAAAGCACTTTGCTGCATCATATTTAAATTTGATAGAGCTGCTTTATGCTCATTTAGAATGAGTGATAACACCTTAGCCACCAATTAAAACTGTTGGGTTACCTAAAACAATTTTACCGCCATGAGAAGTACTGTCTCCCATTCTAGCCGCAGGTTTCCCATTTATTTTAACTGTGCCAGAACCGCTATTAATGCTATCTGGTGGGCCAACACATACAAGCATGTCGCCTTTTCTTGCGGCAGGCATATTACCAATCAACACATTGGCCGAACCCACTACAATTGGCCCTCCAACATGAGGTACTGTACCTGTTACTTTTGGGCAAACATGCATGTGCCCTAACGTTGAAGCGGGTTTTCCCATATTCCTTTCCTTGTTATTAGCTATTCGTTTAAAGGAATAACTTGTAACTTATTTGTGCTCACGAGTTTTGCCAACTCTTGCGCTATTTCTGCATACGAGAGATCGTTTATTATTGAGCTTGTTTGTGTTGCGTATTGGTAAATATGCGACAACACATTGCTACTATTGAGTACAGGGTGAAGGTTTATAAAAAATTGCTCAGCAAAATAACCATCTAGGCCCTTAAAATAATCTATTGGCAAGTTTAAAAACGGATCATCTGGGCGATTTACACAAAGACACACCAAATGAGGAAGCCCATAACGGCAATAAACGGTAAAGCCATTACTTGCTGCGCCATGCACGACACCTGGTTGAAACGTATTAAGTAATTCCATGCTAGTTCAACTTGATCATGCCAGCAGAAAGGGTAATTGCACTCCCATCAACCTTTACGTTACTGCCTTTAATATTAATATTTGTGCCTTCAATAGAAATATTCCCGCTACTGCTCATAGTAATTTTTGCCGATCCGGTCTTAATAACGATTTCTTTTCCTGCTTCGATATTGAGTGATTTACCCACTTTTAATGTGTCATTTTCACCGATATCGACGGTGCGATTCACTTTTACTTTAGCATCATCATTGTTGCCCACTTCAAGGAATCGATCATTATCAATTTTTTCTTTTTGATCATTTTTTACATACAGCTGCTTATCTTTTTCTGCTTGCATGTATACAAGCTCACTGCCTTTTTTATCTTCAAAACGCAGTTCATTAAAATTATCGGCACCGCCCTCTTTTGTTGAGCGTGTTTTAATACCGCTTTGTGTTTTATCTGCAGGTAATGCATAAGGAGGCATTAAGTCAGCGTTGTATACTGCACCGCTAATGATTGGCTGATCAGGATCGCCATTAATAAAGTCGACTAATACCTCTTGCCCGACACGAGGAAAGAAAAATGCCCCCCATTTTTTACCGGCCCAGTTTTGCGCAACCCTGATCCAACATGAACTTTGCGAGTCTTTTTTACCTTCTCGGTCCCAATCGAACTGCACTTTCACACGTCCGTATTGATCAACCATAATTTCATCTGCGCTGTCGCCCGTAACTATGGCTGTTTGCACACCATGAATAACAGGTTTGCGCATGCTGTGAGCTGCACGATATGGCACATCTTTTGGCACACATTCAAAGTGGTTGGTAAATACTTCTTGCGCGCCAGATTGCTGAGTACCTGACTGATTTGGCACCGTTATAGACGTTAGTAACGAGGTGATAGCAAACGTTTTACCTTCTAGGCGCGGGTCTTCATGTTTTTTAAAGCTAAATAATTTACCTACCGAGAATGAACGGCAATCACTTCTACCGCTACTTAACTTCATATTACGCTGTAATGATTCAAGTTGAACGGCTGCCAAACCTGCAGCTCTTGGATGGGTTTCGGCTTCTGCGGTATATTCAAAAATTTCAGCGACTGACTGGGTTGGTAAATCAGCTTTTTTGTGATCGCCATCAGGGTATCGTGGTGGTTGCTTAAAATCATAGCCAATACGCTTGTAGCTGCCAGGCGCAATACTTAAACCACCTTGCCATTTATTTATGTGTGACTCACTGAGGTGACCAGAGGTAAACTCTACTTTTGCTTCAGCGCATTCTTCGTAAGCTGTTATATCATCAGCAAGTACTAACGTATGTGCACTGTTACTATGCTCGAAAAAATAAAAAATACCTTCTTGCTGAAACAAGCGTTGAATAAAGTCAAAATCTGACTCTTGGTATTGAACACAATACTCGTACTTAGGATACGTTTTAGTTGTATTATCTTTAAAAGCGACACTGTGTTGACCAAACAAATCGGCAAAAATGTCTTTTATACTTTTCTTTTGAAAGATCCGACTGTTTTTTCGGTTTCGCATTGATGCTGCGAAAGGCACAATTGTAGCGTGGTAATCTATATAATTTTTTTGCTCATCAATATCAGCGGTGCGGCTACCATTAGATACTAATTGGCTAACTATGCCATGAAAATAACGCTCACCTGCGCTATCGGCATTCTTTACTTTAATAGAAACAGGTTTTCCCACCAGATCTTCATGCGCTATTTGTGTGCCTATAGTGAACATATTCACTGACATCACAAACAAATCAGACATAGACTCTTGCACCACCAGTCGAGTTAAGTAAAGTGCATCTTTACCTGCTGGGGTGTTAATCTGAATTACATTATTATCTTGTGTCGCTTTTTGCATTCCATGCTTCCTATTTCCTAAAGATCAAAAAAGCTCTGAGTAAAACTCAGAGCTATTAGGTACTGCAAAAAATTACATTTGCTGACCTTTAACACCGCTGTAACCATAAACAAGTGGTGCAGTGATGTTATTTTTGTCGTCTGTAGGAGTAACAGTCATCATCATTTCTGTGTAGCTGATAGTGATTGTTTCAACTGGACGGTCGTTTTGAACTGATACAGAGTAGCTAGAGATCATTGCATCTGTAAGTTCGATTTTCATGATTTCTTCAACTTTATCACCTTGCTTAGTGATGTGGAAAACAGCCGGAAGGCCTTTACCAATTGTCGCTTCTTTGAAAAGGTCTGGAGACGCTTTATCTTGAAGTTTAGTGATAGTTACATCACCTAAGCGAGTTGAGCTAGATTCACGGTCCATTGCTGTACCAGTGTGTGCTGAAATTTCACGGCTTACGTTCCAATCTAATGATAAAACTGTGATTAAATCTTTAAAAGACTCAGCAGTAGTTTCGCCTTTAATTGAACCGTATTTTAAATATGTATTTGATTGCATTTGATAATGCTCCTTTTAATTTATAAATAACATCCATTACATTGGATCATTTACTTTTGGTTTCCCAAAATTCCTTTGAAATCATTATCTCTAACTGCGCAACGAAAAGGTCTTCAATATCCTTTCCCTAGACGAAGACAATGTCTCAATGTTCCATCAATTAATGAAGACGGACAAATTATAATCCGACTCCAAAAAAGAAACAAGAAACTAATTTAAATATATCAATTTATATTAACAACAAAAGAACCATCATTTATATCTAATGATATATCATTGATTTTGTTACCACTAACAAGACTATCAAGTAAAGATTCAGATAATAAAGGCAAGACATTATTTTGCAATAATGCATGAATATTTCTTGCACCCGAACCAGAGTCATTACAATTGTTAACTATATAATCTACAACAAGATCTGAATATAAAAAATCAGATTTGTAATTTTTGTTAACTCTATTTTTTATTTTACATAATTGCAGTTTTGTAATTTCTGCAAGAGTTTCTTTATTAAGTGGCAAATAGGGTATGACGTTGATACGACCAAGAAATGCAGCTTTAAATACTTCAAGTAAATCATTTTGAATAGCCTTTTGCAGACCCTGAACGCTTGGCGCAGTTTCTTCATCTTCAAAAAGACTCATTGTTGTATCAGTACCCACATTTGAGGTCATGATAATAATTGTGTTTTTAAAGTCGATATCTCTACCTTCACCATCTTTAATGGTGCCTTTGTCAAACACTTGATAAAAAATGTCATGTACACCTGGGTGCGCTTTTTCAATTTCATCTAATAAAATAACACTGTATGGCTTACGTCTGATCGCTTCTGTTAATACGCCACCTTCACCATAACCTACATAACCTGGAGGTGAGCCAAGGAGTAACGAAACTTTATGCTCTTCTTTGTATTCTGACATATTGATGACAGTGATGTTTTCTTCACTACCATACACTTCATTCGCTAACGCAAGTGCCGTCTCAGTTTTACCCACACCACTTGGACCCGCTAGCATAAAAATTCCATTCGGGCGGCTTTCGTCTGCTAAGTGCGCTTTAGATGTCTGTACAACTTTTGCAATTAGCTCCAACGCATGATCTTGACCCACAACACGCTCTTTCATTGTGCTGGCTAAATTAAGAACACTCTTCACATCATCTTCATGCATCTTGCCAACTGGAATGCCTGTCCAGTCAGAAATAACTTGAGCAATTAACTCATCATCAACCTGCCAATGCACCATGTTTGAATCATATTTAGCTAAGTTTTCTTTGCATTGTTGTAGCTTTTCAATTTCTTCACTTGGCTGTTCTATTTCATCATTCAGGCCACTAATGACTTCTTTTACATCTTTAATAAGCAACATTTCATTTTCGAACTGCGACTTTAATGGTGCAAGCTGCTCAGTAATTTGCTGGCACTTATTTGTTAAACTATCAAGCACCTCACTGTGATTTAATCCTGTGCGTTGCTCACGGGTTAACATATTGATTTGCGACTCTATTTCTGAGCGTTCATTTTCAAGCGTTTCAATTGAATTAGGTGTTGATGCTTGGCTCATTGCAACCCGAGCGCAGGCTGTATCAAGTAAACCAACCGCTTTATCAGGAAGTTGTCTGCCGGTAATGTAGCGGTGTGATAAATGCACTGCACTTTCTAGTGCTTGCTCAGAAATGAACACATTATGATGCTTTTCCATAACAGGTACTAAACCACGTAACATCGCAATCGCTTTTTCTGGTGTAGGCTCTTCCACTTTAACGACTTGGAATCGACGCGCCAGTGCTGCGTCTTTTTCAAAGAATTTTTTATATTCAGCCCATGTTGTGGCTGCAATTGTTCTGAGTTCACCGCGCGCTAGTGCCGGTTTTAATAGATTTGCTGCATCATTTTGACCAGCTTGACCACCACTACCGATCATAGTGTGCGCTTCATCGATAAATAAAATAACAGGATTTGGGGTATTTTTAATTTCCGATATTAAAGACTTAAGTCTATTTTCGAACTCACCTTTCATACCAGCACCTGCTTGTAACAAAGCAAGGTCTAGAGTGTGAATTTTTACATTTTTTAGAACATCTGGAACACTGCCTTGTGCAATCCTAAGCGCTAACCCTTCAACAACGGCCGTTTTACCAACTCCAGCTTCACCAGTTAGAATGGGGTTATTTTGTCTACGTCGAGTAAGAATATCGACCATTTGTCTAATTTCAAAATCACGCCCCAAAATTGGATCTATTTTTCCTGCTTTTGCTTGAGCTGTTAGATCAACTGTAAATTGATCTAAACTCGGCGTTTTAGAACTTGTAGATACCGATGTTTCAGTCTGACTATTTGCCACAGGACTTTGCTCTTGAGACTTAGAGACCATTTCAGGCCAAGCATGCAATAATTGCCCTGCTTCTATCTTATTGAACTCTTTACTACAACGACTCACTAAACTTGCTAAAGTGTCATCTTTTACCAGCGTGTAAATTAAGTAAGCACTACGGATTTGTGTATCTGTAAAATCAATGCTCGTACTAAGCCACGTTTGCTTAAGCAAACTGGTAACATGCATCGATAAGCTCGGTGATGAGTTACAACCCGTTTTGTGCATTTCTAAAGACTTATTCAAATCATTTTTTAACGAGTCGCTGTCAATATCGTAAGCGCTCAAAATAATTCTAAAGTCATCAAGTTGTTGTTCAAGCATTGCTAATAACCAGTGCTCTAATTCAACAGTGAAGTGACTTCTGCTATTACAAATTGCAACAGCTTGTTCAAGACTCTTTTTGCACTCAGGGCTTAATTTTTCAACGAGTGTATTTAGCGTCATTGTAGACATAATATTTCCTTGTATTTATTTATCCTTTGAACGAAAGCTCAGAGACTTTGCCGTCTATAGTTGCTTTTTCTGAAAACAGAAAACTATTACAGCCTAATTGAAGTCGCTCTTTTAATAGTTGCTTTGCACCAAGTTTGTAGAAGTTTGCTTTTACTATTAGTGCATGCTGAATTTGATTACCAACAAAATCATTCACTATTTGATGGGCTAAATTCCAAAGCTCTTGCTGTGGTAGAAGACGGGCTGTTTGGTGCTCATTTTTGGGCTCAATAGTAACTTCTATCTTTGTTGAGATGTCCCAAACTTGCTTACCTGCTATTGCGTCAATACCAAGCCTTGCATGTTGTCCTGCAAAGCCCCCGCTGTTAATGCGGGTTTGCTCTGATTTTTTTAGTGGCTGCCACTGACCCACAAACTGATTTATGCTGACGTCACAACCTAAATAGAAAGTTAAAATATTTCGCAGATCAGCAATATTTCGCGTTTTTCGACTGAAAAGACCACTGAAATAAAGCTGATGAGGGGCATTGCCCCCACTCAAAAGTGCCAAAATTTTCGTGTGATTATCTTGATTGCTGTTAGCAAAATTAAGCGCGGGTTTATACTTTTTCCAAGCTCGGTAGTACAACGAAATCAAACGATGATTAAACATATCGTAAAAATCTCTCATTGTGCTGTCTTTGTAGCGCAATCTTTGCATCACCAATTCACTATAAAAGTGTGGCAATGCGCCTGAGCAACCGGTCATCCCCATAAATGATATTTCCATATCAAACTGAGTGATCCCTGCAACGCTTTTAGCAGGTTTTAATTTAGTTATCGCATTACCCGCAAAGCCAAACTTTTGTGTTGAACTAAACTTAATCAGCTCTAGTTTTGGCTGACAATCATAGCCAACTTTCCGGTAGTGCTGAGCCGTACTCGATAACTGCGACTCGATCACAAACACGGCTTTGTAAAAATCTATTTCTGTCGCGTTCTCGAGCAATTGAGCAATCATAGTAGCACCTCTGAACCGACTCTAGCTGGCCACTGATGATAAACTCTGTCTTGTTCTTTTAACTTTAGACTTAAGCGTGTAAAGCTATTAATTGATGCAAATTGCGAGAAAAAACAATCAAGAACTGAAGCAAAAAAGAACACCCCACTGCCAGCGTAATCATCATTTGCAAACGTAATTTCAATATCGGTACCTGTTGCAAATGCAACCCGCCCATTTTGCACAACTCGTGCAGTTGCGGGTTCAATTTTGACGCTATAGATATTATCAATCATCCCTTTTGATTGGGGTGTTGCTTTAAAATCATATAGTCTCAATGTTTCTTTCAATTTCTCTACGCTGTGCTCACCACTGAATGAATCAAGAGTCAGATGATTAATCAGTTGCCAACGAGTATTGCTACCCAACACAGGTCTTACCGCATGAGTAGGTGCAACTAGGCACCTGATTTTTTTGATGACATCGCCACGCTTTGGTAATGTAAAACCAAGTTCATCATCACCAAATGGTAAACTAGCTGGTAGATTACGGTTACTACACTGCGCCCGTGCTGTTACGACCGTATTTCCCTCACTGAGTGCTTGCGCACTATTTTCAAAGCCACCATTTACTAATGACAAATAAGTTTCGGTGCCCGCTTCTGCATAACCACCGGCCCAAAGGGCTGTTTCTCGTCGAGTATGCCAATAGAGATCTTTATGCTCTTGATATTTAGGGTGTGTTTGCGCATAAAAAGGCGTCACCAGCTGTTTATTCCCCTTGTGGTCAAATGCAACTACTTCTTCAAGACTAATAACTTCTGATATTTCAGAGTCGATATAACGTGGTGCAAGCTTATACTCATATTCGCTTAGCTCTGGGCGGATCGGTTCAAGTTCTTGTTCATATAAATTTATGATTGGCGTGCAGCCCAGCAAGAACATGTCTTTATCTACTTGCTTCTCCAACTCGCTCGACTCAACATCTAAATAAAAATAAAGCGTTGTAGTGCTTGCATTGCGTGGTAGTACAGAACGAATATTTTGTAACTCAAAAAACTTAAATTTTTCAGGAAAAATAAAGTTCTCGACTAATAGCCTATATGCTGATGATGAACGCATTGAATAAGGTACTACAGCCTCATGCTCCTCAAAACCAACTGATTTTAAATGAGTTTTAGAGAGGTAATGCACTCCCTCATCGCCATTATCTACTGCTATTCCGATACAATGTTTAAACAATAGCTCGTATACTTTGAGCGTATAATGCCATTGTCCATGAATATAAATTTTTAAATCATTTAGCTCTGTTTCATGCAATGAAACGCCATCATACTCACCTGTCAGTTGTAACTTAAAAATCGCTTTAGCTGGTTCATTAAACTTTGGTTTAGGCGCAATAAAAGGACTGTTATCAAACTGGGCAGCGGTTATCTCTACAGGCCACAAATTGGTATCAAAACAGCTTTGAAATTTACACTGTTTCATTCCTTCTACATTAGTTTCAAGCTCACTCCCACGCGGAATGATGACCCCAGTCGTTGATAGGTTTTCTGACTCTAACTTTACAATTGATAATGAAGGGATCGGTGCTTGGTAGTCAGGATAAAGCTGACCTAATAGCGCATCCGTTAACTCAGGAAAGCTATCATCAAGTTTTTGCCTAATGTTGGCAGTTAAAAATGCAAATGATTCGACTAACCTTGAAACATGAGGATCTTCTATCACTTCGTCTGTAAGTTTTAACCTGCCTGCCACTTTTGGGTATTTTTCTGCAAAGTCTTTCCCAAGGTGGCGCACATAAGCTAATTCACGATTGTAATACTTTAATAATTCATCATTCATAGTGAAGACTCATAGATTTTCATACCTAAACTAACTGGCTCAACTTCAGAGTTAAAACTGATGTATTCAGGCTCAGGATCGGCATATAACAAGGCATTAATTCTTAGGTTTAAAATGCGGTTAAGGGGTAGCTCTTCATCAACTAGCACTTCAACTTCAATAAACCTAGGCTCAAATCGCAAAATTGCATCTCGAACTTTTTCACATAACGCTGCTCGCCCCTCATGGGAACTTACAACCATGCTTGAAAAGTCTGGCAATCCATATGATAAACACGATGTTGCAAGCTCACTGTATTGACTTGGCCATGTATGCCACTGGATCCGAGCATTTAACAGTGCTTCGATATCTCGCCTAACGTAACTTTTTAAAAGTGATAAGCTGATACCATCTGTTCGCTGTGGCGAATCCTGTACTTCAGGCTCGTCATCTATCAAGCGGTCTAAAATTGATGCTTTGAGCGGCTGTTTGCTTGCAATCATGAAAATTTCACGCTCAATTAATGAAAGAGCCAAGTTCAGACAATAAAACCGCTTCATCATTTATGAACAGCATTTTCATCCCGCGGCCTAAATACATTTCTTCACTTATTTCATGCCATTCAGTCACTTGACCTAATTTTTCAATTTCGCTCTTTGAGTGTGGGTAAACAACTGGGATATGAGCAGTACCGACAGGTCCATCTTTGATAGTTACTTCAACGCGTAGCCAAATTTGCTCAACGATTGATTCTATTGGCTGAACTTCAAACTTTTCGATTTCATCGAAACGAGCTAAATAAAACTCGCCATTGGTACCCAAAAGTTCCAAATATGGGTTTAATGAATCATCAATATCTCTTATTGCAGTAAGTTGCTCATTTACTGTACTTATCCTGAGAGACTCAACTTTAGCTGCCTTTTCAGTCGCTGATTTAAAATCATCTTCGCGTAAATCGATATGCATCTGAAGAAATACTTCATCTAGCTCATCTGCTTCATGAAATAGCTTAGGGGCCGCTTTACCTTCGTAAAAATCCTGTCTTGCTTGCTCAGCTCTAATTAGGTGCCTTAAATTAACAGCGCCCACCGCTAGCTCAGGCGACTTTGTCACCATAAAATCTAATTGTTTATCAGCTTTTTCAAGCTCACCGTTCACACACAATAGTTCCGTGTAAGCACTGCGAATATCAAAGTTAAGTGGATCATCTTTTAGTTTCTGTGCGCAATACTCTAATGCATCAGCTAATTTTCCATTGCGAATACACTCATGAATCTTCTTCATTTCTATTCCTTTATTTGGTGATGAGGACTTAGTTCAGTCACTAATTTGATACTTGATATCATTTGATCAAGCTGAAAATGGGGTTGTAATTGTAAAACAGAAAAATAATGGCCTGGCCTCGATTTATTTTCAGTCACTTTTACTTTTGCATTCGCCAAAGGATACTTACTTCTTATTTGCTCTGAGGCAGAATCCGATGCTGTAGTGTAGTTGTTAACCCATGCTTGCAAACCTTGTTCACAGGCTTGGGCTGTACTATAAGAGCCAACTCGATCACGCGCTAACAGCTTTAAATAATGAGCAAAGCGTGAAACACATAAAATATATTGCAGCATAGACGATAAGCGAGCGTTTACAGTAGAAGCCTCACTATCGTAGTGTTTGGCTTGCTGAGCTGATGCATTACTATAAAAAACGAGATGCTCAGTATTTGTCACTGACGATGCTGGGATAAACCCAAGTTCAGAGAACTGCTTTTCTAATTTACTAGTCACAATCAAGTCTATTGGTGGCTTAGCTTCTTTTCTGTAAACATCGGTTGAAAAGTAATTTTTCGTCAATCCGGTAACGATGCCTTTAGATATTTTGCCAGGCTCAATGCCTCTTATTTGACCAAACCAACCACTTTCTGCATAAGCTCGCACTAATGTCGACACAAATTGGTAAGCGGCGTTTCCCCATAACATTTCTGTTTCAGGCGTGGTTATTTTTTCTGTATATAAAAAATCTAAGTGACGTGTGCCGTCGTTTTTATAGGGTGCTCTAACTAATACATGCGGCAATACAAGACCAACAAAACGCGCATCTTCCATGTTCCTAAAGCTACGCCACTTCGTATATTCGACCTGTTCAAACTGAGTATACAAATCAAATTGATAGCCTAAATCAGTAAAACTATTTGCACCAAATAAGCTTGCAGACACAGCAGTAATAAATGGCGAAAAAGAGGCTGCGGCTACTTTCGAAATTTCTTTTAAGGTGTCTATATCGTTGTAAATTGTACCCGGTGCATTGCCATTGGTTATTTCGTAATCACCAATCAATACACCAAAAGGCTCACCGCCTGGACGATCGAACTCATTTTGATAAATTAATTGGAAGAAGCTACTTTGATCAAAGTCGATTGCTTTATTAACATCTCTCGATAACGTATTCCAGTCACAATCTAACAGCCGTAACTTTACTTTTTTTTCTTTATCATTAAGTTCTGTTTGTAAAGTTAACCACCACAAATTGCGCCAGCTGGCTTCTAATTGTTGTAACTTGGGGTGATGTAATATTTGATCTAATTGCTTAGAAATAAGCGAATCAATTTTGACAATGGTCAGTTGCAAATATGAACTAATTGACTCTTTATCCCACTGTAAGGGGGAATCTGAAGAGCCTTCAAGCCATAATAACAACGCTTTAAATGTTTCTTTCTCATTAAGAAATCGTTCCAATAAAGCGCTATTTTCGAAGATATCAGACGCTGTATTATTTGAAATTACAGCGTCTTCTCCTATGAATGAAAACTCTTCACAATTCATTTTGCATCATCCTTAATGCAGAAAGGGTTAACCAATCTCAGGGATTTTGGCAACCAATCTAAGTGATGACGTTAACTCTTCCATTTGTAACCATGGTCTTAACCACGCAACAGCATTATAGGCACCAGGTTGACCAGGAATTTCTTTAACTGAAACTTTTGCATCAGCTAAAGGATAACGTGCTCTGATATCTTGACCACCGCCCTCTGTTGCATTTACGTAAGATAGAATCCAACGATTTAACCAAGATTCAACGTCTTCAGCTTCCATGAAGCTACCAATTTTATCGCGTGCCATTACTTTTAAATAATGAGCAAAGCGAGAAGTTGCCATTAGGTAAGGCAAGCGAGCTGAAATAGCAGCATTCGCAGTTGCATCAGGCGTTGAGTAAACTTGCGGCTTTTGACACGATTGTCCACCAAAGAACACCGCGTAATCTGTATTTTTATAATGACACAGAGGTAAGAAACCAAGCTTACTTAACTCTGCTTCACGTCGATCAGTAATACCAATCTCTGTTGGGCATTTAAGATCAGGATCACCATCATCACTGGTGAATATATGGGTAGGTAAACCTTCTACTTTACCGCCGCCCTCTGCGCCACGAATAGCAGTACAAAAACCATATTGAGAGAATGCTTTTGTCATGTTCGTTGCCATCGCATAGGCAGCATTACTCCAGCAATAATCACCGTTATCAGTACTTACAGAGCGACCGGCAAGCTCATCAACTTCAAACTCTTCATAGTTGAATTCTTCAACCGGTTTAGATGCTGCACCGTAAGGTAAACGAGATAAAAATCTTGGCATCGTGAGTGAAACAAAGCGTGAATCATCGCTGTCTCTAAATGAGCGCCATTTAGTGTATTCAAGAGATTCAAATACCTTTTCAAGGTCTCTTGGTTTAGTGAGCTCTTCCCAACTATCAAAACCAAAGAGTGAAGGTGATGATGCCGAAATGAACGGACAGAAACCCGCTGCAGCAACATTCGACATTAAGCCAAGAGTTTCTACGTCTTCAGGGTGATTTGTAAACTCAAAATCACCAACAATAGTACCGTAAGGTTCACCACCTGGTGTACCAAACTCTGACTCGTAGATTTTTTTAAATGTTTGGCTTTGATCAAACTCAACCGCTTTACTTAAATCTTTATGAAGCTCTTTCTTCTTCATATTAAGCACACGAATTTTTAAAGTTGAACCAGTATCTGAATTCATTACTAAGTGATTCAAACCACGCCACGAACCTTCTAATTTTTGAAAGTCTTCATGGTGCATAATCACACTGAGTTGTTTCGATATTTTTTGGTCGATCAATTGAATCGCTTCATTGAAAGTCACTGTCATATTTTTATTCCATTGAACAGTGCCCTTTAAAGCTTCTTCAGTTAAAGTGCGTAATAGCTCTTCCGCTCGACTTGCGTCTGTTTGTTTAGTTGCGCCAATTGCTTGAGTTAATAACGACGTTGACTCAGTCGCTGTTGCTGTGTCTAATTCTTGTGCTAGTGTTTCGGTGCTCATTTTTCAGACTCCTCTAACTTTAGCTCTTTAGCAATTGAATCAAGACTCGCCGTGTTGCTTAACACTTCCTCTAAGACATTTTCTAACTCTTCCGAGCGGTCAATCTTAGTCATTAGGTCTCGAAGTTTATTACGTGTCTCCATCAAATTGCGTAATGGTTCAACTTGATTTACGACAGCTGCAGGTTCAAAGTCATCGATACTTTTAAAGTTGAGATCAACACTAAATTTGGTGCCATCATCAGTTAAAGTATTATCAATATCTAACTTTAGAGAAGGGCTCATTTTCTTTAAAACATCATTAAAGTTTTCTCTATCGATTTGAATAAAACGACGGTCTTTTAAAGGTTTTAATACTTCTTGATTATGACCCGAAAAATCGCCCATTACCCCAACCACAAAAGGCAGCTCTTTTTTTACAATTGCACCTTCAGTTTCAACGTCATAGGTAATATGCACTCTCGGTTTACGTACACGTTTTAATTTGTCATGGATACTCATTCAAAACTCCTTTTACTCGGTTTCTGTTTCGCTAACTTTGATGCCAGACAGCTTAAAGTATCCGGTCCTAGCATCACTATCGGTTATTAATTCATTTAATAATTCTGGTAGCGATAATTCGCTCCATCGAATAACTTGCTCAATGGTGTAAGACATAGGTGAATGTGGCTCTGTCTTCCTAAAAAACTGCGCAATTTCTTGCAACTTGTTTATCGCACTTTCTCGGCTATTGATTTGGGTATCATTTCGAGAGGGATTCTCACCGACAGATGTTTCGCCTTCAACCTGCTCATTTTCTTGCGGATCTTGTATCGACTTCGCTTCAAGGGACTTAAGTTTGTCTTCACCTAAATGTAAAACTGCATTTAAGCATTCCTCGAGTGCTTGCTTGATATTTGATGTAGGCTGCGATTGTTCTGTAGCATTATCAAGTGCACTACTCAAAGCACTAAATTCTGCAAGCGCCTCTTCAATGCCATTTTTTATATCGAGGAAAAACTCTGCTGGCGTTTCTTGGGCACTTTTCTCTATCAACTCAAAATCAATAGCCCCTTGCGCTATTTTTTTCTCTCTTTTCTCTTCATTGAGTCGAGATATATCGTAAGCTTGCTGATATTCCCAATAAGTAAATGGTTCGTAGTTTTGGCTATCGGTTAATGCAATACTTTTGATAGGGATGATCAATGCCCCATCCCCCGCAACACCATTTAAACCAACAAGGGCAGAGACTTTATCAGATACCTCATCACCTTCATCAAGTGTTGGGTAGAGCGCCTCAAAGTGATGACTTATTAGTTCATGTGCCACGCGAAAGCCAAATGCCAAACCTTTAAAACCATGAACACGACACAATGCTTCAGTAAACCAAGCTAAATACTCTATATCTTTACTTTCTGATTTTAATGCTGCGCTGCATTGTTCTAACAGTGGCTGCCAATCACGCGCAAGAGAAGCGATGCCTTCGTCATCGACGAGTGCAAGTCTTTCAGCAGCACGTAGCTGATTGCGCATATCTTTTAAGGAATAGTACGTTGAGGTAGGAGATACATCTGATCTAGGCTCAATGCCTGCGAATGCATCTTCACTAATCGGAGCTAAATATTCATCAAAAACAAACATTCCATCGCCTTAAAAATTCCTTTTACACCCAAAATAGAGACGTAAAATAATACATCTCTTATTTATAATTTCAAGCCACAAAAGCATTAATTAAAATTAAATTACAAAAAATAAAATAATTAAACAAAAATTATCCACCTTATTAAAATAATATATTAGCTATTTAATAATAAGGGCACAGTCAAGTCATCATTAATCAATGTTTTATCATTAGAATTATCCAGCTTTTCATTTTTCACTAAAATAAAAGTAACATTATCTCTTGCACCACGCACAAGAGTGGAGTGAATTAATGCCATTCCTGAATCAATGATATTTTTAGGCGCTAAAGCAATACTAATTTCTGAATCACTTAACTCACCTGTTAAACCATCCGAGCAAAGTAAGAAAATATCATCAGTTAATAAGTCACCTTCAACAAAGTCGACAGACAGCTCATTTTGCACCCCCACCGCACGCGTAATTACGTTAGCTAAAGGATGGTTTATTGCCTCTTGCTCTGTTAGTAATCCTTCATCGATTAAATCATTAATCTGACTATGGTCCCGTGATAACTGCAACAAAGAGTTAGACCTGTATCTATATATTCTGCTATCACCTACCCACAGAGCAGAATATTTATTGTCTTTAAAAAACAGTACAGTAACGGTTGTACCGGCCGTTTTATTACTTAAAAAGTCACTGCTATATTCAAGCAGTTTCGTATTTGCACTTTGTATTGCTTTAATCAACATCTCGGTTGAAATTGATGAAACAGGTAACTCTTCAACTTCAGCCTTAATAACATCAACTACTAGCTGACTTGCAAAATCGCCGGCTTCATGCCCACCCATGCCATCCGCTACAATCCAAAGGTTGTATTTATTAAGTTCAACATAAGCATCTTCGTTTAGCTCGCGAATAACTCCACGGTGAGACACGGCATAACTGATAAAATTTTTATTCACACTCACTTACCTGGGTATAATTCCATTCCCAATGCTGCCAACGTCCATCTAGCATTGCAGCCACTTGATTTACTGGTGGTAAACCTGCTGTAACAAAAACAACAGGCTTGATATCTATAGAACCGTGGGTCCACCAAACACTATAATCCCCATATTTATTGAGTAAGAGTGAATGCAATACATCATCGACAGTTCCACCACCTAACTCATCTCCTTGAAACTCAAAAACTACAGCAGATTTATTTTCATCTGGAGAAAGGCTTTTACTGAATATTTTAGCGGGTGAACGGCTCTCCTTAAGCGTACTCATCACCTTCTTCTGCCATAAACTTAAGTCTACACTGTCATCAAGTACAGATAACACAGCGTCTTCATAATCAAGAGACAGTTGATTCGAATTTAACGTCGCAATGGGAGTGCTATCGCTATCAACGAGGACCGTAAAAGGATAATGGCGCCCTACAGCATCAACACTTGGCAAAAGCGTTCCTTTTTTAGCACTACTCGTTATTAAATTTTCTGACAATGCAAAATGCCAAACTGGACTTGTTAAATAACGCTCTTGCCATTGAGCACCCAGTTGCTCTTTGCTGACTGCGATAGCAGCTTGTAACCAATGCTCCCAGTGCTCTGAAAACTGCTGACAAACTCCTTCTTGGACAAAGTCACCCAAAAATGGAACCTTGCCCAAATAGCCAATCCCTATAGCCTTGTCGGACATGAAAAACTCTCTATACTTGCGTTCCAAAATGGATGTCTAATTGAATTTGGCAACAATTCAACCATTGCATTATTACCTTGCAGCGAAAAGTGTAGCTCTAAGTCATTTTGTGTTTCGGCTCGCTGGGCCTTTAAATCATCTAACATTCGATAAAAAGACCATTCGCCACTGTAACTAGTATTGATTGTTCTGCCCCCATACGGTGGTGTAAACACAATTCTGGTTTTACTTTGGGCAACGTCTCCTGGCCAAACAATGCTCTTAACTTTCGGCGGACCATGCCTATAAATCATTGACTGACCATCTATTTCTATCATGAAACTGGAAATCGTTTGGTCTAATTTAATTGGCTTTAAACCAAACTCTATTCGCGGTGTATTGCTATTCCCATCAAAGAACACTTCGCGAATTCTGGCCGCTTGCTCAAACATTCTAAGTGCAGACTCGCTTACTCCTATATTTTTTTCAAAACGCCATGGGCTCTTACTCGTATCGACACTTGGTGCAATATAGGTCGTAAAGAAGTTATCAATAGTGCCTTCAGGCCCAAAGAAATCCGAAAAATCTTTAAGATTAATTTCTTTATCCGAGTGAGGTACTAGTGGGTAACGCCCTACAATTGCTGCGTTGTACTCTCGTAAAACACTACTTCTCCAAATTTCGTTAAGGTGTTGATTGGCACTTTTTCTAGTGATGTTTGACGTATCTTGGCTTATGTTCAACAACCAATGACTGGCAGGATAAGGTAGCCCTTTACTTTGAAACTCAAGCTGGCTTAGAAACTCTGGTTTATTTTTGCCACTTAATTGGTTCTTCACAGAAGACTTAAGTAAGCCACCACGATCAAGTTGATTTAAGTAAATATTTAGCTCTCTTAAACTTGCTTGTATTGTTTCAAGTTGCTGTGGTTCGATTTCTAAAATATCACTAAATGCTTCTTCTACTTGATGACCAGGAAGCTTGACCTCAAACTTTGGAGTTTCATTTGGTAAGTAGCGCTTAAGTCTATTAGCCTTAGTATGCATAGCGACTTCAGCTGCATTTGCAGCCACTTTACCGGCAGCCTTTTGATTTTCAGAAATAGGCAACTTAGTCAATTGAACATTTTTTTGAACCGTTGTAATAATATTTTTTATTGGCGCTTCAGGTCCCGCTAAAACATTAGTAACGCGAACACCTTCTGTTGGTGAATTGAACTCTTTTAAAGTCAGCTCATCGACAAACGAACGCCAGTAATAAATATAATCTTGAAAATACTTTTGCTCTAATTTCTTTTCGATCTCCGCTTTAGAAATATCGTATGTGTTTGCAGCTTCTTCACCGTAAACCCAACTACTTGCCATCAGATTACCCAGCATCTTGCTTTTCTCGACATTGAAGATGCCATGGTAACCATTATAAGTATAAAGGCCCGGAATACTTTTCATCGTAGCTTCAGGATTTTGAAAACTAAATTCTCTCGCGCTTTCGTAGCTTATAATGTCCGTTAGTTTTATTGGTGGAATGCTACTTTCCATAAAATCAGCTTGTAATCTTTGGTAAGCTCTTTCTGCGATTGGCAATTTTGTTAATTCAGCTCGAGCAAGGCGAACAGCTTGATGATCAATTTCCTGCCCAGAAATACCATAATCGAGGAGTGCTCGTGTATGAGCCATTAAATCAGCACGATTGGTTACGTTAACATCACCCGGAAGAGCTCTTTCGTAGTAGGCGCTAAACCATGCAAGTAAATCATCTTGGTTATAATGCTCAGGTTCAAATAACATCAGATAGCTACGCAAAGTCTCATATAAATAACTCAAATAGTCTGCTTGTTGTTCCATCTCAGATGTTAGCGCATTGAGTAGAAATGGTTCTAAGTATGTTTTTAAAGAACGTAAGTAGGCGCTTTTCGAAGCTTCTGTTAGCTCTTCAACTTTACTAAAACCATACGCTTCAAAGTCTTCTGCATTAATTTTATTAACAGGGAAGTTCTTTAGCGCATTAAAACGCTGATTCAAAATAATTAGATTACTTTTATCGACCGTATTTTGATCTAATACTTGATATTCAGCTAAAGCTTGATTCGTTTCATCTATTAGATCACTATTCCATGAAAAGCTAATAAACCAAGAAACACTTAATGTAATCAGTGTTATACATGTTACGGCTAGGCATGAAACGCGTAACCACTTACTTTGCTTTTCATGATGTTTGTTAGTACTTGCTAGATTCTGTTCAGGAAAAATAACACTTTCTAATAAACGCTTGATAAAAAAGCTTCTAGTTTGGTTAATATAATCTTTTTTTGCTGAGCTTTGATCACTCAACAAATTAGAAGGTGTTCCCTCTTGCGTTGCACTCGTAAGATAGACACCTCGAAATATTGGCAAGCTTTCATACGCATTTGGTGTAAATATTTCTTTCAAAAAAGAGTAACCAACACTCTGAAGAGCACGAAGTTGCTTCGGAAATTCAAACACTTTAGAGCGGTTCACTAAATCATGCTCGTTAATCAAACGTCGATTTAATAACGAAGTAAGGTTTGAAATTAATCCATGAAATTCTTTGTTAAACACTTCAATTTGATTGTCAGAATCAGTATCTAGTTCAAAAGTTACCCCCCAAACTTGCTCCGTTTCTTCATCACTGAGCTCACTAAAAAACTCTCTAAAGCCTTCAACCAAGTCGACTTTTGAAAAAATAACATACACAGGAAAGGTCATGCCAAGCTGCCCTTGAAGCTCCTGTAATCGTTGCTTTATCGCACGGGCATGTAAGTTACGCTCAGTTTTAGTTTGATTCATCAGTTCGGATATCCCCATACTGATGATCACACCATTTACAGGCCGCTTGGGTCTGTATTTTCTAAGTAGACCTAAAAAACCTTGCCATGCCTTTGAGTCATGTAAAGCATGACTATTTTGTGTTGTGTAACGACCTGCGGTATCGATAATCACTGCTTTATTAGTAAACCACCAATCACAATTACGCGTACCACCAACACCGTGAATTAGGTCTGTGCCTAGCTTTTCCTTTAAAGGAAAATCAAGACCTGAGTTATTAATGAAGTTTGTTTTACCTGAACCAGGAGGGCCAATCATGATATACCATGGTAGCTGATAGATATTACGACCATTAAAAAGCTTAGCATCCTTCAATAACTCGATCGCCTCAACCATACGAGTTTTTAAGGTTTTAATTTCTTCTTGGACTTCATCTGCAGCATTAGCATCAACCTCAATCAGTTCTTCTGTCATGCTGGTATTTCGTTTGCTTTGATTTCTGAACTCAATCAATTTAACAACGGTATATACCAATAAAATTGCTAAAATTGTGATAGCACGTGCTGCAATACTTTCAAACGGTTTATAATCGGCGATCGCAATCAATGGGCCACCAAACCAAATAAGTAGGAAGAGAGCTAAAAAGCCAACAACAATCATTACCTTACGAGAAGTAGCAGCGTACATAGCGCGCTTGCACTTTTGAATAAAACTCATCACAACTCCATTAAAAAAGTAAGTCGATTTCAATTCGGCGGTTTAATGCCTTATCTGAATTCGTATTGCTCACTAAAGGCTCTGCTGAACCTTTTCCTTCTGGCCATAACCTTCCCATTAAGCCTGTATTCTTAGCCATTGAGTTTGCTACTTGTGTAGCCCTAGCTAATGATAAATGCCAATTCGAAGGATACTGACTGGTACTTATTGGGCTATCGTCGGTGTGACCTGTGATTAAGATTTTGCCTTTTGTTCCTTCAAGGCTTAGCGCTAACTTCTCTAAAATTGGTTGAAAAGACGGCAAAAGTATCGCTTCGCCTGAGTTAAACAAACTCTCATTATTTATTGTTATTCTAATTCTATCTGTTTGTTGCTCAACACTGACTATACCGCGTTGTATTTCAGTGTGTAATAACTGGGTTAACAAGTCCAATTGCTTACTTTTATTGCCTTCAACTTGTGAAGATGACAAAGGATGAACTAACTTCAAATTTTCAGCTGTTGCGTCAACTTGCTCATTAAGGCGCATGTTGAAAAACAAATAAACCACAAGCGCAATTAAAGCAAGCACCGAAATTACAACCCAAAGTGGAATTTGATTTCTTAGCTCCATACCTGCTGCAACACGGCTTTTCCAGCTAGGTGCTAAAAATTGGCTATGTGGTCCATCTATTTGATTAAGAATGTGGTAAATTCTATTACGGTAATCTTCTAGCTTACTTTCCCCGCTGGCTTCAACTCGAAACTTACCTTTAAAACCTAAATTTAAGCAGTGGTACTGTAGCTCTAAGAAGTTTCTGTTCATTTCTGGGTGTACTAAAGCATCATCAAGCAAAGTAAAAAAGTACTCACCACCAAATGTTTCTTTATGAAAAGTAGATAGCAAGCTCTCTTCAGCCCATTCCAGCGAACTCCATTTAGCATTTAATACAGCTTCATCGATAACAGCACATAGGCAATAACGTGCATTATTAATGACCGTAAGTTCAATAGACTTTGCACGTAGATTGGTTTCAAATCGCTTAATTGATTCAATAGCCCGATGCTTTAAAGCTGCTAGACTGTCAATTTGTGATGACTGATTAATAAAAATAATCAATGAAAAGCTGTCATTAGCTGCATCGAGTAATTCATTTTTAAAAATTGATACAGAACTAACATTCGCCTTTTCAGGTGAAGAGTGACTAAAAGAGACAACGGTTTTGTCACTCGAACCTTGTGCTGCATCAGCATTTGATTTATCTCGGCTTAAACGGCCGGGACGTGGTTTGATTATTGTTTCATCCATTGAAACGCTTCCTTTTTAGCTTCTAATTGCCCAAAGAATTAAGTTTAAATCAGGGTAGTTGCCCGACAAATGAATAGCGATACCACCGCTTGATTTGAGTTTGCTCCAATGTTCACTGTTTTTATTGAGCTCAAAATAATGATACCCAGCATGGTAAGGCACTTGACGTGGAGCCGTAGGTAAGCCATTAATTGAGATCCCTGGCAATTGGTTATTTACTAAATCTCGGATCGACTCAACGCTACCAATCTTAATTTGCGAAGGTAATAGCTTTCTTAACTCTTCATGCGGAATACTCGCTTTAACTGCGAGTACAAATTGAGCAGAGTCAAGTATCGACTTATCTCTTAATGCACCAAATGAGATACCAAATTTGCTTTGTTCTAATTTAACTTCAGTGGCTGTTTGTTCAATCACCTGACTTAATGATTGATAGAGGAAGTTCACAACTTCTGCAAAAACAAACTGTAAATTTGTATGGTCATATTTAGGAAGTTGCGGTACCCGCTTGTTAACAGCACTAAAAGTTGCAAGTTCTCCTGCAAGCTCAATTAGTCGCGTGTAAAGCTCTCGCGGATGAACACGTGAATGCGTTAATAAGCTTTGAAAAACTGCATCATATTTATTAAGAGTTTGTAGCATCAGAAAATCGGCCACTGATGTACTACCTGCATACCCTTGGCACAGCCTCACTGCAATACTTTCAGCACGTTGCTTAATTAAGCCTGATACTTCTCTAACAAGCGCTGTTAAAGGCTTATTACTGCTAACATAGAGGCTTGGCGGAACATACTTAGAGTCAAGCTTAATTGCCCCTTCACTAGTCACTTCTGTAATTCTTGCAAGCGGCAGCAAGACATAACCTGATGTATCATCAGACATTAACATCAGTCTACTATGAAGCTTAGCAACTTGAATCATTTCTTGAGCTTGAGAGCCTAAACTGTCATCACTTACTGATAAATCTGCAACTCGGTAACGTGTCACCAATTCGTCGTCTTTAGAAGATAGATTAATGCCACTTCCTTTCAGAGCCGGTATTGCAAGGCATACTATTTCATCATAGGCACTTTTAGCTACAATCAAAGGCTCAGGAAGGTATTCATCGCCGGGCATCTGAATTGGGCATAAGTCTGCTGCAATAGCAGACAACTTATCAATGGCAAATTGGCCTGTTACAAGTAGCTCACTATTAATCTCAAGCTCTATTACTCCCCATGAATCAGGAACAGTGCCCTCTATAACTCTTCTAATTACACTAGAAACATGCTTATCTGCCTGTTGAAAGTGCTGAGGTCTTAAGAACATTCCTTCTGTCCATGCGACCCGCGTGTAATCACTCATGTTTATTCCTTTAATCTTTCATATATACAGCTAACGACTCAACATTTACGTCAATGTCATCATAGCCTGTTGGATCAACCTCTATTACCGCGCGCCAACGGGCTTTTTCAATATCTCTATAAGCGACTACAACACCAACAAAGCGAGTGTTTCTATTTAAATTCATTTTATATTCAATTGTTGAACCAGGCTGTAGCTCTAGCTCATCTTTTTTTAGAAGATCAGGCCCAAGTACTGCTTCAGGATTTTCATACAAACTAAAAAAATCTTGCGTATCGAAAATGGTGCGTGAGCTCAGTTCAAACACTTTGTAAACAACAGGTGAAGGACGATCAGAGATATCTGGATTCACATCTGAGGCCACTGAAATATTTAAATCAGTAGATGGGGGCACAAACTTATTTACTGTTGTACAGGCTGTTAAAAATACCCATAAAGCACCTACAAAGGTAAGCTTGAACTTCAACATTGCATTATTCCTTCATTGTAATACAGCTAATTTCCACCATTGTACGCCTTCAGGAAATCATCAGAAAATGCTAAAACGCCTTTAGCTTTAACATCATCTGTAATATCAGCATACAATTCGTTATATATACGCCAGCTAGAAGCACCACTATAAGCAGGCAATGAACTAAGCAACCCACCATTATTGCTTTGTGCTTTTATGCCATCGGGTGATAATTGTTCTAAAAGACCATTAAGTGCCCCTGTTGCACCTGCTAATAACCCTTGCTCGTGAAGTTTTGTATCAACAAAGCTTTCTTTAATTGCTTCATTTGCTGGCAAAAAACTTGCACTATTGCGAACAAAAAGATTCTGCATTACATCATCAATGGTTGCTGAAAACTTAAGTGGATTATTCTGTTCAACTTTAAACGTTGTGTGATTCAATTTAAGTTGATTCTTAATATTTGTTCGCTGGCGAATCAAATCCATCGAGCCTTCAAGGAAAAGCTTAAAGCACTCCCCCATACGCTGCCATGTGTCTTCATTTTGCAGCTCCGCTGATAGCTTTTCATTGACACTTAAGCCATTTAAAAATGAAGAGATTAACTTCGATGAGTTAGGAATTTGATTATCTTTTACAGGTGCGCTAACAGAGGCGTTATTTGCAGCAATTGCACTATTGCCATTATTAAACGGCTTACTATCGTTAACTGCTGGAGTGCTAATTACAGGCTCTTCTGCCGGTAATACAGGCACGCTATTTTCTTTTTCTTCTGCCGTAGCTGAAAGTTGTGCGAGTTCATCCCAATCCTCTGGAATGGGTTGACTCAGGCTTTGTTGTGAAAATATGTCGATATTATCACTCGGTGCTTCCGTAAAAGTAGGCGCTACTATTGCCTCTTCCAGCACATTTGAACTGTCATGAGCTACTTGTCGCTCAGCAGAGCCACTAAAATCTTCAGTTGAGCTCTTTAATTCAGGCTGTAATTGGTTAAATGAGTTGATTTGCGGCTCAAAACCTTGTGGTTGATTAGCTTGCTGGATTGTAGATTCAATTTGATAGTCACCAATAGTGAAAACATCACCATCACTAAGGCGGTGCTTATTTTCTTTACCTAAAGGAGATACAGAAAAGTTTACAAATAGTCCATTGGTTGAGTAGTCATATACATAAAAGCCATCAGTTTCTTTTACGATTTTGCCATGACGGCCAGATATTACTTTTTCAGGATCAGGTAAATACCAATCACACTGTTCTGAACGACCAAAAGTTAATTCATTTTTTACTACTTTTTTCGCATCTATCTCAGGAGACAGCCTGTGATAACTGGTAACATTTAGAATCACTTCCATTTGATTGTTAGTCCCATAAATACAAACATTCTAATAGGATAAAATACTTCACGGAATAAAGTCAACGCGCAAAAATACCCAAATTTGAAATTTAAAATAATTTTAAAAAACAAAATAAAAGAACATAAAGTAGTACCCACTTAAAAACCAAACCTTAAGTACTATTTCATTAATATAAACTGAATGATTGCTTATTGGTGTATTTTTTGTAAAATATGCACCAGTCAAAAGGAGATTGATTTTATAAAAAGGAATTATAATGACTTCTGAAAACGATAAAACACGTATTGCCTCAATAAAAAATAAAAATGCAATACAAAAAGAAAGCAAGCTTCATCTAATTGGTAAAACACTCGCAAAACGCTATTTAATTGAAGAATTAATTGGCGAAGGTGGGATGGGTTATATTTACCGAGCACGAGACACCTATCTAAATACTCATTCTAATCAAGATGATATTGTAGCAATAAAAGTATTACATCCAGAGCTAGCTGACTCTGAAGATGCGTTATTGTTGTTGAAAGATGAGACTATTAAAACTCGCGCTCTCTCTCATCCTAACATTGTGAGAGTTTTTTCTGCTGCATCAAGTGACATGTACCATTTTGTAGTAATGGAATGGATTGAAGGTGAAACTCTTGAGCAATTAATTAAAAGAAATAAACCCAGTGGTTTATCTCAAAAAAGAGCTAAGCCTATCATAAATCAGCTAATCGATGCCCTTACTTATGCCCACTCTAAGGGAATAGTTCATAGTGATTTAAAGCCTTCAAACATAATTCTTGACTCACAAGGAAACTTAAAAATCTTGGATTTTGGAATTGCAAAGACAAACCTACATGAAGATAAATATGCAGCTCCAGCTAACGATGAACAACCTAATAGCAATGGATATACTCCTACTTATGCGAGTCCTGAGCAATTAAATGGAGGCAAACCTTCCGCCAAAGACGATGTATTTGCATTTGGCTGTCTCGTATTTGAGTTATTAACAAGCAAGCATCCGTACAATAGAGTCGCTGCAAATCAAGTAGCAAAAGATACAAGTGTCAAGAAACCAAGCAATTGCTCTATCAGTGTTTGGCTTAAACTCAAAAAATGCATTTCACTTGATGCTGCAAATCGTCCTAAATCATTGTCCGAAATTAGGTCCGAACTAAACAATAATAGAACCACTCTATTTATCCATGCAGCTTGCTATGCTTTACTTCTTGGCGGTGCCGGTTACCTTTACTTCTCTCAAAGTGATACACAGCAATTGATTGAAGCAAACTATCAGAACTCACTCGCAAAAGTTGAACAACTTGAAACATGGATGGGTTGGTCTAGTGATGGCTTACCACAACGCCTAAATGAAATACCTCCACAATATAAAGTTTTAAAAGAAGGGCTTTTAGCTGTCCATCAAAATAAAATCGTAGAAAAATTTTCTCAGCAGGTTGAAGATTTACCACGAACTTCCATAAATACAAGAGCGTATGATGAAGCTATTCATATCTATGACGAAGCGAAAAAGGTCTACCCTGATTCTGAAACACTAAGTAATAAACTCGAAAGTTTACTTACTGAAAGGCAGTCGATCCTTTCTGATCTTAGCTATCGTCTGGATGTACTTTTATCGCAATCGAGGTATACCGAGAGCGGTGACAATAATATAGATAGCCTTGTATCTCAAATAAACATTATTGATTCTAGTTTTGTATACACGCCCAACCAAGAACACATAGATAATTTCAAACTAGCTGTTTTAAGCTCGATTGAAAACGAGGATTTCGTTACACAGAAAAGGCTACTTGATGTAGGTGAATTAGTTTTTTCAAATACTTCAGAACTTGAGCCACTCGTTACTGCGTTGAGGAAAAAAGAGTCAGCCATGATCGCTTTAGCTGAATATAAGAAAAAAATCAGTGAGGGGCTCACAGTCAGTTACCCTGACGATGACGCAAAGATTTTTTATCAAGAAAAGTTAGCAAAGTTTAGCTCTCAACTAGCTAATGTTTCAGACTATAAGCAGCTTATCGAATTTGATGAGTCATTTAGCAAAGAAGCAGAAATTTTCCCTGAGTCATTTGAGCCTATTTTAATGATCAAAGATCAGATAGCGACAACGTATATTTCTATGGCAAGCAGCTTAATGAAAGTAAAAATGTACCGAACGGCAGAGAAGCTAGTTGAACGCAGTGAAGAAATACGGAAGAGTCTAGAAAATACCTTCTAACTCAGTAACTTAAATAATCAAGCGTCAGAGAAGAGCAATTTTGCAAAGTTTTACTTTTGAAAACACCACTCTTCTTCTTTCACGTTTACTAAATAGTGTAATTAAATGGAGTAATTATGAAAAAATTAAGTCTGGCTTGTGCGTTAGTAATACTAGCGGGCTGCTCATCAACTACAGAAGTTTCACCGGAGCCAGAGCCAATTGTAGAGCCTGTAGCTGAAGTGGTAGAAGAAGTACCTGTAATTTCATTAACGGTAGTCACAACACCTGATGATGCGCGCGTTCGTATTATGAATATTAAACCTGTTTATGAAGATGGTATTGAACTTGATGAAGGTAAGTACGACATTGAAGTAACCAAGCCTGGTTACTTAACTTACCGCAAATGGGTTGTTGTTGATAAGAAAACAATTCTAACAATTGAACTTGATAGCATTGAATCAATTCAAGCTGCTCAATAAGAGGTTTTAACAAAAAAGGAAAGCTGTTGCTTTCCTTTTTTGAGCTTCTTTTAAATTAACTGAAAATAATATAGCGACCATATCGCACTGCAATTAACAATAACTGTTAACCAGAGTACGGCAATAAAACTACGTTTTTTAGATTTGTGTCTTAACCATTGCTGTGCAATGAATGAACCTGGCCAACCGCCGATTAACCCTAAAATATGCAGTGTACGCTCAGGTACTCTTATCACATGCTCGCCATGTTGCATTGCTAAACGTTTATCCCAGCCATACACCAAAAAGCTTACTAAGCTCGCTACACTGTAAGTGCCTGCAATAAAGTAGGTAATATTAAGTTGCCATGATGTCAGCCATAGCAGCGCTAAAAACAACAATGAAAATGTAATTAATGTTTTCTTAATCAACGAAGTATCACCTATACTGTGCAAAACAAATTAATTTTATCGGGGCGCTATTATGGCATACCTAAAATCACTTTTACTATCAATCTGCCTGTGTTCGCTTTCTGTTATGGCAGCAGAGCAACAACTTGATGACAAGCTAAAAGTGTTTGAACCTTACTTAGGCACGTGGCAGTCAGACTTTAATGTCGCAGCAGGTAAACCTGCGGTGCAAGATGTGAGTACCTGGCAACGCGCGCTCAATGGCACGGCTATTAAAACCATTCACTCTATCAATGAAGGTGAATATGGTGGTGAGTCGATGATTTTTTGGGACAATAAAAAGCAGTCTTTGGTGTTTTATTACTTCACTACAGCTGGGTTTTACACCCAAGGCACTATGAATGTACTTAGCCCTACTCAGTTTGTTGCTTATGAAAATGTAACGGGTAATAAAGATGGGATCACTAAAGTCAAATCGACAAGCGAGTTTAAAGATAACAGCTTTGTAGTGTCGACCTCTTACCTTAAAAAAGGTCAATGGACAAAACCCGATACCCGAACTTACACCCGCAGCGAAAAAACGGTTAAGTTTAAGTAAGCTATGCCCAAACCTCCTCAAGATGCAGAAACTCGCACCTTGAGGTGGTTTGGGTATATAGCCGTGCTTTATTTATTACTTAATAAATTTTTTAAACGGCTGATCAACAGGCGTATCAGCTAAATGGTTCGTATAATTACTCATCACTTTTTGTGCTAAACCTAGAACAATTTCTAATAATTGCTGATTTCCATAACCCGCACTGTAAAACTCTTCTAACTCACTTTCGTCAATTACACCTCGGTTTCGCGTCATTGCTAAGGTTGTATTTCTTAAAGTTTCTAACTTGGGATCAGCAAGTGGAGTTTTATTAACTAACGCATCAACAATCTCTTGATCAACCTTCATACTCGCAGCGATTGCACTATGTGCAGGTACACAATAATGACAATTATGTTCAACATTAATTGTTTGCCAAACAACTGTCAGCTCTTGAGCATTAAACGATGTTTTTTGAAATAACTCATGAAGCACTTGGTAACCTTCAAGTAGTGTAGGTGCCTCTGCCATCACGGCATGTAAATTTGGCAACATACCAAAGGCTGATACTGAGTTATCGATAAGTGCTTTTGAGCCCTCAGGTGCGGTTTCTTTTGTGTAGAGTTCAAAGTTTTTCATGTTATCTCCTATCGTGTCTGACTAAGATTTATGATTAGCCTAGTTGTTTTTGAGCAGTTGTTCAAGTTAAAATTGAACAACTGCTCAATTTTGGTATTCGTCATGGTCAATAAAGTTAAATTCAATCGCGATGAAGTAATCACGAAGGCACAAATGCTATTTTGGAAAAAGGGTTTTTCTACGACATCTACCCGTGATCTCCAAACGGTCGTTGATATGCGCCCAGGCAGTATTTATTCAGCGTTTGGTTCAAAAGAAGGTTTATATTCAGAGTCTTTAAAAGTCTATGCTACGCAACTTAAGCTGTTGCTAGCGAGCCATATTGAGAATAGCGAAACAGTGCTTGATGGCTTACATGCATTTGTTGTTACGGTACTTGAAAGTGCTGAAGATGGATGTGAAGTATGTATGTTAATCAAAGCAAGTACAGAATTCGATCACACTCAGCCTAAACTTAAAACGTTAACCGATGACCTTTTGCAGCAGTTTGAACACGACTTATCGACTCTATTTGATATTGCACAACAGCGTGGTGAACTACCCAACACTCATAGTCCGCTAGAATATGCTCGTTTATTTCAGATACAATTTACTGGCTTAAGAAGTTATTTACACAGGCCAATGTCGAAACCGATGACTGAGCAGCTTATTGGTATGATGTTCACACTCATAAAAAGTTATTAAAGGGTAAGGCGTTTATCACCTTACCCTCACATATCAATGTCTAAAGTTAGCCATTAAAGCCGGAATACCTGGCAGCATCCCCACTATTGCCATCACGCTTGTTAAGATAACAAACATCACTAATGGAATAATCCAGCGGCTCATTGGAGACAGCTCAGAGCTTCGCTCTTTACAACCAATTAAGCCCAAATTGTCGAGCAACATAGTTAATGACCAACCAAATGCAGGGTTCACTAAGGTCGAGGAAAACACGACAATAGCAGCTGATTGCGTAGTTTTACCTTCACGGGTCATTTCCATGCCAGCTTCAAGAAGTGGGATAAACACACCAACTATTAGCGCGACGCATAACACAGGTTGCCAAATAGCTAAATCCATTGGGTAGCCCCAAATACTGGCAATAATACAAAATAATGCCGTTAATACCGCTCCCGCAGGAATTGGGCGTTTAGCGATGGCTGCTGGCACGATGTAGGTTCCCCATGACGAGGTAAAGTTAGAGCCGCCTAACAATGAACCAAATGTCTGGCGGATTGAAGCACTAAACATGGTATCGTCAATGTTCATTTGTACTTTTTCAGTGCGTTCTGGGTAACTAATTTTTTGGAATACTTGATGTCCTAAAAAGTCAGGTGACCACATGGCAACCGCAAGCACCGCGAATGGCAAGACCACTACAAAGCTCTCTAGGGTTGGTAATCCCAGCATCCAACCGGTATTTTCACCCCACCAATACATTGGGTTCATATTTGGTAAACCCGGTGCTGTTTTAAACTCAAACGGCGCCCCCAGTAAAAATGCAATTAAACCGCCAAGCAAGCAACTTAATGGCACGGCTAACCAACGTTTTTTGTAGTGCTCAAGTAAGGCATACAACACGATAGTCGATAAAATTACAATGAAAGCGATATGGGTCATATCAATGCCTTCAGCCCATGCAAACAGCTTTTTAACCTGTGAAATCGTACCAATAAAGCCAAGGTAAAGCAGTAAACCGCCACACACGCCTCGGCTGGTTAACCCCGCCAGTAAACTCCCGCCTTTACTAAGCGCCAGTAATAGCCCAAACGCCCCTATCAGCAAACCAAAAGCCATTGGGTGACCACCCGCTGCCACCACTATCGGGATCAAAGGAATAAGCGGCCCATGCGTACCCGCTAAGTTTGCTGTTGGTAAAAAGAAGCCCGAAAATAATAAAATGAAGATCGATACAATTAACAGCTCATAACGCACGTTTTCTAAAATAAAACCTTCGCCTAAGCCCAGTGGCGCTGCAAATGTTGCAGCAATTGCACCCACCATGACCACCTTGCCTATGGTCCCTGCCATGGCAGGGATAGAGTCTTCTAATTCAAATCGATAGTCACGAAATGGTAAATTTGGACGCCAACGCTTAGGCTGCATAATTTGTAATTCGTGTTCAAGGTATTCGTCACGACTCGAAAATTCACTGCTGGGTTTATGAAGATCTTGATAGCTTTGTTGCTTCTTATTCATAAGTTCTCCTACTACCTATCTTGAAAAATTGTGTGAGTTTTTATTATGCAGTTAGGGTAAAGCAGCCTGACGTAAAACACGATTAGGCAAAAGGTAGGGTATGAATTTATAAAATAGGTGTTTTTAATAAACTGAGAGCATCCGAAAATTAATTTAATACATTGATATAAATAGCTTTATTTATAAAAAACGCTTTGAAAAAGTAAGCTAAAGGTTTTTTTTCAAGCACATTAACTATTAGTCTAATAAATTGTATGAATAGCAGACAGTGTTATAAAAACTACTTTTAAATTAACTGAATTTGCCTAATTCCTAACTACTAATATACTAATTTATTAGTAGTTTGATTAATGCTAACTCGCCAGTCGGTGGCTTTCTCACATAAGCACATAAAGGGATGTATGAACACACAGCTCAAGCCTTGGCAATTTAATATCATTGTTTGCTCTGTTTATCTGCTGTTTGGCTTGTTTACTATGCAAGTGTTAAAAACACTGGCGGTATGGCCACCAGCAGGAGTCGCATTAGCAGGCTTGATGTTATTTGGTCGTAAAGCCTGGTTGGGCGTTGCATCAGGCACCTGTTTAGTTGTGCTTTGTTACTTTTATCTTAGCGACTTAAATCCATTCACGTTTAAACACATAGCAATAAATGCCGCAACAACCACAGGTAATACTCTCGCTGCTTTAACAGCATTTTGGCTAATTAACCGAAAACTTAAACAACACACACTGCTGACAAGCGTCACCAGTTTAGCCAGAGTGTTTATTGTTGCTTGCATTGCGATTGGCGTGATTTCTGCACTTTTCGGTGTGGGCATATACTCACTAGTTGGTATCGAGTGGTTTAATGGCTTGTATGTAGGCATATTAAATTGGAGTATTAGCAATGCCTTAGCGGCGATTGTATTCACCCCTGCCCTTTACTTTTTATGGCGAAATTGGCCGCACCCGGTCACCCATAGTGAATTTTCTAAACTTTTGTTGCTTACTTTGACCGTGGTTTTGTTGTGTTATTTTATTTTTGGCCCCGCATACACAGCCATGACATTACCATTTTTACAACCTGCATTACTGTTGTTTCCGCTGCTTTATGCAGCCACGCGGTTATCACCAACCGCCACCAGCTGCATGAATATGTTGGTATTTTTTGCAGCTTGGGTAGGAAGTAATCAAGGATGGGGGTATTTTTATTATCATCACCCTAAAACAGCTGAAGTGACCATGCAGTTTTTCTTTTTATTTACTCTTTCAGCGGTATTGCTTATTCAAGCTGTGTTTATTCAGCGCAAGAAAGAACAACAAAAGCTGACCACCATGCTCGAACAAAAAGTAGAAGAAAGAACCTATGAGCTAGAACGTGCTAAGCATGAAGCATTAGCCTTATCAGTGACAGATCATTTAACACAACTTTATAATCGCCGTGGCTTTTTCGAAAAGGTTAATCAGCAGTTTGCAAAATATCATGACGCGCAATGTACCTGCTCCCTGTTACTGTTAGACTTAGACCAATTTAAAGCTATAAACGACAAATATGGCCACGCAACTGGCGATGAAGTAATACGAACCACAGCACATAAACTCACCCAACATAGCAGAGCATCAGATATTGCGGGACGCATTGGTGGTGAAGAATTTGTCTTATTTTTACCTATGGCAAATAACCACACAGCCTTTGCTATCGCAGAAAAGATCAGAGCCGATATCGAACAGCAAGACATCATCGCCGACAACAAACACGTTAAATTCACCGTGAGTATTGGTGTTAGCACCTTACAAGCAAGTGATCAGCATATAGAATCGATGTTAAAACGCGCCGATAAAGCATTGTATCAAGCCAAAAACCAAGGCCGTAATCAAGCGCAGTGTAGTTAGAATGAGTTACGAGAGTAAAGATACGAGATGCGAGGACGAGATGCGAGGGGCGAGCATGTAGCAGCGATTTTACATCGCGTTTTATTCTCGTATGCCCTTACCTCACCCATGTCGCGGTATAAAGCCGCTGCTACCTGAGGCGTCACGCTTGCTTGGCGCGCGAAACAAGTTTCACGCCTACGTCCAAGGAGCTAACTTTTGTGTGGTGGTTAATTATTAATGACGAGAGTAAAGATACGAGGTGCGAGGTGCGAGGTGCGAGGTGCGAGATGCGAGCATGAGCTTAAGTTTCTTTGCACTATACGACTAGTAATTAATTAACGGCTCTGATAAAAATACACTGAATATGGAAGAAAACGAGCTATAAGCCCGTTAAGTTTAATGGAATTACTATCCTAGTGAGGTTCAAATGGAAATTGAAGTAACCAGACCAAAACAACATCATGATAAAATTAGAGATTACACTTTATGGGCCGATTCTAAAAAGATCGGAAAAATCAAACCCAACTCTTTAACCAACTACACAATACCTGACGACGCTAGATTTATCTGGTTCTCCATTGATTGGTGCTCTAGCCCTAAACTTTCTGTCAAAGATATTCAATCAAATAAAGTAACTGTTTCGAACACTATGAGCAGTAACTTACTATCGGGTCTATTTTTACCCATTTATTACGTTACTTTTGGTAAAAATAAATATCTAACAATTACGAGCGATGTATAACCACCCTTAATCGATTTCAGATTCGATTACTTCATCGCATAACGATATTTTTACCCTTCGTCGCGGCATAAAGCCGCTGCGACCTGTAGGCGTCACGCTTGCTTGGCGCACGAAACACGTTTCACGCCTACGGCCAAGGTTTACTTTTGTGTGGTGATTAATCATTCATGACTAAAGTCATTCTTACGATAAATAGATACAAGATGCGAGCTTGTAGCAGCGATTTCACATCGCGTTTTTCTCGCATCTCTTATCTCGCAACTAGAACTTATAGCTCCCTCTCTATTTCGTTTTTAACTTATTCAGCTCATCATCTTGTTGTGCAACAAGTGCATTAAGAGTTTGGCTACCATCACCGGCTTGGGTAGATAGCTCAGCGAGTTGTGATGCGGCATCTGAAATTAACGTCAGGTTGCGGTTTATTTCTTCTGTGACCGAGCTTTGCTCTTCTGCAGCCGTTGCAATGTGGGTAATTTGTTGCGTGATTTCGTCTACTTTAACTACAACTTCGTGTAATGCATCAAATGCAACTGAGGTTTCATCTACCGCGGTCTGTGCACGCACAACACCTTGTTCAATAACCTTAGACGCATTACCTACTTCTAGCTGTAAGCTGTCAATTAAACCACTGATGTCATCGGTTGATGAACGCGTTTTTGAAGCAAGGGCCCTTACTTCATCAGCCACCACCGCAAAGCCACGACCTTGTTCACCAGCCCTTGCTGCTTCAATTGCCGCATTCAGTGCAAGTAAGTTTGTTTGCTCTGCAATCGTTCGGATCACGTCTAAAATTTGTGTAATGTCGTTACTACGTGCCGCAACTTTTTCGACCGCTTGATTAGCCTCTTTAATTTCGTCCGACATGGTTTTAACTTGGGTAACCGCAGACGACAAGCTCGATTCACTGCTAACAACTAAACCATTTATTTCATCGGCTTGTTGCGCTGACTGCTCTGAGGCTCTTGCAACTTCAAGGGCTGTTGCGCTCATTTCGTTCATAGCGGTCACTACGCTCTCAATTTCTTGGAATTGAGCTTGAACGTTGTGCTTAGTATCAACAGCAACACTAGTCGCTAGGTGAGCCTGCTCTTTGGTTTGCGTTGATACATTCTTAAGCTCACCAATTAAATCGCGCAATTTAGCAAGAAACGCGTTAAAGCCAGTTGCTAATGCGATTAGCTCAGCGTGAGTATCAACATGTAAGGTCTGAGTTAAGTCACCTTCAGCACTAGCAAGGTTATCAACGCGCTTTTGAATCTGCTGTAATGGTGCCACAATTGTACGGATCACTAAGGTCATGATCACAAAGGCTGCACCAGCAATAATAATACCCGTCACCAAAATCAAACCGCCTAGTGTGTTGGCATTTTCACTCATGCTATTTGCTAGCGCTTGAGGCCCTTCAAGGGCAAGCTCGGCGGGTACTTCAATCAGTAAGTTCCACTGTGTTTTAGCAAGCTTTATGGTAATTGGGTAGTTAACTAAATACTCATCACCGACTTTAAATACACCACTTTGCTTTTTCGCTTTTACGTAATTGTCTAAAGTGCTTTTAGCCACCGCCTCTTTTAACGGTCTGCCAAGCTTATCTTTGTAATGGCTGCTACCAACCACTAAATCGAGTGAGCTTAATAAAGTGACGCGAGCTTTGCCGTTATACAATTCTTTTGAGAGTTGCTCGGTCATGCTTTGAAATACAGGCAATGTTAAATCAACCCCGGCAACACCAATAAATTCGTTATCACGAAGAATGGGCACAGTTAAAGAGGTCATCATTTCAGAATAACCAGGGGTGATTTCGTATAAGTAGGGTTCCATAATACATGGCACTTTGGTGTCTTTTACACACAAGTACCACTCAGCTTCACGCTGACCAAATTCATTGAGCGTATCCACATATTTTTCAGCCGCATCGTCAACTGCCTGCTGTTCTATGCTGCCATCTCTATTACGAGTAAAGTAGATTTCTAAAGTACCTACACCAGCAACTGAGTGATCATATCCACTAATAAAATTAGCATCTCGGCCATCAAACGCATTTGCTTCAAATTGCGAATAAATAGATGAAAGAATAGTATTTTTTTGTAGCAAAGAGCGATTTAACTCAACCACCGCATCTCGAGTTAAGGTGCCTGCTGCATCGTGGTCCCCTAAGATTGCTGCAAATGAGTAAGGTACTCGATAGGCTTCGTTTATGAAACCTGCAACTTGTTCACCATACGCTACGGCATTTGAGGCTAGCTTTTCTTCAACTTCGGCGACAATCAGCTTTTCTGATTGCGCAGCTAAATCTTGGTTACTGCTCGATAATTGCCACCATAAAACACTTGATAAAACAAAAACGGTTATGAAAATACTTCCAACTGTAAGCCATAACAACTTTTTCGCTAACGCTAACTGCCGCATTGATTCTTCCTGCTACTATTATAAATCACCTTTAGTTTAGACCATTTGACTGGTTTCATTAGGATAAATATAAAAAAAGTATGATTTCTAATAATTAAAAAGTAAGTTAATAATCAGCTAAATTAATAATAAACACCAATAGGCGAAAACAATGCAGCAACACACATTTGATTTTGACCAAATTATTATAGGCTCGGGATTTGGTGGCTCTGTGAGTGCGCTTCGCCTAAGCGAAAAAGGTAACCGGGTTTTAGTACTTGAAAAAGGTCTTCGCCGCGAAGATAAAGAGTTTCCAAAGACCAACCTAGATATCAAAAACTATATGTGGCAGCCAGAAATTGGCCTTAAAGGCTGCATTCAATTTTCGTTTACCAGCAAAGTCGCAGTGTTACATGGCGTTGGTGTTGGCGGTGGCTCACAAATTTATGCCAATGTGCACCTTATTCCTGATGATGAAGTCTTTCAATCTCCTGCTTGGACACGGATAAAATCAGACTGGAAAGACAGCCTCATGCCCTACTATGGCCTTGCACAGCGCATGTTAGGTAGCGCCAAAAATACCTATACCAATGTTGCCGATCACACACTAAAAGACATTGCTGATCAGATGGGGCAAGGCGACTCATTCAAAACCGTGAACACCGGGGTACTTTTTGCAAAACCCGGCGAAGCCTATAAAAAAGAGCTACCCGACCCATACTTTAGTGGCGATGGTCCGAGGCGAAATACCTGCCATTACTGTGGTAGCTGCATGATTGGTTGCCGCCATAATGCCAAAAATACTTTAATGAAAAATTATCTGTACTTTGCAGAACGCAACGGTGTAGAGATAAGACCTAGCTCTGAAGTAATCAAAATCATCCCGCTTAATGCAGATGGCAGCGCCGGATACAAAATTAAAATTAAAGATACCAGCCATCGCAATAGCCATATTTATACGCTGACAACACGGGGCGTCGTGCTAAGCGCAGGGGTCATGGGCACCGTGCCTTTGCTTTTAAAAATGCGCGATAAAGACAAAACACTGCCCAATATTTCAGCTTGGCTAGGCCAGCAAATTCGCACTAACTCAGAAACCCTCACCACCGCGAACAATACCACTAAAAAAGTTGATGATGGCGTTGCGATCAGCTCATTTATTTCGGTCGACAAAGACACCAACATTGAAATTTGCCGGTTTAGAGAAGGCGCTGATGGCACATGGCTATATTTACCTTACGTTCCTATGGTGACAGGCAAAGGCTTCAAGCGTATTGCTAAGTTTTTAGTGAATACACTGCGCCATCCAATAAAAACAGCTAAAGTATTGCGGCCAAAAGGCAAAGCCCGCAGCTCAATTGTATTTTTGGTGATGCAAAAATCCGAGGCGTTTATTCACCTTGAATGGCGACGCAAGTGGTATCGGTTATTTAAAAACAGCATTACTGCGGTGCAAAAAGATAATGACACGCCGCTTAGCGTTAGTTTTCCAAAAGCAGAAGAAGCAACCAAACTCTACGCCGAAAAACTCGGTGGCGTGCCCGGTTCAGCCTTAACTGAAGTGCTCTTTGGTGCCCCAATGACGGCGCATATAATGAGTGGAGTCGCCATGGGCACTGATGCCTCTAACGGCGTTGTTGATAGCTCAGGTGAAGTGTTCGGCTATCAAAACCTACGTGTTATTGACGGCTCAATCATACCCGGAAATTTAGGGGTAAACCCATCATTAACCATTACCGCATTGTCGGAATACGCAATGAGCCAAATACCGGTATTCGATGCAGCCCGAGCAAGCAAGATAAAGCCAATACAATTTAGTGAACCACGCGAAGGTCTAGTATCAGCACTTACTGGTTCAGGCGATTTAGCAAAGTCGATTGCTGAAAAACAAAAAAGCCGTGCATAAAGCACGGCCTATTTTGGTAAATAGCGATTAGATCACTGATAACTCTACAGCAATGTTACCGCGTGTTGCGTTTGAGTATGGGCATACTTCGTGCGCTTTATTAACCAATGCAAGAGCGGTGTCTTTATCAAGATCACCTACCGATACCGCAAGCTTAACTGCAATACCAAAACCACCTTCGATAGGACCAATTGATACTTCAGAATTAATGTGGGTATCTGCTGGTAATTTAATTTTTGCTTGGCCTGCCACTAACTTTAATGCGCCGATAAAACAAGCCGCGTAACCAGCTGCAAATAACTGCTCAGGGTTTGTACCTTGACCATCATCACCACCTAACCCTTTAGGAGTTGATAGTGCCACATCTAAACGACCATCGTCTGATTTTGCTGTGCCTTCACGGCCACCTGTTGCTGTTGCGTTTGCTGTGTATGCGACGCTTTGTAGTTCTTTCATGATTACTCTCCTAATTGAGTGAAAATATATTTTGTATGCAAAGTATATTAGATCAGCTTTTTCGGGATTGCAAATACTTTGCATGCAAATTAAAATACTCGTGTTGAATTTTGAGGATCGTGCATGAAATACCCACAACTAAAATTAGATAACCAGCTATGCCACCGCTTGTATATGGCATCGAATGGGATTGCCCGTGCGTATCGAGATTCTCTCAATCAATTAGATTTAACCTACCCGCAGTACGTAGTTATGATGGCGCTGTGGGAAAAAGATCAGATCAGTATTGCTGAATTACTTGAAAAAACCGCCATTGATGGCGGTGCGATGACGCAAATTTTGAAAAAAATGAGCGATAAAGCATTGTTGTCGATCACTAAGGATAGCCATGATAAACGCAAACGACTCGTGCAGCTCGAAGCCAAAGGCAAGGCGATGCAAGATCAAGCCGCTGAGATACCGTCGCAAATTCGTTGTCGCTTCCCGAGCATTAACGAACAACAAGCACTGCAACTAATTGAATTACTCGATTTAGTAAATAGTGACCTTAATTAACAAAAATTATTTGAAAGTGAATTTGGATTACACCTCTTTTTAATATAATTCTATACGCTATAGTGTTTAAAACTCATCAATACGGACACCATTATGAAAGCATTTGGATACACTACAGCAACCCCAACGTTATCTGACTCATCACTACAAGCGATTGAATTAGCTGATCCCGTTGCGACAGGTCACGACATTCTTGTCGCCGTAGAAGCAATCTCAGTAAACCCTGTAGATACTAAAATTCGCGCTAATGTTTCACCAGACAATGGCTACAAAGTTATTGGCTGGGACGCCGTGGGGACGGTTAAAGCCGTTGGCGACAAAGTATCGTTATTTAATGTCGGTGACCGTGTGTTTTATGCTGGCGACTTAACGCGCCAAGGCAGTAATGCTGAGTTGCAACTTGTTGATGAACGCATTGTCGGTCTTGCACCAACAAGCCTGAGTAATAGTGAAGCAGCCGCCCTGCCCTTAACAAGTATTACGGCATGGGAGCTATTGTTTGACCGCTTACAGATTGAAAAATCTCAAAACAATAAGCCAGCCTCTGTATTAGTAATAGGTGCCGCAGGTGGTGTAGGCTCAATTTTAGTGCAGCTTGCCAAACAGCTTACCAATTTAACCGTTGTTGGTACCGCCGCACGAGAAGAAAGCGCCAACTGGCTGAAAGACTTAGGTGTTGATCATGTGCTTGATCATAGCAAAAACCTTAACGAGCAACGTCTTGCGGCCGACCTGAATGAATTTGATTACGTAGTGAGCTTAACGCACACCGACCAACACCTTGATAGCATTATGGAAGTGATCAAGCCACAAGGTAAATTGGCACTGATCGACGACCCTGCAAGCTTTGATATTTTGAAGTTAAAGCGTAAAAGTATTTCGTTGCATTGGGAGTTTATGTATACCCGCTCAATGTTCCAAACAGAGGATATGATTGCCCAGCATCAGCTTCTATCAGAGCTTGCCACCTTGGTTGATAACGGCACAATTAAAACAACATTAGGTGAGCATTTAGGTAAGATAAACGTAGCAAACCTTATTAAAGCCCATGGGATTTTAGAATCTCACAAAGCTCGCGGAAAGCTTGTGTTGGAGGGGTTTGAGTAACGAGGAATGAAAAACGAGGTGCGAGCACGTAGCAGCGATTTCACATCGCGTTTTATTCTCGTATCGCACCGACCTTAGCCATGTCGCGGAATAAAGCCGCTACTACCTGTAGGCGTCACGCTTGCTTGGCGCGCGAAACAAAAAATTAAGATTCAAGTTACGAGATGTGAGGGGCGAGCATGTAGCAGTGATTTCACATCGCGTTTTATTCTCGTATCGCCCCTACCTAACCAATATCGCGGCATAAAGCCGCTACTACCTGTAGGCGTCACGCTTGCTTGGCGCGCGAAACAAGTTTCACGCCTACGGCCAAGGTTTTACTTTTGTGTAGTGGTTAATTATTCATGACTAAAGTCATTCCTACGAGAAATAGATACGAGTAGGTAGCAGCGATTTCACATCGCGTATTTCCTCGTTCAACAATAAAAACACGCATCATTAAAGTGCATTACTGCATTTGCCTTTCACTATTTTAGTGCCTGATTTTAGGGACACCCAAACCACAATTAGTTAACTTATTGATTTTTAACGCATATAAATTTAATAAAGGTTTGGCACGGATCTTCCAACGGTGAGTGTGAACTGGCACTAACAAGGAGACTAACGTGACTAACTTCTTTCACACTCTTTATCTACTTTGGCGATTAGACATCAGCACATGGCATATACATGAAGCAAACGATCCGCATAATGTTGCTGATTTGGAGCGTCGCTATGTTAAATAATGACCCTGCATTTGTTGAAGCGCTAAAAAAAATTTCGGTGCACCAACTGACAATCACCGAAGCGTCTGAGCAGTACCACATCCCTAAGCGTGTGTTATATAAAGCTGCACGACAGCAACAAGTTAAACAGAACAAACAAAAAGCGTATTTAATTGCCACTCAGAAACGCCTTCAACAAAGTTTGCGTCATGTAGAATTAGAGTTAGCTGGCTTCAGCTAAATAACTTCTGTATGGTTAAAATACACGCACAATAATGATGGATTAAGTATGCACGCAGTAGAAGTAAACTTTGATGGCTTAGTGGGGCCTACTCACAATTACGCGGGATTATCGTATGGCAATGTCGCTTCACTAAGTCATGCCTCTTCACATTCAAACCCTAAAGAGGCTGTACTACAAGGCCTTGAAAAAATGAAGGCAATGCACGAGTTAGGGCTAGAACAAGGTATTTTTGCACCCCATGCTCGCCCCGACATTAATGTGTTAAAGCGTTTAGGCTTTACAGGCAGCGATAGCCAGATTATTGAAAAAGCATTTAAAGCCGACCCTGTTTTACTGCGAGCTTGTTACAGTGCATCGGCCATGTGGACAGCCAATGCTGGCACTATCTCGCCTTCAGTCGATACGCTTGATGGCAAAGTGCACTTTACGGCTGCTAACTTAAATAACAAATTTCACCGCTCGCTAGAACCCGTCACAACTACGGCTTTATTAAAAGCCATGTTTAACGATGAGCGTTACTTTAGCCATCATACGCACTTACCTGATCAAGGCTTTTTTGGTGATGAAGGCGCCGCAAATCATAATCGATTATGCGACAGCCACGCAGATACAGGGCTTGAGATCTTTGTTTATGGGGCAAGTAGCTTTAATAGCGCCTTACCAAAACCCGTTAAATTTCCTGCAAGACAATCTCTTGAAGCTTCGCAAGCAATTGCTCGTTTACATCAGCTAAAGCCAGAAAATCAGTTATTTATTCAACAAAACCCTGATGTGATAGACCAAGGTGTATTCCATAATGATGTAATCGCTGTGGCCAATGGCAATGTACTTTTATGCCACGAACAAGCGTTTTTGCATCAAGCTGATACGCTAAAACAGATTAGACAAGCCTACCTTGGCAACAAGCCGCTACATATTATTGAAGTGCCAACCAATAAAGTGAGCATTACAGATGCTGTAGGCAGCTATTTATTTAATAGCCAATTAATTACCTTAAGTGATGACAGCATGATGCTGGTTGGACCTAAAGAGTGTCAGCGTAATCAAGCTGTTCACGATTACATTCAAGAAATGATTTTGGCTGATAACCCAGTTCAGCAAGTGCGCTTTTTTGACTTGCGCCAAAGCATGCAAAATGGCGGTGGGCCTGCTTGTTTACGCTTGCGTGTTGCGCTCAATACTGACGAACTAGCCGCGGTCAATCCGGGTGTACGATTCAGCGAAGAAAAATATAACCAATTAGTGAGTTGGGCGAATAAGCATTACCGTGACTCGTTAAGTAGCGACGACTTTGCCGATCCAATGCTTTTAACCGAAAGCTACCAGGCACTTGATGAGTTAACCAGCTTACTTAACTTAGGCTCTGTGTATCCATTTCAACAAGAATAAATAATGAAAATGAAAGCAGTACACTCTATTAAAGGGGTGTCTAAATCACTCAATAGTTTACTGATTGATAGCGTTGCCAGTGGCGCATCAATCGGCTTTATTGCCCCGCTATCATTACAATCAGCACATGACTACTGGCAAGGGGTCGATGGGGATTTAGCAACGCCTTACCGTAGGCTTTATCTTGCCCTTGATGGTGATACGGTGATTGGCTCCGTGCAGCTTTCTTTGTGCGCCAAAGCCAATGGCGCTCACCGCGGTGAAGTAGAAAAGCTCATGGTGCACAGCGAACACCAAGGTAAAGGAATAGCAAAGCAATTGATGAATAGCCTAGAAACCGACGCCCGTATCTTAGGTATTCAATTACTAATACTTGATACCCGCCAAGGTGACACTGCTTCATATTTGTATCGCAAACTCGATTATATTGAAGCTGGCACTATTCCTGGTTTTGCGAAAAGTTCATCCGGTGAATTTGACGCAACGGTGTATTTTTATAAGCAGGTCGCATAAACCAGCTTCAATAGCCTATCGATCTAACCATAAAGTCGACTAATAAAACTTTTGAAAAGTACTAAACTAGTACTGCGGATTTTTATTAGGAGCGATAAATGGCGCTATCAATACAGCAACGGGTACTCTTTCTAGCCCTACTTCCCCCCTTACTCATTGCAATTATGCTGACACTCTACAACTATGTGCAATCAAAACACAGTGGTGCACAAACCGTTGAAAGTTTTGCAACACAAATGGAAAACGACCGTAAGTCTGAAGTTAGCAATTACCAAAAAATTGCCATGAGCTCGATTGCTAACCTCATCGCACAAGATGATGGCTCTAATACTGAGCAACTAAAAAACCAAGCAAAAAGCATTTTACGTAATTTGCGTTTTGATGATGCTGGCGATACTGGCTATGTGTTTGTTTATGATGTAAAAGGTGTCAACATTGCCCATGGGGTTAACACCTCTCTTGAGGGTAAAAACCTTTATGATTTCAAAGATCCTAATGGGGTTTATCTCATTCGAGAACTGATTGATGCTGCAAAGAACGGCGGTGGTTATGTGCAGTATTCTTGGAAAAATACCAATGGCAGTGTGAATCCTAAGCTCGGCTATGCCGCTTTAGTACCAAAATGGAATTGGGTGCTAGGAACAGGTTTTTGGATCAGTGGTCTTGAGCAACAAGTCGCAGCGACAGAACAACGGGTTAATGAAGGTATCGATAATGCCTTTATAAACACCATCATCGCTTCTGTATTTGCTGTCGCAATTACCGCAGCGATTGCAGTGGTGGTATCGCGCAGTATTACTAGCCCTCTGCACACAACCGTACTAGCAATGAACGATATATCACAAGGTGATGGCGATTTAACGCAACGTTTAATGGTGAAACGAGACGATGAACTGGGCAAGCTTGGCAGCTCGTTTAACCGCTTTGCCGATGACGTTGGTAAGATGGTTATTGATATTCGCCAATCATCGCAATCGATGAATCAAGCGTCTCACAAACTCAACGAGCTACTTGCCAATATGCACGCAGGTATTAATCGTCAACATGAAGAAAGTGAACAAGTTGCAACCGCAATAAACGAAATGTCGGCGGCGTCAATGGAAGTTGCCCGCAGTGCCCAAGAGGCCTCAACCGCTGCTGAACATGCCGATCATTTAGTCAAACAAGCTAACAACCAATTACTCATAGCCATAAAGGTGATTAATGGCCTTGCCAAACAAGTTGATGAAGGGGCGAATGCGGTCGATCAGCTTAATCAACAATCGAGTCAAATAGGCAGTGTGCTTGATGTGATCAGAAACATTGCCGAGCAAACAAACCTACTAGCACTAAATGCGGCAATTGAATCTGCCCGAGCTGGTGAAGCGGGTCGTGGCTTTGCGGTGGTGGCTGATGAAGTGCGAACGCTAGCAAAACGCACGCAAGATAGCACTCATGAAATAGAGGCGATGATTGAGCAAGTACAACAAGGAACAACAACTGTAAATAACATTATGCAGTCAATCAAATCAGGCAGTGCAACCAGTGTTAATGAAGCGGGCGAAGTCGAAAAAGCACTCAATGAAGTATTGCTTTCGGTTAACACTATCACGTCACAAAATGCACAAATAGCCACAGCTGCTGAAGAACAAACATCAGTGTCTGAAGCAATTAACCAAAACATGACGACCATTGTCGATATTGCGAATAAAACCGCCAATGATACCGATGTAGCCACATCGTACATGCACGAGCTGACAGACACAGCAACTCAGTTAGAACAAAATGTAAGTCGTTATAAAACCTAATATCTAGCGCCATGGTTAAGCAGGTAAATACGCCTGCTTAACAAAAATCATTGGTCTTTTGTAAGTTCTTTAACCAATCAAACAAATCGTTATCGTAGCGCTTTAAGCGTTGTTGGTGTTTGTCATTAAGGCTATAAAAAGGCGCAAAGCAAATATATTTTTCGCCCATAACAAGCACTAATCGCAAACCAAAAAACGAGTAATGGTGAATAAATTGCACTTGTCTTGCATGCATATGGCGGCATTGCCCGAATAAATTGCGGTAATGCACACCGTGGCGGCATACCGTTAAATTGCGTTTTGAATTGAATACAAGTACCGCTAATAGTAATGAAACAGAGCACAACAAAAAACTAAAAAGTAAATTACTTACCTCCGATTTACTATTCATAAACCCCACTAGTAAAAGCATATTTACTGCACTTAATAATGCCCAGCTCATAAGCTCAAAGCGCTTTTCCAAGTCAATAACCTTCATTTTCGTTCCTAGGTTCTTATTTTTTGTCATGGTGTCAGCAAAATGTGGAAGAAAAATGGATTTACCTAAAAAGCATTCTAAACTTGCAGTTATTTTTTATTCTGACTTTCAGCTTGTTACATAAAAGGTACAAAGGTGTTAATCGAAACTTATCATTAGAAGTTCAAGTTACATTAAGTTTTAGTTATTACACTGCTAATAAATTTTTAGAACACAAAGGGAAGAAATGATGAACTTTAAATCTACATTACTTAGCAGCGCCGTTTTATTTGCACTTGTTGGTTGTGGTTCAGATAACGACAAGAACGACTCGGTTGATCCTCAGCCGCAAACTGCACAGTTCACATTAGGTGTGTCTGATGCACCAGTGACAGGTTTAAAAGCTGTAAATGTTGTGTTTGATTCAATCACATTGAAAACCCAAGGTGGTGAAGAATTCACGTTTGAGACCCGTGAAGATAATGATGAAACCATGCCTGAAATGGTTAACTTATTAGACTACACAGGTGATGATGTATTTTCTTTATTAGAAGATGAAGAAGTGCCTGCTGGCGAATATCAATGGATCCGTGCAGATGTGATCAATGGTGACACAAACGATTTAACCATGACTTCGCATGTTGTTTACGAAGATGACAGCATTGCACCACTGGTTGTTAAACGTAAAGGCAACGATGGTATCGGTGAAATTCAACTTGATGGCCTTACCCTAAACCAAGCTGGTAACGAGTTTGTTATTGAATTTGACCTTAAAAAGTCATTAGTTGATCCACAAAATAGTGATGAGATCTTCTTAAAACCACGCGGTGTTCGCTTAGAAAACCTTGCTGAATCTGAAGATATCGAAGGCACTGTAAGCGACGTACTTATCGCTAACTGTGAAACTGATAATATCGATATCGCACTAGAAGATGGCTCATTCGGTCATGCTGTTTACCTATATAGCAGCGATGTTGAAATGCCAATGGACAACTATGAAGTTAACGAAGATGAAACACCATTAGATGCACCTCTTGCAACGGCGGATGTTGTGTTCGATAGCGAAAATAACCAATACGAATTTGAACTTGCGTTCATTCAACCAGGTGACTATCAACTTGCTTATACCTGTGCAGCGCACATCGATGACGCTGAAACGCAAGACGAAGCATTTACGCTTTATCAAGTAAAACCAATTACAGTAACATCGGGTGAAGACTTAGACGTGTCTTTCACTGTTTCTGAATAATATTGGCATACCCCATTAAAAAGCCCGCACTGCGGGCTTTTTAATTATTGGCCACCCATTTAGCGACTCCTAGTGCTTCCATCACAAACTCAACAGATAATGCAGCTAAAATTAACCCCATAATTCGCGTTAGTATCGATGCACCGCCAACCCCAATAACTTTCAAAATTCGCTCACTTAATAACAGCAATAATAAAGTGATCAATAACACTACCAGCATTGTTATTGCCGAAATTACTTGTTCCTGAACGCTATAAATATGGTTATCGGTAATTAGAATAACCGCTAAAATTGCACCCGGCGATGCTGTTGCGGGAATTGCTAAAGGGAATACAGAAATATCGTGCTGTGACTCAACATCACCTTGCTGGGCCTCCTCAGCAAAAATCATTTGTAGACCGAACAGAAATAAAATAATGCCACCAGCAACTTGGAACGACAACAAACTAATACCCATTGCAGTTAACAGCAACTGCCCTATGACAATCGCTCCAATTAATACAATGGCAGCATAACCCACCGTTTTAAAAGCAGTCTTTCGCCGCCTATCGGCAGGCAATTTAGCTGTTAAAGCAGCAAACAACGCCATTGTGCCGATAGGGTCTATTGTTGCCCAAATGACTAAAAAATCATGCAAAACTTTATCTAACATATGTACCTTAAAATGAGAATACACTCCTTTTACATTAGCAATTTTTTGCACTAATAAGTATTACACAGATCCTTAAGTTATTGAGCTGCAGATTTTTAGAGCCTTTTTGTAACGATTTAATGACGCAACAAGCTGTGCAACCGTGCCATTATTATTAATAATGAGTTGTGGCTCTTTTGACCACAACGCATGTTCAATTTGCAGATAGGGGTTTTGCCACTCTGTAATTCTTTCAATTAAGCGCTTGTTATGCTTAATAAAATCACGCCATTCATCAACTTGCAATTGCAATGAAGTCTCAAGAGATTTAGAACATGTTTGCATATAGTCATCCACACTATAATCAAACTCACGCAGCATTAAGCTTTCAACTGGCAGCACATCTACTAACTTATCTAGGGGAGCCCCATAGTGGTACTCATTACGTAAGTAAGCTAGGTGATGCAAGGTGTAATAATGTGCAGGCTCAATAAATTCACTAAATTTTAATAACTTAGCAATTTCATCTTGAGTTACATTGTCGTCTAACAATGTCTTTAATCGCGCACTAAATTGCTGCTTATGTTTACCGCCATGCAGCAATGCAAACTCATCCATCACCGCTAAGCGACGATACATATCTCGCTCATCTACTTGCGTTTTTGACGACCAAAATCGCTCTGCAATAGCATATAAACGAGGCCATAAACGCGTATCTAGACTTTCAGTCGTTAAAAGTTCAGCCCATAACGTTGCTTCACCGCCCAACACCCTGCCGCTTTTATCTTTACCTTGTTCATCCTGAAGAGCATTATTAAGTGCCCTTAAGCTTAGTTTATTTTCTGGCTCGCTTTGCACCTCATATGGGGTGTTACCCACAAATGCAGGTCGATCACTTTTAGTTTTTCCGACAAAAATCTTTGTAGGCCCCATCCACGTGTCTATCAATAACTCAAAACCATGCTCTGTTTGCAAAACTTGGTCAGTAATGAAACGCCCTTTTCCTTCTATGGATACCAAAGCCGCTAACAAAGATTGAGTATCTCTAAATACCGTCACTTTTCCGTTAACTGAACTTCCTTTTAAGCGCGTCAAAGTAAACGCTGAGTGGTTGATCACCTCTTTAGCTGAAAGCGTTTTTGATTTTATTGGTTCTGGGTGGTTACGATAGTGATAACTGGTCCATTGTGGTTGATCTATATAAAAACCACTCGATAATAAACCATCGAACCCCGCTTCTTGAATAGCCGCGAGAGAATGATGACCACGCCAAGATTGCACTAAGGTTTGCTTGGGTAAGTTGGGGTGAAGCACCTCATCCCAACCTATCATTTTGCGATTATATTTAGCTAATATATTTGCAACGCGCTGATTGAAATAAGCATGTAAGGCATGGGTATCAGAGAGTTTATGTTTGGCCATAAACAATTGTATTTGAGTATTTTCTTGCCAGTCTCTGTCATCTATTTCATCACCACCAATATGTAAATAATGATCAGGAAATAACGCCGTCAATTCTTTAACAACATCTTCAACAAAGCGATACACGTTAGGGTTACTTGGATCTAATAAAGGCCTGAATACCCCCCAGCGACGCTCTATACCATCAAGTCTTGTCCCGCTACCAAGCTCAGGGTAAGCAAGCACGATGCTACTCGCATGGCCAGGCACGTCAAACTCAGGTACAACTCGGATCCCTAAACTTGCGGCATAAGCCACGACATCTTTTATTTCTTCTGCGGTATAAAAAAGTCCATCGGATGCAACTTGGTGTAATTTCGGGTAGCTTTTAAGGGCAACACGCCAGCCTTGATCATCGGTTAAATGCCAATGAAATACGTTCATCTTTGCCGATGCTAGCCCTCGCAATGTCCGTTTAACATCACTAATTGGTAAGAAATGCCTTACACCATCAAATAGCAACCCTCGCCATGGATAAGTGGGTGTATCGTTGATTGTCATTGCATTAAGTTGATAAGGTGTCTTTGCTGAAAATAGCAATTGATTGAGCGTTGCAAAACCGCGCAACATGCCAAATTGTGTTTGGCTTTTAAGTGTTATGGCCTCGGTGCTAATAATCAATTGATAACTTTCATCGATATCTAATCGAGGGATATCATCCAGCCAAGCTGCCACCTCTAGTTTTAACTGCGCACTGCGCTTATCTTGCCAAGTAACAGATGTAAAATTTTTCAAAAACGCCGCATTTTCAAATAGTAACTTGCTTGAACTTCTGTACTTTTCATCAAGGTAAACAGATAGATGGCTCGATGTCAGTTGCAGCTGACCATCAAGATTAGTCACACTTGCAGGCATAGGCATCAACAATGGCGGTTTAGCGATGGCAGTACCTGTCACGCATAAAACACACATCAATAAACGTAAAAAATAAGTCATTACTTAACCCTCATTCGCTATTTGGATTGTTGTAGGCACTATCGCTCCCTTTTGAGCGATAACCTGTAGCGCTAATTGTTGTGCGGTACTTATGGCCTGTTGTGTATCATACGAGTATAAATATGCAGCTAAAAACCCCGCACTAAAGGCATCACCAGCGGAGGTGGTATCCACCACATGCTCAGCCTTTGGTACAGTAAAGCGTTGTATTTCCTTGTTATTTAACACTAAAGTATCGGCTACACCTTGCTTAATAATCACCAGTTTATTAAAAAATTGTTGATAAAAGCTGACTATCCCTTTCTCATCACATTGACCAAAAACGCCATGATGATCATCGTCAGTCACAAATAAATAATCAGCAAGGTTGTAAGCGGTTAAATAAAACGGAGTGGCTTGCTCAGATTGCCAAAGAACCGAGCGGTAGTTGCTGTCGAAAATCACTTTGCCACCTGCACGCTTAAAGTCATCTAACGCATCGAGTAATAACTGCCGATTAGCTGCATCTAAAATAGCGAGACTAATTGCTGATAAATAACAATGACTAAAGTGAGTAGTTCTCAACGATTCTATAAAGTTATGTTGCGTATCTAACTGAAAAAATTGTTTGGCAGCGCTGTCACTTCGTGCATAACAAAATTTTCGCTCACCATGACTGTCAGTTGTGATTCCATAACGGCCAAATGTTTTATCCGTTGACGTTTGCACAAACGAAAGTGATAACCCTTGCTGTCGCCAAAGCATCTGGGCAGCTTGGCTTATTTCATCAATACCGATAGCACTAACAAAGTGCACGTCTGCCTGTGATGCTAAGCGTTTAAAATACACAGCAGTGTTATAAACATCACCACCAAAGCGAAGTACGTGCTCGTCATTTAATTCCTGCATAGCTTCACCAAAAAATGCGATTTTAATCATGATGCATCGCCTCTCTTTGTGCATTTAAAATTGCTAATGCTTGTTCACTATCACATGTTTGTTTTGGAGTAATAAGCGTTACAAATATCGATAGCAGCATTGATGCAGTTGTCGCTGGAATAATTGGATTACTCCAATAAGCTTGCCAACTCGGTGTTAAAATGACCGCCATTGATACAAGAAATGACACGAACAAGGCTGTCATTGCTCCTTGCCAATTAAAGCGTGACCAAAAATGCCCAAGTAGTACACAAACACACAATCCCGACATCAAAGTGGCAATCATATTGGTGATATAACCAATCACATCGTTGGTAAGTAATGCTAATAACAACGCGGTACCAATAGTTAGCACTAGGCCAATTCGCGAAAGCATTATAACTTCACTTGCATGCGGCATCCGTTTAAATACCAGCATATAAATATCACGTATAAGCACACTAACAGCAGCAATAGCATCTGAGCTAGCACTAGAAATAGTGGCTGAGAGCCCAGCAATAATAACCAACGCAGCTAAGCCAAATGGAAGTAGTTCAAAGGCCATGTAAGGAAAAGAAAATGCACTGTTTTCAAGTGATGGGTTTAGTTTGTATGCAGCCATACCAATAATCGCTGGCACGATTGCAAAAAGCAGATACAAGCCGCCTGATAAATAAAACGACTGCCGGATACTTTTCACATGCTTGCCAGAATAAATACGTTGACGAAATGAAGGCGCGACTAAAACACCAATCAACACGGCAAAAAATAACGAAACCCCATGCACTACACCTATTTTATCTAACGATAAAAAGCTTTGATTTAATAAAGGTTGTGCTTCGTTTATGGCGCCTAAACCATCTGCCTGATACAGCGCGACACCCGCCATCAAGAAAAACCCAATAAACAACACAAGCGCTTGAATAGAGTCAGTCCATACAACGGCTACATAACCACCAATGACCACATAAATACTAAAACCAAGCGCAATACATAATTTAGCGCTGAGCGGCGACAAACCTGTTAACCAAGCCAAATACATACCACCACCCAATATATGAGCGCCAAGCCAACCGATACTGGCTACAAAGATGAAAATAGCAATCGTATTTTTAACTAGCGGGTTGGCACCGACATAAAACGATACTTCTTCGCTCATTGTCATAAATTCGTGTTTTCTAACCGGCGCAAAGAGTTTAGCCAGCAATAAAATGCCGCACGCACCACCAAGCCCATATATCATGCCAGCCCAACCATTGCTGTAGGCAAACCCTACGGCCCCCATCGATGAGCCTGTTCCTACCATAGTCGCAACGGTGGTACCTAAGGTTAAAAAGAAAGGAAGGTTTCGTCCGCCTAAAAGAAAATCGTCACCCGTTTTGCTGTTACGACTAACCCACCAGCCAAACCAGATCATAAAAATCAGATAACCTAAAAAGGCCATTAATAATTGCCACTTCATACGACATCCTGCTTCACCTAAGCCTCATTATTATGATTACTTGCTGTTTGGCTTGGTGCTTATAGTTATAATTTCGTTTCGTGCTTTTTACGTTCAACAGCCTTTGCTGTTGAACGCTTTAGTGTTTTTAAGGTGCTTTATAGCAAGTCACATCAACTTCGACTTTACAGTCAACAACCAGATCTGCCACTGCGCAAATACGTGCCGGCGGATGTTCGCCAAAAAATTCTTTAAATACCTTATTAAACGACTGAAAATAGCGTGAGTCGGTCAAGATCACTTTTACATGCGCCACATGTTCAAGACCATAACCAGCTTCATCCATAATATCGATGCAGTTTTGAATCGCTAAACGCGACTGTTCAATTATGCCACCTTCAACAACTTCACCATCTTTCATTGGTGTTTGCCCCGAAACCATTAACCAACCACCTGCTTCTATCGCTCGAGCAAAAGGTAAATGCTGTCCACCGGTGCCTGTACCACCTTCAATACCAATACGTCTGATCATGTTATTCTCCAACTGATGTTAAAAATTTGCCCGAGTGTGCAGGCACAACTTGGCCATTAAGAAATGTTGCCTGCCCGTTGGTCCATACGCGATGGACGCCTGAAGCCGGCAATTCGGAATTAATAAATGTGGCGTTATCGCAAATGGCATCGCTGTCAAAAAGAACCAGATCAGCAAACTTGCCTAAGCCAATTTCACCACGATCGGTTAAACCATAATTACTCGCGCTTAACCCAGTCATTTTATGGATCGCTGTCGCAAGTGAAAAAATACCGTCTTCGCGAGCGTATTTGCCTAACACACGTGGAAACGATCCCCACAAACGTGGATGCGGGTGAGGGTCGCAAGGGAGGCCATCTGAACCAATCATGGTTTTATCAAAAGCAAGTATCATTGCTACGTCTTTTTCGTTCAGACCATGATACACAGCGCCCGCTGGTTGCAGCTTTTTAGCGGTATCAATTAATGATAACTGCCAAACATCTGCAATTTCTTGTAGTGAGCGCTCGGCCATTTCTGGATGTGGTTGTGACCACGTGATAAAAATTTCAAAATCACTTGTCACTTGTTTTAAATCTAATGTACTTGAACTAGCTGCATAAGGATAAGCATCACAACTACAACGAGAATGCGCTCCCTGAACTGAAAATCGTTCGATTAACTCAGGCGCGCGTCCCCAGTTATTTTTACCCGCACACTTGAGGTGAGAAATGATCACCTTAATATCAAACCGCTTTTCCATCGCAAATGCTTCATCCATAGCGTCCAGTACTGCATCAAATTCGGTGCGCAAATGCGTTGTGTACAACGCATTATGTGCTTTTAGTACTGGCCCAAACGCTTGAACTTCATCAGGTGTGGCAAAATTCGCATTTTTATAGGCAAGTCCGGTACTTAATCCCAGCGCGCCAGCATTTAATGCACTTTCAAGCTGCTGACACATTTGGGTAACTTCGCTTTCAGTCGCCGCGCGCAATAAATCACCCATTACATTATTACGAAGTGTTGTGTGACCAACTAAAGCGGCTACATTGACATTCGAAGGAGCGCTTTGAATTGCTGCTATGTAATCAGCCATATTGGCAAATTTAAACTCACTGGCCGCGCCAAGTAAGTTCATCGGATCAGGGGCGCATCCTTTAACAATTGCAGGGGCTGCACTGATCCCACAATTTCCTGTGATTACGGTAGTAACACCTTGACTGATTTTTGCAGCCATATTTGGATTGCGCAGTACTTCAAGGTCGTCGTGCGTGTGAACATCAATAAACCCTGGAGCAAGGCATAGGCCTTTAGCATCAATAACTTCTTTTGCTAAGAATGACGTTAATTCACCAATGGCAACAATACGATCACCATTTATAGCTACATCACAAGTAAGCGCTTCGTTGCCAAGGCCATCAAATACTCTAGCGCCTTGGATTAATGTATCAACAGGTTGTGAGACAGTGTACTGCATAGTTAATCTCCTATCGGTGCGCGGTCCGGTCCTTGGCGATATTGATCAAGCTCATGCTTTATGCGGCGTAGTTTTTCGCGAGATTTCTTTTGCGTCAAAATAGCAACTTCACTTGCTAACACATCAACTGCCGCCAACATTGCATATCGCGCGGTGCTTGGCGTAAAAATATAGTCAGATTCGTTAGTTTTGATTGGCAAATGGATTGTGGCTAAATCTGCTAACTCACTTTGCGGGCAGATTGCGATAACCTTAGCGCCATACTCTTTTGCAATACGTGCAGTATCAATCAAGTCACGAGCACAACCAGTCAGAGATAGCATCACAACAACGTCACTCACATCAACACTTGCCGCCGTCATACGCATCATCACAGGGTCACTGTAGGCATTACTTAGAATATCTAATCGAAACAGGCGGTTATGGCATTCCTGTGCAACGACGGAACTCCCCCCACCAACACCAAAAATTAAGCTGTGGCGGCTATTGGCAATATATTGAGCAGCTTGCTCGACATCGGTTTGTTTAATTAGCCCTGCGTTGATATCTAAAATATCGTGAATTGCTTTGTAAATAGCGGGGATATCTTCTCGCTGCGTAGTATTTTCATTTATAAAACGCTCGCCTACAGCTAAAGATTGAGCAAGTTGTAACTTCATATCACGTACATTGCTACAGCCTAGTGCTTTTGCTAAGCGGGTAATCGAAGCATGACTAACATTCGCTTTATCTGCTAAATCACTAATACTTGCAGAAGCTGCAAACTGCAGATCCGCCAAAATCAATTGAGCGACGGCTTGTTCTGATTGGCGCAAATGCCCTAAGCGCTCTTTTATTCTTGAAACTATATCCAATCGTCTATCTCCTAAAAATAAGTTTCGACCACATCAACTACGTTATAGCTATCATCAATCACATTGATGTAGCGCCACTTATCAAATGTTAAGCACGGATGTGAAGTAGCAAACGCGACAATATCGCCAACTCGAAGTGTACAATCGAGTGGTACTTTCATCATTGCGTGCTGGTCCATCATTTTCTCTATCTTCCAAGCGGGATCTGCTTTACTTACTTGCCCGTTTTGATCGACCTGTAGTGAAGGAATTGGGAAGCCCGCATCAAATGCAGCATCTCGCTTACCAAAACCAATAATCACACGACCTGGTTCAGGTATTGATTGCACATACGCCCAAATTTCTAAGCATGAGGTAAGCTCAGTTTCTAAAGAGCATGCCAATTCATTTCGCGCTAAAATTTGCTGCTGTGCTTGTTCGTAAATACCTTGATCATGAGTGACATAACAGCCAGGACGCAGCACTGCTACCATGTTTTGAGTCAGTTTTTCGGGATGAAATGCTTCACACACTAAGTCGTAGAAAGCTGACCCTCCCGCTGTAATCATCACTTGTTGTGTGTCAAATGCGTTATCAGCAATTAATTGCTTACACGTTGCGACTGCATATTCAAGGAACTGACTTACCGCTTCTGTTTGCGATAGCACTCCCTCATAAACTTCGATGCCAGCCAATGCAAGCGATTGATAGTTAGCTATTTCTGCAACCAATAATGCCAGTTCTTTACTATCAACAACGCCACAGCGCCCTCCCGGTACACCCAGCTCAATCAGCACATGAATCGTATGCTTAGTGTTAGCAAAGTACTCGCCAAGCATGCGTACATTATCTAGGTTATCAACCAAGCAATAAAAGGTTATGTCGTTAGCAACAAGCAACTCATCTAATTGCTGGCAATTAGCACGACCCACTAATTGATTTGCCATTAACACTCGTTTTGCACCACTCTTTACAGCGGCATGTGATTGAGCTACTGTCGCGACCGTAATTGCATAAGCACCTGCCGCTAATTGCTTTTTAAAAATTGCAGGGGTCATCGTTGTTTTACCATGCGGTGCAAAAAGAACATGGCTTTTTTTTGTATAGTCAGCCATCCACTGAATGTTATTTTTTAAGCGTGATTCATAAAGGCATAAACAAGGCAAACTGACATCTTGCTTAGCGACATTCCAACCTGATGAACATAGTTTTTGATAATTACCAAGTCCTTTATTAGCTCGATTTACTGTTTCTAGGTTTGCGACACTAAATTTTTTCATTTCAAAAGCCTGCTTATAAATCAACCAGTTAATGGCCATGGTTTAAAAATCAAACAAAAAATATAACGCTTTTAATGTAATTGTTATTGCAATTTTGTTAAATCTAATGTTAATTAATAACACACACACAGTCAATACGTGTTACAAATTAACAGAAAATAATAATTACCCTAAATAAACAGGATGAGGAACGTTAAAAATGAAATCTCAAACCCGTCGCCAAAATAAACTGAGTCGCAGTATAACGGCTAATGCCGTTGCAGCTGTTATTTGCGGTTATACCAGCTTCAATGCGATTGCAGCAGATCAAAACTCTATAACAAATGAAGAAATCGAAACCATTGAAGTTCGTGGTATTGCAGCCAGTAATAAGCAAGATATTAATAACAAACGTTTTAGTACTGGTGTTATGGATTCAATCACGGCTGAAGACATTGGTAAATTACCCGATGTAACGATCGCAGATACTTTACAACGCATTCCAGGTATTCAAATTCGTCGCTCGGCGGGGGAAGGTTCAACCATCAATGTTCGCGGTATGCCGCAAGTGACAACGCTGTTAAATGGCGAACAGTTTTTAAGTGCGGGTTCAATTACCACTTTACAACCTGACTTCACAGATGTGCCTGCAGCGCTACTTTCAGGTATTGACGTACTTAAATCACCTCAAGCAGATACGCTCGCAGGTGGTATATCGGGCACTCTAGACCTAAAAACACGCCGACCATTCGATTTAGAGCAAGGAACTACTTTCTCATTCACAGGAGAAGCAACACGCGGCAGTTTATCGGAAGAAACAGATCCAAAACTGGTTGCTTTTGCAGGTTATAACAACGATGACTTTGGGATTATTTTTACTGCTGCTTACGATGAAGGTACGCTTGCGAACTACCGTAACGGTACAATTTTGACATCAAGCGAGATTCAAAATGAAACAACTCGCGACTTTAACGGTGATGGTGATTTAAATGATAGTTTCTATAGTCAGCGCTTTTATGGTGTGATGCACCGTGAAACTGAGCGTGAACGTTTAGGTTTAAACACCACGATTCAATATCGAATTTCAGACGCTGTGACGTTTACCGGTGATATTTTCTACACCAACATGGATGATGCTGATAGAAAACAAGGCATGATGATAGATAATGCTCGCGGCGATATTTGGGCATATTCAGATAGCTTCATTCCACGCTTAGACAATGATCAAGGCGGTCAAATTTATACCGTAAATGATGCTACATTTTTGGCTCGCCGTGTAAGTGCTTACTCAGAGAGTTTAACGAATGATCGCGAATCAACTAATGTCAGCATGTTATTCGAATATCAAGGTGATGGTCCTCTTTCTGGTGAGTTTCGCTATATTCACGGCAGTGCTGAACGAGGTCACACAGAAAACGTTGCTCACGGTTATTTAACCTCTGGTGCACAACATGGTTTACTTAGAAACGATGGCACAGGTGCAACACCAGTAAACCCTAACGGTGTGGGTCCTGATTCGGTTGCGGTTGATTTTTCTCGTGATGGTGAGTACATCACGCTCGGGTTTGAAGAAGGCTTCGGCAGCGACATCAATCAATACAACCTAGTATCTACATATTCAGAAAATAACTTTGAAGAAGAAGCAACACTCGATGTAGCGCGCATCGACGGTCGCTATGAATTTTCAACAGAGCACCTCTCAAACGTTGATTTTGGTATTCGAGCATCAAAACGTGATGTTGAGCGAGAAACTTATATCCTAGTTGCCCCATTTACAACTGGCGACTTAAGCGCTGACGTTATGTGGAAAGACTCAGGTGCCTCATTAGGTGATACCAATGGTGATGGTGAAAATAGTGTAGCCGGTGGTGACTTAACTATTGGCCATACTAACTTCTTTAGTGATTTACCGGATGGTTGGGTACACCAAGTAAGTGATTTTGGCCCGGGAGGCTCTAATCAAGGCTTTTACTTGATTGATCCAAAAGTAATGGATGATCCAATGGCTTTTCAGAATGCCATTTACCCTGGTAATAAACGTTTAGCGAATCCATCACGTACCTACCAAGTGAAAGAGCAAACACAATCAGCCTATTTTAAGTTTAATTTTGCGGGTGAACTTGGTGATTTGAGCTACACCGCAAATCTTGGTGCGCAATATATTAGAACTGAACTCGACATGTTACAAAACCAACTTGGTTCAGCGCGTCCGTGCTCACTGTGTACTGCTAGTGAGAAAACAGGTGAAAAATGGTTAAATCGTGATTACTCAGATTTTTTACCATCAATGAACTTCAATTTAAATCTGACTGAAGATTTTATTTTACGTGCTGGTTACGGCAAAACAATGACAACGCTGGACATTGGTAAACTTGCAGGGGGTATCAGTGTGGGCCGTACTCGTGCTGGTGATGTTCTTGCCGCTGAACTTGGTGTGAGTCCTGATTTACTAGTTGCGGTTCAGGGTCGCCAAAATGGAAACCCTGATCTAGAGCCTTGGCGCGCTACAAACTATAACTTATCAGCTGAATGGTATTTTAATGAAAGTGGATTAGTGAGTCTCTCAGCATTCTTAATGGATATTGAGTCTTTTGTTGAAAATGGCACTGTCATGATGGGCTTACCTGATATTGATGGGGTGATTCGTCGTGAAGTACCTGTTACTACTGAAATTAATGGTGAAGGTGGTGAAATTAAAGGCTTCGAATTAACGTATCAACAAGCATTTGATTTCTTACCGGAGCCATTTGATGGTTTAGGTACATCACTTAACTTTACTTACGCACCAAGTGATAGCGCTAACGTTGATGTATATGGCAAAAGCTTACCAATCCAAGACAATTCAGAAAAATCAGCAAATGCTGTTTTATGGTACGAAAAAGGCCCATTACAACTTCGTTTAGCAGCAAACTATCGTAGTGACCGTTTAGATAGCTTAAGTTCAGCGATGGGTGAAGGTGTGATGCCATTTTGGACTAAAAGCACCTTGTACTACGACCTCTATGCTGGCTATGAGTTAGCCGAAGATACCAGCATTTATACATCTGTCAGTAATTTAACCGAAGAAAAAGAAGATATTTACGCACAGTGGTCAGATAATGTGATCACTCAAAATATCTTTGAGCGTCGTATTACATTAGGTATTCGTACACGCTTCTAAGGTTGATCTAATTTGGCTCACTTCTGCCCAAGTGATAAAAGGCCTACTTGGCCTTTTTAAAGAGCAACGCAACGCGTGGTTTAGCCAAATACTAAAACCAGCATAGCCTCCCCTTGTAGCTATGCTGGTTTTCTCGTTGTTACTATCTGAATATGTTAATATTAAGCCTTACCCAAACAGCCTAGGCTTTGTTATGACATCGCGTATTCTCAAATCGATTTTTTACTCATCTTTTCTATTAGGCTCTGCTGTATTTTTGCAAGGTTGCCAAGAACAACCTCAATCAGATCAAATTGCCGTCACCGGCGGGCTTATCCAAGGGCAAAAAGAAGGACGTTTTATTGCCTATAAAGGCATTCCGTATGCTGCAGCTCCGGTGGGAGAGTTACGCTGGCGAGCGCCGCAACCTGTGCCCAAGTGGCAAGATGTAAAAGTACTTAACGATTACGCGCCTGACTGTATGCAAAAGCCGTTTGCAGCCGATGCAGCACCGCTGACAACAACCCCTTCGGAAGATTGCCTTTATTTAAATGTATTTAAACCCACTAAACCCAGCGATACTCCTTACCCTGTTGTGGTGTGGATACACGGGGGGGGTTTTGTAAATGGTGGCGCATCACCTGCTGTTTATTCAGGTGAGAGCTTTGCTAAACAAGGGGTTATTTTTGTTAGCTTTAATTATCGCTTAGGCCGATTTGGCTTTTTTGCGCACCCTGCCCTTAGTCGTTTTGAGAACGATGCACTGGGCAATTACGCTTTGATGGATCAAATTGCGGCACTTGAATGGGTGAAACAAAATATCGCTCAATTTGGTGGTGATGCTGCAAAAGTGACACTCATGGGTGAATCTGCAGGAGGCGCATCGGTACATGCGATGATGCAAACCCCTGCAGCTAATGGCTTATTCCAGCAAGCGATTATTATGTCAGCAGGCGGACGAGAACTATTTAAGCAGTTGCCACTTAATAGTGATGATGACACCGTGTTAAGCGCCGAAAAAATTGGCGAAAACTTTGCCAAACAACACACCATTTTAGGCAGTGATGAAAATGCCCTTGCTGCACTACGTGAGTTATCTGCCGAAGACGTGGTTGATAACCTAAATTTGAGTACATTAAATCGACAAAATAATGATGAGTCTACGTACGTTGGCGGGCCAATTATTGATGGCACTATCATCAATTCGGCGACTGAAGCACGCTTGAGTAAAGGTACATTTAGCCATGTCGCGACTATGGTTGGCACAACAGATATGGATTTAGGCTTCGCTAATTTTGCTTCTAAAGAGGCGCTATTCGCAAGTTTTGCCCCGCACAGTACACAAGCAAAAATGACTTACGATGCAAGCGGCGAAACGCCATTGCCTTTACTCAATTACCAAGTTGGGCAAGATGCTTTGATGCAAGAGCCAGCAAGGTTCGTTGCAAAACGTGTGACAGATATGGGGAAAGATGCCTTTTTGTATCGTTTTGGCTATGTGGCGCAAACTTTAGATAAACCCGGTGCAGAGCACGCCAGCGAAATCCCATACTTCTTTAATACTGTGGCTGCTAAATATGGGCACGTTACCACAGAGCAAGATAAGCAAGCTGCTAAAATAATGCACCGTTATGTGACGAACTTTATTAAATTAGGCACACCAAATGGCCCAGGTTTACCGACTTGGCAAGCATATCAAAATGATGAATCTTTTATACTGCAAATGAGTAAGTCAGGGACTGCAGAGTTTTTACCGGACCCCTTACAAGCGCGGTTAAACATCACAGCAACAAAAGCTGAAAAGTAATAATTAAATAAGGCGCTTAATAAGCGCCTTATTTTTATCCTTGCTGCTGAACATACTCAAGCGCTGTCATTTTGTGATATGTCACATTAGGATGAAATACGTGAGTAGGATCTGGGTCAACCACTTCAATTGGCGTGCCTTGACTGCGTGCAATATCGAGTGCCATTTGCGTAATATTGACGCTAAACGAAGTGCCGATAAAGACGATTTTATCGGCATCAAGCATGCGCTGTTGCGCCTCAGAGATTCGATAAAGCTCAGTGTAGTATTCGTCAAATAACAACACGTACGGCTTAAACGATTCGTTGAGCTTAGGGCTTTCATTATTAATATTGAACACCTCAAGCAAGGAGTGGTGGAGGTTGTCTTCGTTGACTTTATCCCACGGCGCGTTAAAAGCCATCACATCGTCACCTTGATGGTGAAACAGTGTCATTTGATCTAAGCGACCATGAATAGCAATAAAATCAGTGTTTCCCGCTTTGCCATCAAGGCCATCGATATTTTGCGTAATGAGATTTTTATTACTCAACCAATGATGAACCTCATTAGGGCCGTGATGGCGGTAGGTTGCAAAACGATGATAATACCAAGCTAAAAATTCGCGAGGGTTGTTTTGATACATAGCACGGGTTGCCATTTCCATCGGCGTATAATTTTTGCTACCAATGGTCCAATAACCATCTTCACCACGAAAGGTTGGTATACCGCTAGCGGCACTCACTCCCGCTCCAGTAATATAGAGTGTATTCATAGAGATAACTTTACCTTGTAACCAAGGGCATCGGCTGTCACTTGTTGATTATTGTCCATACCACCCAGACGATACAAACTTCCTTGGTGCTCTAATAAACCTCGATGATCCATGCTCGCGGTATCGGCTTTTGGCATTACTTGCCATGTGTTTTTTTCAACATCAAAGCGCCAAACATGATCACTCGCTGGTGCTGGTTTGCCATCGTATCCCATGCCATTGTAGTTATATGGGTTATCAGAGCCTCCCATCATATAAATATCGCCATTAAAACTGGTTGCTGCCATACGGTAATGGGCAACACCTGTAGGGTGCGGCACGGTACGCCAATCTATTTTTAATGGGTTATCAGCATCAATCGTGCCTTTTAAACACTGTGCAACCGCAGCAAAAGAGCGGCGCTTATCAGCATTCGCCTGTGTTTTAACGCCATCACACACCAATAGAGTGTTTCCACTAATTGCCGCTGCTTGGCCAAACACCGGTTGACCTAAAAACGGCGAAGCCTGTTGCCAAGTATCTGTTTGTGTATCATACACTTGTACTAAGTTAACATTACCATCGTTATGCCAACCACTGACTAAATAGATATAACGCTGCTGGTACTTAAGTGCCACACTGTCATCCACCGGCACAGGCATACTGGCAAGTTGCGTATATGAATTAGAGAGCACATCATAGCGATATACATCGGGTGTAGAGATTTCTTGATGATCGGCGCTAACGGTATACCCACCAAATACATAGGCGTGCTTACCCACACCCACTGCGGTACTTGCCAAACGACCAGTAAGGGGCAATGTACTTGGCACAGCTTTAGCCGCTTGCCACGCGTTGTCGCCCACTTTAAGGACCCACACTTTATTATGAACATCGGTATGTGCTTTGCCTGAGCTCAAGCCCATAAAGCTTAGGAAGTAGGCTTGTTCATCAATAACAACTTTGGCGACAGCATTGTTTGCGACGGGTTCAGGTAAAGCAGGAATGGTTGCAAGTGCAATAGAAAATAACAGGCTCATAAATTAAACAGGTAACTTAACACGTCGCTTAAGAATACCATTTTATGAGCCTGAATAAAGGCTCGCTATTAGTAAGCAATACTAATACGTTGATTTAAATGCGCTGCCGACTGTGCTTCATCAAGCATCGCTTTAGCATAATCAGTAACTGATATTTTGCTTTCGCCATTTGCATCAGTAAAGAAGCTGTCGCCACCAACACGGTACGGGCCTTCTGACTCCCCAGGGTAAATGACCGCTGCCGGTGATACAAAAGTCCAAGCTGTATCTGCTGCTGATGCTCTAAATACATCAAGTGCCTCACCTTGAGCAATGGCTTCTGCTTTGTATTCAGCAGGAAAATCTGGGCTTGATACCAGAGTTACACCGGGTGCCACTTCTAAGCTACCAGCACCGCCCACCCATAAAATACGTGTGCCAGTACCTGCAAGCGCGTTTAATAATTGCTTTGCTGTGTTTGCAACAATTTCATGATTCCCTAAAGCACGACCACCAATTGCCGCAATAACAACATCACTACCTGCAGCTGCAGTTGCGATATCGTCTTTAGTTAAATCAAATTCAGTCACAGTGACGTTATCTTGGGTTACTTTACTTGCGTCTCTAACTAATGCATTAACTTGATGACCACGTGCGATTGCTTCTGAAGTAATGTGGCTGCCAATCCAACCTGTTGCGCCAATAACTGCTAATTTCATGAGGAATTCTCCGTTGTTTGTTTCAATGATTGCAGTTTACTTGTTCACCAACTACTGATAAATACACTATATAGATACACATTGTTTCATTTTAAGATATCAATGGATAAACTCACTTCAATTACTAGCTTTGTCGAAGTTGCCCGTACAGGCAGTTTTACTCAGGCTGCAGAGCATTTAGGTTTAAGCCGATTACAAGTTTCTAGGCATATTCAATACATTGAAAAGTGGCTAAATTTAAGGTTGTTTCATCGCACAACACGCAAAGTAAGTTTGACCCTTCAAGGCGAAGAAGCCCTTAGCTATTGCCAGCAAATATTAAATCAAGTGTCTGATTTACAAAGCCGAGCACACAGTCATAACAACGAATTGGTAGGTACCATTCGCGTTGCCTCCCCGATTGGGCTTGGCCAACATAAGCTATTTGATGCCATTGAAGAGTTTACCAAACGCCACCCGCAGACGCGCTTTGAACTGTTACTTTCAGATAGTTTATCGCAGCTGGTTGATGACCGCGTTGATATCGCTTTGCGTTACATCCACCAGCCTGACGAAGGTCTTATTGCCCGTAAGCTAATGTATATCGCAACCGCAGTGTGTGCCTCTAACGATTATTTAGCTGAGAACCCACCGATTTTTGAGCCGAGTGACTTAACTATTCACAATTGCCTAGTTCATAACAAACACACCATTTGGCAATTTCAACACGACGACAACACACAAAAAGTGACCGTGAAGGGCAACATTGTTGCTAACGATATGGGCGTACTTCTAAAAGCTGCAAAACAAGGAATGGGCATTGCTCACCTACCTTGCGATCTCGCCAATGACTATTTGGCATCGGGTGAGCTTGTAAAAGTACTGCCAGAGCATACTACTATGGGCTCTCACTTATGGGCGGTGTATTTATCGCGTAACTTCCAACAAAATGTAGTCAGAGCGTTCATCGACTTTTTAGCAGAGCACTGGCAACACGATATTTTATAATCTAAACCTGCTGCAAATACGTATAAGCTACAAAAAGGAGCCGTAATGCAGCACTTAGATCATGAAGTATCACGCATCATAGAGATGGCGTGGGAAGACAGAACCCCGTTTGAAGCAATAAACCAACAGTTTGGTTTAAATGAAAAAAACGTTATTGCACTGATGCGTGAGCAATTAACAAGCTCGAGTTTTAAACTCTGGCGAAAGCGCGTATCAGGGAGACAAAGTAAACATATTAAACTTCGCCATCCCGATATTTTAAGAGGTTATTGCAAAACTCAATATAACCACAGGTAACACTATTTAAGTTGGTCAGCGAACTGACCAACCGCATCGACCACTTTTTGTGCGCCATTTTGAATATCTGACATAACTTTGCCAGATTCAGTTGCTAGGCTGTAGCCTTGTTCAGCTTTGCTCTTACCTTGTTCTATAACTTCAACTGTATTTTGAGTCAGTGCCCTGTTTTGCTGTACAACATCAACAATTTCAACAGTCGCATTTGAAGTACGTGAAGCGAGCTGTCTTACCTCATCAGCAACAACAGCAAAGCCCCTTCCTTGTTCGCCAGCACGAGCTGCTTCAATCGCTGCATTAAGCGCTAATAGGTTTGTCTGATCAGCAATACTACTGATACTTTGAACTATATTTGCGATTTGCTGAGACTGTTTATCAAGTGCTGTGATCTCATTTGCTGCTTGTTCCATTTTATTTGCAAGTTCATCCATAACACTAACCATATTACTGAGTACTTCAGCCCCTTGATGAGCGATTTGATCAGTTTCAGTCGAGGTACTATAAGCAATGTCAGCTGCTTGAGACACAGCTATTTCACGATTTACTTGATCAGTAATCACCGTTGCAAACTTAACAACCTTATAAAGCTCCCCTTGTTCACTAAACACAGGATTATATGTGGCTTCTAACCACACGGGATCACCATACTTATTAACACGTTTGAATCGAGAGGAAACAAACTCACCTTTTTGAAGTTTCTGCCAAAATGCCGCGTACTCTGATGAGCTTGCTTCTTCAGGTGAACAAAACATACTATGGTGCTTACCAATAATTTCGTGTTCTTTATAGCCGACACCCAGTAAAAATTGCTGATTTGCTTTTAATACATGACCCGTTAAATCAAACTCGATTACGGCCATAGAGCGATGAATTGCTTTTACTAAGTCCTGGTTTTCGCGTGACGATTCAATCGTGCGTGTTAATGCATTTGCATGCAATGTAAAATGAAGAAATTGGTTTTGCTTATTTACCACAGGATGAACGAACACTCTTAGCCAAGCCTCTTCACCTTTAGCATTGACCAACTGAACGGCTCCTGCCCATGGCTTTTTGTTTTGTAGTGCGTGTTTAAAGTTCAGATAGTGTTCTGTTTTTCGCGCCAATTGCGGCACTAAATCAAGTAATGCAATCCCATCAAGTTGATTTGCGCTAAAACCCAGTTCAATTTGAACTTGGGGATTAGTATCTATAACACAGCCTTTGCCATCAAGCGTTAATGTAAGCATTAGCTCATCAAGATTTTGCTTTATTTGAGAAACCCTAAATAATTCGTCTTCAAGATTAGTTATTTTATTTTTTAGTGGCTTGGTAGAAAACATGGGGTACATCACTTCATTGCTAAATTAAAATTCAAACAGTGAACTCATTTACTTAAAAAGTTACTGAATATTAAACTATTACAATATATCCCTATATTTCTATGATATGGAGTTTCAAGAAGTGAGACAAGGTATTCCTTCCAATTCGCAAAAAATAGGAGGAGCTTTAAGGAAATTAAACCGCATTGATAACACAGCAAAATTTCGTTATTAGGTTGCTTATAATAATCTGTACCTGCATCCATGCAGATGCCTAAGGCTTATTGCAAATTAAAATCACTTATTTAACTGGTTAGCAAACTGGCCAACTGCATCAACAACTTGCTGTGCTCCATGTTGAATATCTTCCATTACTTGTCCTGATTCATTCGACAAAGCAAGACCTTGCTCTGCTTTGACTTTCCCTTGTTCTATAACCTTTACTGTATTTTGAGTTAATGATTGATTTCGCTGAACAACTTCCACAATCTCTTCAGTTGCTTTAGATGTCCGAGATGCTAATTGCCTAACCTCATCTGCAACCACCGCAAAACCACGGCCTTGCTCACCTGCACGAGCAGCTTCAATTGCAGCGTTAAGCGCTAATAAATTAGTTTGATCAGCAATACTACTAATGCTTTGTACAATACTTGCTATATGTTGCGACTGCTTATCTAAGGCTGCGATTTCTTGCGCCGCTTGCTCCATCTGTAAAGCAAGTTCATCCATAACAGCCACTGTGTTTTTAAGTACTTCAGCTCCTTTTACAGCGAGTTTGTCGGTTCCTGTTGAGGTACCGTAAGCAATCTCTGCCGCTTGAGAAATTGCATGCTCACGATTCACTTGTTCAGTGATCACAGTTGCAAATTTCATTACCTTATAGAGATCCCCAAAATCATTAAAAATCGGATTGTAAGAGGCCTCAAGCCAGACGGTATTACCAAACTTATCAACACGTTTAAAGCGAGATGCTATGTACTCACCATTTTTTAAACGCTGCCAAAATTGCTCATACTCAGTAGAGTTTGCTTCTTCTGGTTCGCAAAACATTCTGTGATGTTTACCTTTTATCTCTTTTTCGGAGTAACCCATCGCATTATAAAAATGACTATTTGCACTTAAAACATGACCCTCTAAATCAAATTCAATAACCGCCATAGCACGGTGTAACGCTTTAATAATGTCTTTATGCTCTCTTGCGGTAGCAATTGTATCGGTTAGTAAAGTGGCATAAATTGCGAAAAATAGAATTTGATCTTGAGGGCCTTTTACTGGGTGCGAAATAATTCTAAGCCACTCTGTTTTACCACTTTTGTGATAAAACTGCAGCGCCCCAACCCAGTGCTTACAATGCTCTAAAGCAGAAGAGAATTGGCTAAATTGTTCAGTAGATTTGGACTCATTTGTAATGATGTCAAATAAGTGCGTGCCAGGGAACGCATCTTTATCGTAGCCAAGTGCTTTGGTAAAGTTTTGATTTATATAGGATACCTCGCCGCTTTCAAGTACATTAAGCGAAATCATTTCTTCATTCAAGCCATCACGCACTTGCTGTAGATGAAATAACTCAGTCTTTAACGATACAAGCTCAGAGTTTACTGACTTACTGAAAAACATAGGATCCTCAAGAGATTAACGTGCATTAAAGTAAGTGTAGAACATTTGAATCAAGGTGTACTAATAAGCTGTAAATTTTATTATTAATTCACTCAGTCAGCTTAATATATTTTTCAGCAAGCTCATCTAACGTTTCACGATGATTAGGATCAGGCTTAATACAGTCGATAGGACATACACTAACGCAGGTAGGATTATCATAATGCCCAACACACTCAGTGCATTTATTAGGATCGATTTGATAGATTTTTGCCCCCATATAAATAGCTTCATTCGGGCACTCAGGATCACACATGTCGCAGTTAATACATTTGTTGTTGATGAGTAATGCCATTTAATGCCCTCGAACATAAATCACTATAAAACAAGTGGTTACATGAGTCGGTATGTAACACATATATTTTTCAAACAAGCTTAGTTTAAAAAACATTCGATAAATAATAACACAATTCGTAGCACACTCTGTTTATGAGCAGCCGTTACAAAAGCGGTCGCGCATTCTACTTTACCCCACTCTAAATTTTGTTGATCTAGATCAAACGACAGGCCTGCAGGGCTTAATAAACCTGAGTTTTAGATAAATGAAAAAGTACTCTTGATGTCTTGCATGAAATTTAGAAAACATAAACTAATTTTCTTCTAACCATTGAGTGATATCAGTAATAAGCTGGGTAAGTATTTGCTCTATTTCTGTAATAGTTTTCTCAAGGTTTAAATTGCCTTGGCTCGCTTTTTTTTCAACGTCAGCGAATAAACTTCTCAAGTGACTGGCACTTATTTCTCCGCAAATCCCCTTTAAGGCATGTGCAACCTGACGAACTTGCTCACTATCTTTAGCATTAATTTGGCTTTGCAATTCTTTAAGCCTTAGCGGCGCTTTAGTAATGAACATCTCGCATATTTTGATTAATAAGGCTTCTTTATTTAAAAGTCTAACCAATGCTTGCTCACGATCCCAAAGAGGCTCTAAATTACTTTGTTCAGTACTAAGCGAATCTCCCTCGTAATTCGATAAAGACCACTTAACAACTTTTGACTGAACTTCGTGAGCTTGGATAGGTTTACTAACATAATCACTCATACCAACTGCAATACACTTTTCCTTCTCACCAGCCATAGCACTTGCCGTCATTGCTATGATGGGAATTTGTGCATAGTACTGACCAGCCTCTGCGGCTCGGATTTTTTCACACACTTCATAACCATTGAGAACCGGCATTTGGCAGTCCATTAAAATACAATGAATAACTTCGTTACTCGCTTTAGAATTTAATAAAATTTCCAGCGCTTCTTGACCATTTTGAGCAGTAATAACCTCTATAGGCAATCCATCTAAGGCGCCAAGTGCAACTTCAATATTTATATCATTGTCATCCACAATTAATATTCGGCAGCCTTTAAGTTGGGTTAAAACATCTGCTGTTATGTCATTTTCTGTCGTTCTGTTTTCACTCAGCAAATAAAGTGGCTCATTTTCTGATACTTCAAAACCTGCAACTCTCAATAAATTAGTTTGTGTAATTGGTTTATTAAGGGATGTAACTTTTGTATCGAGCGCCTTTGGAAGGGGGTTAGTTGGTAGATGCAGTAAAATTATACGGCCTTGTTCTAATGTATTCGCGAGGCTATTTACCAGTGATTGAGGGTTTATCGCTTGAATACTTTCATAATCAATAAAAACATAATCAACATTGCTTGTATGTTCATCAGCAAGTGTGTTTATGTCGCTAACTTTAACATCAGCCCCATATACTTTTAGTAACTTTTGCATCACATCATGGCATTGCGAGTTGTTACTAATCAATAAAATACGTTTATGATTATAATAGTCTGAAACATCTGGTTTAGGGGCTTGGCTACTCCCAACCTTAATGTAAAAGCTAAATGCGCTCCCTTCATTAATTGCAGAATTAACTGCAATATCACCATTCATTATATTACACAGCTGTTTGCATATTGATAAACCAAGCCCTGTTCCGCCATAGTTGTCGGCTATAGAACTATTAGCTTGTTGAAATGCATCAAATAAATGACGTTGAGTATTTAACTCTATTCCTATCCCCGTATCTTGCACGGTAATTTTTAAGGTATGCTCCGTATTAGAAACCTGCTCAGATGATGCCGTTACTTTGATAAAGCCTTGCTCTGTAAACTTAATCGCATTACTAATCAAATTATTAATGATCTGAGTAAGCCTAAGTGGATCAGTCTTAACTTCGTAACAAGCCAGCCCGCTCGTATCTAAATAAACATCAAGACCTTTATCAAAAGCCCTCACAGAGCATGACTCGACTAAACTTTCGATCAGTAATTGAGGTTTGATTTTTTGAATGTTTAAATCGAGTTTACCCGACTCAATTTTAGATAAATCTAAAATATCATTTATTAATAGCCTTAAATTTGAAGCACTTAACTCCATCATATCTACAAGCTTACGGGCATTATCGGGCAATGTTTGACGTTTTAAAATATTCAACGTGCCAATCACTCCATTTAATGGCGTGCGTAGTTCATGACTGATATTAGATATAAATGCGCTTTTGATATCGCTGTGCTTTATTGCTTCATCTTTAGCTTCAGCAAGTGCTTGAGTTCTTTGCCTTACTTTTGCCTCAAGCTCCGAATTTAAACGTTTAACTTTATTCGCAGCTTCTTGTTCTTTGCTAATATCTCTAATAATCAATGCAACCCCGATTAAAACGCGCTGATCCGAAAAAACAGGGCTGACCGAAATGGCGAAATAATTCACCACACCGTTTTCAGAAATACTGCATTCATCTTTGATTTGTGTTTTTGAGTTTTGAATATCCGCAATGTAATCAGGAATAGGTAATCGGGCCAAAAAATCAATATCTTTACTCGCTTTTCCTATCGACATCGAACTTGCCAACATTAATAGGTTTTCAGCTGTTTTATTTAAACTTGTCAATTTACCTTCTAGATTTAAACCAACAATGGCATCTATCGACCCTTCAACGATAGCAGACGCTTCTCTTCTAGCCTCTGCTAGTAACTGGCTCCGGTTTGCGTTTCGGTAAAACGTTAACAGTAATACCCCCGTAAAAAGAATTATCAAAATTAATAAGCTATAGGTCATGACCCGCTTTTCATTTATTACTTTATCAACGTATTGCTTAGCCACTAAAAGATTAAAATTGATAAAGCCATAACTTTTACCTGGTCTTGTTTGTACTTTTTCTGAATGAACATAAAACTGCTGAGTTGTTGGTGAAGTTGCAGTGACTAAATATAGCCCTTGGTGCTGAACAGGCTGATCGTACACTGACTGCCATGTAATAGACGGATCTAAGTCTCTCGTGAATTGATACCCTTCATAAGGGTGATAAATAAAATCTCCCTCTGAACTGCTGATCACTAACTGAGAATAATCAAAAATAGTTTCTTTTAGCTTCTGTATTAATGGGGTGGCATTTACATTCATGATTAAAAAAGCAAAACGCTTTCCTTTATCACTGTATATGGGTATAGAAAAACGCAACATGGGTTTGTAAGGAAACACTACCTCGCCAAACTCTTTGTTTAGCGACATAGGCGACATGTATATTTGGTTCACTTCTAATAATGAACTTGGCAAAAAATAAGGTTCTGCGCTTTTCGCTTGTAAAGAATAGTCAGGTACAGCTTCTACTGAAGCGCCAACACGTTGCACACGAATTAACTCTTTTCCTTCTGCGCTCACAGCTATTATGCGCAGCTGTTCAACCGCAAGGTTGTTCTCCATAAAGCCTATAAAAATGGTTTCAAGCCGCTCCTTCCATTGCTGATAGGTTGTACCATCGTAGGGGTCAATTCCATCATTAAAATGAGCCCGAGGTAGGCCAGCTATAGGGGGCGTTGAATATAAAAATCGTAAATCAGATTTCGACTGCAATATTGAAGATGTGAGTATTTTCTTTAAACGCTGGTTTGTTTCTGTAAACTCTTGATCAATTGAGTTTAACGCATCCCGTTTAACATGCCCCTCGAAAAAGTAGACAGCGATGGCAGCAAAAACGCTAAAAATTAATGAAACAAATAACAAAAACGTTTTAGATGACATTGTGCTTTTATTATCTATATTGAGACTGTTCACATTGCTTCCTTGTTAGTTTATTGGTGATGCTGAGAACACCACTTAACCAAAACACGTTTTAAGTTTTCGAACTTAATTGGCTTGCCAATAAAGTCGTTCATACCCGCTTCAAAGCATCGCTGTTTGTCTGCTGCAAGCACATTTGCGGTTAATGCCACTATGGGTGTGTGCTTATAGGCAGGTAGTTTTCTAATTTTCAATGTTGCCTCAGGGCCACCCAATACCGGCATTTGCATATCCATAAAAATAATATCAAACGCCCCTATTTCACACTGTGCTATGGCCTGTTCCCCATCATCAGCTAAACTGATCGACTTTATATTAAACTCAGCCAACATAGACTCGATTACCACTTGGTTAATATCATTGTCTTCAACCACCAGTGCAGTTACATGGGAAAAATCAACGGACTTTTCACTACTCTCTTCAAGAAGGCTTTCACTAATAGCAGGGGTTATGAATGTTCGGGTAACATTAAGCTCAAAATAAAACATAGAGCCTTTATCTGGTTCACTTTCTACTTTTAATGACGAATTCATCAAATGTAACAACTTGCTTGAGATAGTCAGGCCAAGCCCAGTGCCACCGAAGCGACGAGTAATAGAAGCATCTGCTTGAGAGAAAGCGTCAAACAAAGAATCTAGCTGTTCATTGGCAATACCAATACCCGTGTCAGATACACTAAAAGTTACTTTAAACTCATCATTCACTACTTCTTCAATAATGACGTTGAGTAACACGCTACCACGATGAGTGAACTTAATTGCATTGCCTAATAAATTAATGAGTACTTGTTTGAGCCGAGTTTCATCACCTAAAAATATAAAGTCGGTGAGCTCTGGCGTTGTCGTAATAAATAACTCAATACCTTTATTTTCAGCTTGTTGCGAAAATAAATGCGTTAACTCGTTCAACAAGGAGCTTAATTCAATTGGACCTGACTCAAGCTCTACTTTAGCAGCCTCAATTTTACTCAAATCTAAAATATCGTTAATAATAACCAGTAAACTTGCACCTGATGATTTAATGATATTGAGCATCTTTGCTTGCTCTGCCGATAATGGTGTGCGACTTAGCTGCCGAGCCATACCTAAAACACCATTCATAGGAGTTCTGATCTCATGACTCATATTTGCTAAGAATTCAGATTTTACTTTCGCTGTACGCTCAGCTGATTGCTTTGCATCTGCAAGGTCTTTACTTAAAACCCTGAATCGTTCTGCTGCATTCGCTAAAACACCAATTTCATCTTTGCGATTTAAATCATAAATTTTGGCCGAAAGGTCACCACTCAAAAAGTATTTAAAACTAACGGTAAGGCGCTTAATTGCATGCGAAATTTGCAAATGAAACGCAATTGCAAAAGCCACAATATAAATAACAACACCGATCGCAAGGAGCTTTAAAATACGCTCAGAATTTGAAACTGTTTTTTCAGCCTCCGATTTAATTTGTTTTAATCTCGATAAAGAAAGCTCTCTTAGCTGGTTTGATAAGGTACTAAATTCGATAGCATCACCTGCCATAACCACATTGACTAAACTTAAGTAATGACGGTTAGCTTGAATACTTTTAGAGAATTGCTGCTGATAATTAGCAGTAAACTGGGACATTTTATCGAGTGTTATCGCAGGACCTTGAAGCACTTGTAGTTTTTGATTAAGCAAGCGCAGTGTAGTATTCACTTTAGCCCTTTTTGAATAGTCTTTCTTCGATAAAAATTGATACGCATCGTGATGCATTGAATGCCATAGATTAGTGAGCTCTGCGATACTTAATTTATCTTCTGTATTGATGCTATTTGATTTCAAAGTTTCAAGTTCTGCTATCGCATTAGTGTAGATACTTGGTAACACCTGATAGGTTAAATGTGCCCTGGCCTCATAGCGTTTTGTAAGTACAGCTAGGTTCTCATCGTATCGACTCAAAAGCTCAGACATCGAATCTAAGTAAACCTGACTGTTTGCTTCATTTTGATTAAAATTTATATTACCTAAACGTTTTTTTATACTTTGAAAGTTATCTTCTATTTTATTAAAAACAGACTTACTCCCTGAGTTGCCGTACACAGAAATATCACGCTGCATCTCTACAATGTCTTTATTTATTCTTAAGATACTCACCGCATAATTACTGATACGGCTAATCTCTACAAATGCCGTTTCTATGGTTTTTAATCGCTTATCCATTACAAAAAAACTAGCACTCAATGCTAAAAGTAATAGCAGCAGCGCCAGCGACATCTTTGCAGCAATTGATTTAGAAAAGATGTTAAGCAATCTAAGCCCTTATGAATTTAACAATTCAAACCATTTATCTAAGCTGTAATCGTAATTAGGCATCACAGTATTCCATACTGCGATATTTGAAAATCGCTGAATATAGCTACCACCATCACGCTTTTGACCCGCTTTTACAGATACCTTTTCATCGGTACCGCGTAAATCTACAACGGCTTCTTTACCCTCATACCAATAACTCCACTCCGGCTTTGACATTAAGGGCTGGCTTCGCTCTGGGTTTGAAATGTAGTACCCTTGCCTTGCGATAAAAGCTCCTGGATAACCAGATAACCACCAATTCATATAATCGTATGCTGCATCTTTTACATGCCCTTGTGTATTGGCTGATAAGCACATAACACCATGCCAAGCTCGGTAGCCTTCTTTTGGAGATGCATAAACCACGGGAATGCCTGCTCCACGACACGCACTCACCCCTGGCGAGAACATACTTTGGATGTTTACTCGTTTTGTTTTCATAAAGTCCACCGATTGTGGAACCGATGTCCAAAAGCCAGAAAAATGCCCTTGTCGTTTTTTTTCTAATAAAATAGCAAAAAGTTGATCAATTTCGGCAATACTCATATCGCCCATGTCATTAAAAGTCATTAGTCCCTGACCCTGCGCAGCAAGGGCCGCATCAAAGATACCTATTGTAGGGGCGTTTACTAGCGCAACTTTTCCTTTGTGTTTTTCATCAAGTAACCAAGCCCATGATTCAGTTTGATAAGGGATCCCTTGCTCTATCACTTGGGTGTTGTATCCGAATGAGTCAACATTATGAACATAAGGCATAAAGCTAATTGCTTTGCTCGGAGTTTGCGATAGCGTACCGTCGTCTTGAACATAAAGCAGTTTATTAGGAGAGTCGCCCGCGCCAAGCTTAGCTTCAGGGACTATTTTTCCGGTTTTTGTTAATGGGTTTATTTCATCCCAATAAACAAGTCTATCTATATCAATAGGCTGAATTGCCCCCGCTTGCCATAAAATATTAATTGAGTCTGACCATTGTTCGTACAAATCAAATGAACTTGGATTTGCTGCTGCTTTTTGTAAAACGGCGGCGCTTCCCATTGGCGTGAACTCTAGGTTAATGCCTAATTCACGCATTGCTCTGCTTCTGAGTTCTTCTTGCAATGTAACATGTGTGCCAAGCACCCTTAATGTGACTTTATTTTTAGCAAAAACATAAGGTGCTTTAAATGCAAGAGTAGAGACGGCCGCGCCAGCTCCTAAACCTTTAAGAAAACGCCGACGATCAACTGAGTTAGTCATTTGAAGTTCCAACGAATTTATAGTTTTTAAAGTGTAGAATAAATTTCAAAAATTGATTCAAAAGACATAAAAAAGATAAACTTAAGCTCAAACATACTGGTCGTTATTGTGCAACGAAGGTAAAAGCAATTGCGTTAGGCTTTCATAATTCATTGGCTTACCAAGCAAATAGCCTTGCCCAGTGGCACAGCCCAACTCATCTAGTTTGTTTTTTTGCTCAGCCGTTTCTATTCCTTCAGCAACAATTTGAAGATTAAGAGAGTGCGCAAGTTCAATAATCGTTGAAACAATATCAAGCGCTTGCGAATCAGTTAGCATATCACGTACAAAGGACTGATCTATTTTCAATACATTTAAAGGAAACAGCCTTAGATACGACAAGCTAGAATACCCTGTACCAAAATCATCAAGGGCAATACTTACTTTCATATTGGCAATTAATTTAAGTTGGTTGACCGCATACTCATAGTTTTCAATTAGCGCTGACTCTGTCACTTCTAACTCTAAATATTTACTCGGTAGCTGAGTTTTCTCTAGAATCATCGCGACTGTGTCTACAAGTTTTGAGTCGGTAAACTGTTTAGCGGAAATATTTACGGCCACTTTTGTCGGCACACCTGCATCTAACCAGCGTTTTGCACTAATACAGCTTTTTTCTAAAACTTGCTCGCCTAACCTAAAAATTAAGCCCGTTTCTTCAGCATACTCAATAAAATTCAGTGGTGATATAAACCCGCCCTCATCATCACTTAAACGAACTAAACTTTCTACGCCAACCATTTCGCCACTACGTAAATCGTATTTAGGTTGATAGTGCACATCAAGGGCGTTATTTTCGAGGGCTTTTCTTAACTTATTACCTACATCAAGGCGTTTATTCATTTCAACCTGTAAGTCTGTGCTGAAATAGCAATAACTATTTGCCGCTTCGTTCTTTGCCTTATACATAGCGGAGTCTGCATGGCGAAGCATTTCTTCAACACAATTAGCATCATCAGGGTAAACACTTATGCCTAAGCTTGCAGAAAGAATATGTTGTTCGCCACCAGAGCGAAATGGCTTACTAATTACATTAAGCACTTGATTTATCAAAGGCTCTAGACTCAAAGAATGTGACTCATGAGGGACAACAAGCGCAAATTCATCCCCCCCGACACGTGCAACTGTAATATCGTTACAAGCAAAGCAATCTAAAGAGTGGCCAATATGAGCAATAATTTCGTCTCCAATATGATGGCCTAACGCATCATTTATAAACTTAAATTTGTCCAAATCGAGCAGTAATAAACTTAGCTTAGTGTCATTAAAAGAGGCTCTGGCAATACCTTGAGTTAATCTATCATGCAGTAATACGCGGTTTGGTAGTGAGGTTAGTTGATCATGATGTGACAAGTACGTCATTTGAACCGACATAGCGAGCGTTTCACTAACATCTTGAAAAACCATAACAGCACCGCATTGTTGTTTTTTTTCATTTAAAATTGGTGCTGCGCTATCTTCAACTCGGTGTTCAACCCCTTGTTTACTCGTTAGTTGCGTGTTTATTGCCATCGCCACAGGGCGGTTTTCCTTTAGAGCAACAGTAAGTGGATTTATTGAAGGTGTTTTTGTTGTGGAGTCAGCTAATTTCATCACCTCTTCAATATGACGACCCTTTGCAGCAGTTTGAGACCAGCCCGTAAGCCTTTGCGCTACAGGGTTCATATAAGTAATTTGGGCATGTTGATCCGTTGAAATAACGCCGTCTGCTATCGAATCAATTGTGATACGTAAATGCTCTTTTTCAGCAAATAAAGCAGCTTGGGTATTTTGTAAAATATTCTCTTGCGCTTTAACTTTAACGTGATTTTCTATTCGCAATCGACATAACTTTAAGTTCAGAGGTTTAGAAATAAAATCGATTGCGCCTAAAGACAATGCTGATTCTTCAATTTGTGGATCACCATGTGAAGTAATAACAATAATTCGTAGCTGTTCAAACACTGGGTTGAATTGAAGTTCTTGTAAAATATCAAAGCCACTAATTTTTGGCATTTCTAAATCAAGTAACAAAACATCAGGTTTTGCTTTATGGATTAACTCCAGTGCTTGGGTACTGTCGTTTAAGGTGATTATGTTACCAACATCTTCTAGTGCGTGTTCAAGTTGTAAAGTGTTAATCTCTTCATCATCAATGATAAGAATAGTGCAATTATCGACCATCTTTTTCCCTCTACTACGTATTTGTACCTGATTAAACATAGTTCGAAAATCAAAAAAGCGGCAACACTTTTTCATTAGAAAAATTAAAATTAAATCCATTTTCATTAACTGCTTTAACTTTGTAAGCCAAAGCCAATTCCTTTTAACTAGCTAAAAGAGCGCTTTGCTTGGCCTTACTCTAAATAGTCTTGCTTCGATGCCGCTTTTAAAAACCTTGGTCAACTGCTTTTTAGAATAATTACTCAAATTAGACTTGCAATTATCACATTTCAGCTTACACTTGTGCGCAAAGTGAGCGTACACCTGTAAGCTAAAGGCGAAAAATGAGAGCGTTATTAAATTCATTATCAAAACATTTATTGCATCATCAGTCATGGGCAGGATACTGGGAGCCGGTGATTCAGTGCTTTAAACCAGGCTGGCGCGAAGGCTGTTTTCGTGCACAAGTAAAACATGTACAGGTGTTTGCTGAACAATGCGTTGAGTTGATTATTGAGCCAGAAAAAACATGGCCAGTTCATCAAGCAGGCCAGCACATTGCGTTAACAATCCAAACGAATGGTCGAATGCTAACGCGTGTATTTACCATCGCAAGCGAACCACAATTGGCAAGGCAGCAGCGACAAATTCGTTTATTGATCCGTAGCCAAGAGTTCGGCGCATTTACATCAAAGCTAATAAATTTGAGGCCAGGGCAATGGCTTAATATTTCTGAGCCTAAAGGCCTGTTTATTATGCCAAATACCGCGCGCTCTTTAATCATGCTTGCCGGTGGCTCAGGCATTACGCCATTTATAGCCATGCTTAAATCTTTACCTGCAGATAGCAAACACACTATAACCCTGCTTTACTATGCAAAGCCGAACAGCCACTGGCTTAAAGATGAGCTTGAGCAACTAAAGCAATCACTGAGCAATTTTGATTATCACTTACTTGAGCGCAACAAAGATGGCGATGCGACGACATGGCTGACAACAAACGCGCATAAACACTGGTTAGTGTGCGGCCCAGCTGCTTTGTATAAGCAAGCAGCCGCTTTAGCTAAGCAATTAAATACGCCGATAGACAGTGAGCATTTCAGTGCAGTCCCTGCTGCTGTAGTAACCTCTGATAAGCACGATTTAACACTCACTCATCAGGGCAAAACATTCACGATTGATAACCAACAAACCTTACTGACCCACTTACAAGCGAATAAGCAACCTGTAACAGTTGGCTGTGGTATGGGGATTTGCCATCAATGCCAATGCGTCAAAAAGCAAGGCATCGTGCGTGATATTCGTACCGGTGAGCTCTCTGATAGCTCAGAGCAGTTAATTCAACTTTGTATATCGCAACCAGTCAGTGACGTGGAGTTATCAGCATGAACACAACAAAAACAGTCAATTATGAAAAATTAGCAGCTCAACTCGATAGCGTTAAAGCAGATGTAAAATCAAAACTCGGTGAGCAAGACGCTAAATACATTCGCCGCGTTATTGTTTGCCAGCGAGTGTTTGAATGGAGTGGCCGAATTCTATTAATGCTAGGCTTTATTCAGCCTGTTTTATGGCTCGTGGGTGTGCTTAGTTTAGCCACTGCAAAAATCCTCGATAACATGGAAATTGGCCACAATGTGATGCATGGCCAATACGATTGGATGAATGATAAATACATAAATTCAAGGTCTTACGAGTGGGATATAGCGTGCGATGGGGCTAGCTGGAACCGCGTTCACAACTACGAGCACCACACCTATACCAATATTATTGGTAAAGATCGCGACTTCGGTTATGGATTACTGCGCTTATCGAATGACTTTCGTTGGCGGATAAAAAACCTGTGGCAATTTGTCACTTACCTATTACTCAGTGTGCTGTTTCAATGGGGGGTGTCGTACCATGAAATGGCAGCCGAGCGCGTATTTTTTGGCAAGAAAAAAGATGACCGTGATTACAAAGTATCGCACAGCGAACTGAAAAAGCGCTTTTTTAGTAAGGGTGCACGCCAGCTAGTGAAAGACTATCTGCTCTTTCCAATGCTTGCTGGGCCTTTATTTTTGTGGGTTTTAACAGGCAACCTTGCCGCTAATTTATTACGTAACCTGTGGACCTCAACCATTATCTTTTGTGGGCACTTTACCGGTGAAGTAGAAACATTTAACCAACAAGACTGCGAAAATGAATCACAAGGCCAGTGGTATTACCGCCAAGCGTTAGGCTCATCAAATATCAAAGGGGGTAACCTGTTTCATGTAATGACTGGGCACTTGAGCTATCAAATAGAGCATCACTTATTCCCAGATTTACCCGCAAAACGCTACCGCGAAATTGCCCCTAAGGTGCAAGCTATCTTTAAAGAACACGGTATCCACTACAATACCGGCGGCTTCTTTCGCCAGTACTTTTCTGTCGTAAAACGAATTGTGCGCTACTCTTTTCCGTAATTGAAATACGCTAGCAAATTCTGCTAGCGTATAGCTTTAGGTATACTTCCCTTTAAACGCTCTTTCTCGCAGAGGCTATCAAAACTAATTTGATGCCATTTTTAAGAAATGTGCTATTTCAGTATAACCATTTTGAATAGCGAGCTGCTCAGGTGTATTACCATCATAACCTGTTAAATCAAGCCTTGCTTTAGCTTCTACCAATACCTTCACGGCCTCAAAATGTCCATGCCATACAGCATCATGTAAAGGCGTATAACCATTATTAGGACCTTGAGCATTTAGGACACTTTTAAATCCAGGGTATTGACTTAAAAGAGTTAGCATATCAGCCCGACCAAAATAAGCAGCCTTGTGCAAAGCAATCGCGGCCATATAGGCCCCAGTTAGAGTTTGATCCGCACCGTTCTCAAGTAGTATTTTAGCGACAGCTAACTGTCCCTGCATAGCAGCTAATAATAGGGCACTGTGAAAGTCACTGCCGTTTTTAAGCACAGGTGCTAAAGCGTTAACATCATAGCCTTTTGAAATTAAGTCTTTTATTTTCTCAACCTTTCGTGCTTGCGATATTGAACTATCTGCAACTACCAAATAAATTGCTGCTTTCTCAATTGCTTTAGCTTGAGTGCGTGCGTGATGTTCAGTAAACAACTGATTTATCCTTGATACATCCTCATTAAGTGAGGCATCATTTGTTTTTCCTCCTGAGCGATTAAACTGTAAGGCTGTAGCTCCCGCAGCTGATAAGACTGTAGTATCAATATCATCTAGACTGAGTAAATACGCTACTGCATCAACATTGCGATGCCACACAGCTAGTAACAAAGGGGTTCCGCCAAGCCTAACAGACTGTAAATTAACATAAGCTCCATTCTCTACTAATAATTTTACCATCGCTAGATTCCGGCCTTGTACTGCTATGTGTAAAGGGGCAATCCCCATTAACTTATCAAGCTGGTTAACATCGGCTCCTTGCGCGATCAGTAATTTTACTTGAGATATATCATTGGCAATAACCGCTTTATGTAAATCTGATAAATTTTGCTTAATATTATGCTCAACAATTGGGGAATAAAGTGTACTTTTACTTTGTACATTAAATCCTGTCAGGCTTGCTAACATTAATGCTGAAATTAATCTCTTTCTCATAATTGATCGCCCAATGATGAAACTAAGTACTGCTCAATGAGCACATGTTGCCCATCAATTATTCTTAAACGCCAATTTTCTTTGACTTGTACTTCAACATTTTGCCCAGCAAAATCAGAATCAATGTATGTGTGTGCGCTCAATTTAACTCTCAAAGAAAGGTTAAAATATTCTCCGTCAGCAGTAATATCTATTTGCTCAACTGTGTGCCTACAATTAGGTTTAAATGTTGATAATGCCCATTGGTACCATTGTTTAAAGCCCGCGTGCCCCAAAAAATCTCCTTCTGGCAAGCACAAAACAAGTTGCTTTGATAAATGGGGTAAAAACGCTTCGGTTTTTTCTGACAAAGAATCTAACTTATCGAACCATTTATTTACAAATTGCTTAATTATACTCTCTGGCGAATGTAATAAATCAGCAATTTTAGCCGCTAAGCGCTCTCCATGTTCGACAGCTCGATTTTGGACATCCGATAACTCATTGTACACCCCCTCTATATAAACCATTCGATGACTATAGATTGGCCTATGGTATTGCATTTTTGCAAGGTAAGCAGTTTGTTCTAGTGGACGCAAAAACTCTTCCACACTGAAATGATTATAGCCAAGAGGTGAATATGCTTCTTCAGGGCCACCGACAGTAACTGATAAAATTAGATGTTTGTTTGCTAATTTGTCACCTTTAGGCCCATAAGCAAAATTGTAAGATAGCACTTCATCAATCCAACGTTTCATAAGCGCTGGAACAGAGTACCAATAAAATGGGAACTGTAAAACAACAACACTAGCGCTTAACAGTGCTTCATGTTCTGAAACTATATCGATCTGTTTTTCACCATATAGTGAATCTAACCGTCTTATAGCTACATCATCATGCCGCGATAACAATGTCTCGATGACAGTCGTATTCGCATTTGATTCTGATAGGTTTGGGTGGCCTGAAATAACTAAAATTTTACTCATGAATTTGCCTTCAAGGTATATAAGGAACGAATTCGATAAGCATAAGATATACTATTAATTAGTTTTAGATGATATTATCAACAATAATTATTAGATAGAAACTAACAATAATGAACGGTACCGACTACTCTCAATTACTTATTTTTCATGCAATTGCTGTGGAAGGCAGTATTAGTGGCGCAGCCCGAAGACTAGAAATGACGGCACCTTCAGTAAGTCATGCATTAAAATCTCTTGAACGCTCGCTACACGTACCATTATTTAATCGCACCACTCGGCGAATCGAACTAACTGAAGCAGGCGAACAACTTCGCCAGCAGACAAAAACAGCTATAAGCGAATTGTCAGATGCTTTTGAAAGTGTAAAAGAGTTTAGTGCAACACCAAAAGGGACAGTGAGATTAACAACCCCTCGTTTTGCATTCCAATTATTATTAGAGCCATACTACGAGGAGTTTTGTCGTCGCTATCCTGAGATCCAATTAGAGATATCAATAAATGATGCAACTGTTAACTTGATTACTGATGGTATGGATATAGGTATTCGGTTTGGAGACAAAATTGAGCCTGGCATGGTAGCTAAACCACTTACTGCACCTTCCAAAGAGGGCTTTTTTTGCTCACCGAGCTATGCTAAAACCTATGGGATCCCTAAAACTATTGAAGATTTAGCTAACCATAAATTAATCCAATACCGATATATAACATCTAAAAAGTTAGTAGCCATTAACTTATTAAATAAAGGGCAGACAACGTCAGTAACAATGCCATTTGCGATGGTCGTGAATGATACGGATTTGATGATTAACGCGGCGAAAAAAGGCCTTGGCATAGGGCGAATGGTAGAGCCAATGTTACATAGTCACTTTAAAGAAGGCACTTTAATTCCAATCCTTGAAGAACATTGGTATCCCTTTTCAGGGCTTTTCTTATACTTTCAGCAGCACAGTCAAAAGGCGCGAAAAGTGAGAGTTCTTATAGATTTTATTCTAGAAAAGAATCGCAAACTTTAAATCTCATTTGATTCAGACCAAACTCGTAACTCATCGAGTATATGCAGTGCTGAGCGGCCAAAATCAGTAAGTTCATAGGTCACCGCTATCGGGCGGGTGCTAATAACATGACGGGTGATCATCGCTCTACTTTCAAGCTCTTTTAGACGTTGGTCTATCATCTTTTTACTTGCACCACCCAGCATACGCGTTAAATCATTAAAACGCACAGGGCCATCTTTTAAATGATAGATAATAGATCCCGTCCATTTACCGCCAATCAAACGCATGCCTTTTTCAATAGCACAGGGCTCCATGCAAGCATTTAAAACTTTTTTTCTACCCTTACTATCTGTTTCTACTGAACTTTCCAAAACATCCTCGCATTTTTCAGACTAGTTACAAAAAGGTGACTGGTTGATTTAACAATCTAGGTTACTATTATATACCACGGAATATATTTTGAACACGATAAAGTAATTAGCAAACGGATACTCAACTATGAAAAACGTATTAATTCTTAACGCACATCACTATTACCCTTTTTCTGAAGGTAAGTTAAATGCTGCTTTAATCGAAAAAGCCGACGCTTTTTTTAAAGCAAAAGGCTATCAAACTCGCGTGGTTAATACACAAGACGAATTTGATGTAGAAACTGAACTTGAGAACCATCAATGGGCAGATATCGTCTTTTTGCAATCACCTATTAATTGGATGGGCATGACATGGTCATTCAAAAAATACATGGATGAAGTGTACACAGCGGGTATGGGGGGAGCGCTTTGCCATGGTGATGGTCGTCATCAAGACAATCCAAAAGCCAATTACGGTAAAGGCGGCACCTTGACTAACACTCAATATATGATGTCGCTGACTTTAAATGCGCCTGCAGAATCATTTGCAGATGCCGCTGACTTTTTTGAAGGTAAAAGTGTTGATGACCTTGTTTTCCCAATGCATATGAACTTTAAGTTTTTCGGTATGCAAGCGATGCCAACTTTCGCCTGTTATGACGTGATGAAAAATGCAGACATCGACAGCGACTTTGCGCGCTTTGAAAAACACTTAAACGAGAACTTTTAAGGAACACTCATGAGTAACGAATCTGTTTATAGCAATAAACTCCATCCGGGCAGTGCATTTCCTAGTATCAGTGCTGCACTTTTGAATGGTGAAGAGGCTGTTCTTGGTCAACCTCAACACGGTGCAAGCTGGCAGCTTGTTGTTGTTTATCGTGGTAAGCATTGCCCTTTATGTACCCGCTATTTAAATAGCCTCGAGCAGTACAAAGCGGCGCTATTAGAAACGGGTGTTGATGTAATTGCTGTTTCAGGTGATAGCAAAGAGCAGCTAGAAGCGCATTTAGAGCAGCTATCTGTGTCATTTCCACTTGCTTACGGTTTGACTACAGAGCAAATGCAAGCATTAGGTACTTACATTTCTGATCCCCGTTCACCACAAGAAACGGATCACCCTTTCGCAGAGCCCGCACTGTTTGTGGTTAACGAGCAAGGTAAAGTACATGTGGTTGATTATTCTAATAATCCATTTGTAAGACCTGATTTAGCAACTTTGGTAAGCGGGCTTAATTGGATACGCGACCCAAAAAATAATTACCCAATTCGCGGTATGCATAAGTAGAGTGTAGCCATGAGCAAAATGACAGCTTTGATGATTGGCTTGGTGAGCACAATTATGTGCTCACAACATGCTTTTTCAGCACAACTTCCCCATGCACATATTGCTTCACCCAATCACTATGAAGTATTGCTAGATAACAGTGAAGTACTTGTTTTACGTATGACTTTAGCACCAGGTGAGCAAGATAATTGGCATAAGCATAATGCTGAAACAGTCTATTTTGAGACAGGCGGTAAAGCGACCATCAGTACTAAAGAGTCACAAACAACAATTGAGATCCCTAATGGCTATGTGATGTGGCATGACGCATGGACTCATCAAGTCAAAAATGAGGGTGAAACCACCATCACTGCAATTATTGTCGAAAGGAAATAGGTAGGATCAATTATGGCATTAGAAAACCACCCAATGTGGCGCTTACCTAAGCATCACCTAGATTTAAAAAGTTCACATGACCATGTTCATTGGGTTGAATTATTTTATGACCTTATCCATGTGGTAATCATTTTTTTGCTAGGTAATTTTTTGAGCGACCACTTACATTTAAGTGGTTTTCTTACATTTGCAGGTTTGTTCATCACCGTATGGTTTGCGTGGGCTGACTCCAGCGTTTTTAATTCACTCTATGTCAGTACTGATGTAAAACACCGGCTGATCATGGCCTGCCAAATTGTTACCGCCATGGTTATGGCTGCCTCGATCCCTCATGTACTTGATAAAGGTTGGACATATTTTGCATTAGCCTATGCTGCTAATCGCCTTATTACAGCTTATTTATTTCATCGCACCAATCAATTGGGGGTCGAATCAACAAAATTAGCACGCAGTGTGAGCCGTAACTACTTTGCTCTTGCCATCATTTTTGCTACCACAGCATTTATGCCTGCCCCCTATCGTTATTGGGTGTTTGGCGCTGCGATTGCCGCTATCCAAGTTTTATATATGGCTCCAAAAATTGGTGTACTTGAAAATAAACGCTTTTTACCACGCCTTGGGCATATGTCTGAGCGCTTCGCCCTTTTACTACTTATTGTCGTAGGCGAAGGTTTCTTTAAATTGGTGATTACTTTATCTGAAAAAGGAGTTTATAAAGTCGACCCCACTGTACTGGCTAACTTTATGTTTGGTGGTATTGCGGTATTTGTGCAATGCTGGATTTACTTTGATTTTGTTGGCAATGGTAAACCTAAAAATCAACACAAATGGACACTCGTAAGTTGGTGGTTAGCTCACCTATTTTTAATGCTATGTGCAGTTATGGTTGGCGTTGCACTCGCCGGCGAAGTGAAAGCCGGGTTCTGGCAGCCGTACCCCCTAAAATATGGTGTCATTGGTTGTGTAGGGTTAGCAGGCTACTTATTAAGCTTATTGTGGATCCAGCTAATGATCGAACATCGCGTAGCCCATCGTTTTGCTACAGCCAAAGTAAGGATGTTTGGCGTCATACTTGCTTTAGTTACCATTCCCATTTTACCCCATGTACCTTCGCTCATTGGCAACTTACTTTGGGGCACTGCACTGATTTCACAAATTGCCTACCCAGTCACTCGCGCATACTTTACCCTTTCAAAAGAAGAAGCTAATTCATAACGATTAAAACACCTTTGCAAAAACGACAAAGGTGTTTTGTTATCCTTGCTGTTTTTCGCAAATAAATTTAGCGCCACAATACCCTCATTACTTAATCATAAATCACTTTCAGGGCGGCATTAAATTGTTAAGTATTGTTTAGCTATGTCCCTTAAAGTTTGGAGTCATAATGAGTTTTGATAAATTAGCGCAAAAACCATTCTCAATTGGGGTTGAACTTCCACTTGATAATGATTGGGCACATTTCAATCAACAATCAAATCAATCATTTGGGATCCCTAATTTAGCTAACCATGAATCACGTGTTCAACTTGCTGATGAGCTTGGCTACGCAGCGGCATGGGTTCGCGACGTACCGATTTATGACCCGAAATTTGGTGATGCCGCCCAAGTTTATGAAACCTTCAGTTACCTTGGCTACTTAGCAGCTAAAACCAAGAATATATTACTTGGCACCGCAGCGGTGGTATTGCCATTGCGCCAACCTTGGCTTGTTAAAAAGGCAGCAAATACTGTGCAAGCGCTTAGTAATGATCGGCTAATTTTAGGTGTTGCCAGCGGTGATAGACCTATTGAATATCCTTTATTCGATATTGATTTTGCAAGCCGTGGTGAGCAACTACGTGAATCTGTTTCGCTACTAAAAGGCGCCCCTAAGCGACCTTTAGAAGCGGGTCAAAAGCTACTACCAGAAGTGAAAAATTTCCCACTTTATGTAGCAGGTCTTGCTCAGCAAAGCCCTCAATGGGTTGGCGAAAACATGGACGGCTGGCTTGCTTACCCAGGCACACCAGATGATCATCAAAAGCGTGTCGCTTTGTGGCGAGAGGTCGCAGGAAATAAGCCGTACGTTAGTTTTATTCATTTAAATTTATTAGATGATTCTGATGCACCTATAAAACGTCATCGTTTTGGGGTTGAAACAGGCGTCAACGGACTCATCTCAGAGCTAAAGGCAATGAAAAATGCCGGTGTGAATCACATCGGCCTGCACTTTAGACGTAACGAATTACCCATTGAATGGGCATTAAAGCACATCGGCGAACATGTTTTGCCCACGTTCCATAATTAAGGAGTTATGATGTCACAATCAATTATGCCAAAACTGGGTTTTGGTACATTTAGATTACAAGACGAAGTTGCATATCAAAGTGTGCTAACAGCTATTGAAGAGGGCTTTAGACACATCGACACTGCGCAAATTTACGGTAACGAAGAAGCAGTTGGCCGAGCGATTAAAGACAGTGGTGTTGCACGTGGTGAGTTATTTATTACCACCAAAGTATGGAATGATAAGTTAAATAAAACGGACTTTATTAACAGCGTAAAAGAGAGCCTGACTAAACTACAACTAGATTACGTCGATTTACTGCTTATTCATTGGCCAAGCCCAGCCAATGGCGAAAGCATGGATGAGTATTTAACTGAGTTACAATCAGCAAAAGAGCTTGGTTTAACGAAAGAAATTGGTGTTTCAAACTTTACCATTGCACAAATGGAAGAAGCCTTAAGTATTTTGCCAAAAGGCGCATTATTTACCAATCAAGTTGAAGTTCACCCCTACCTAACCAACCAAAAGGTACGTGATTTTTGTGCCCAAAACGACATTCTCGTTACCGGCTATATGCCATTTGCGGTAGGTAAAGTACTTAAAGATCCAACCATCAAAGCGATTGCAGACAAACACCAAGTGAGCACCGCTGAAGTAGTCATTGCATGGGAGTTAGCGCATGACATGGTAACGATACCGTCATCTACCAAACGCGAAAATATGGCTACCAACTTAAAAGCCCTTTCGCTTAGCTTAAGCCAAGACGAGATCAATCAAATTGATGCCCTTAGTTGCGGCGACAGGCAAGCAAACCCGGATTTTGCTCCTGACTGGGATCATGATGAAGTAAAGACAACTCATGCTTGGCAGTTTCAAGGTGCTGATAAAGCACTCGCTTTGGGATTGAAAGCTGTACCAGCACTTAAAGCAGGGCAAATTTTGGTCCGAAACCTAGCGGTTGGTATTAATCCAGTTGATTGGAAGTTTATTCAAGCTGACCCTATAAATTGGGCAGATACACATACACCTGGCGTAGACGGTGCTGGGGTTGTTGAGCTGGTAGGCGATGGCGTCGATAGCAAACTAATCGGTAAAACAGTCGCTTATCATCATAGCTTGAGTGAAAACGGCAGCTTTGCTAAACACACAGTACTTTATGCAGACCGTGTTATGCAGGTGCCAAAAGGGTTAGCTGTCAATGTTGCTGCTGCATTACCTTGCCCACTGCTTACTGCATGGCAAGCTTTTAGCAAAATACCATTACGCAAAGACGAAAAAGTATTAGTAACCGGCATGGGAGCTGTTAATAAACTGCTGACACAAATGCTGAATCACAGTGGCTTTGAAGTACATGCTTTATCAAAAAGCCTAACGACTGAGCAAGCCGAAAAGCTTGGCGTTAAGTTAGTATTACGCGACGCACCATCTGAAGGTGGCTACTTTGCACTCTTTGATGCTAATGGCCCTGAAGAAGCTAAAAAGTTAGTGCCACTTCTACAGGCAAATGGTCATGTGATCAGTATTTTAGGACGCATTGAAACCCCAGTCGATGAACCATTCACGCGCACTATTTCTTATCATGAAATTGCCCTTGGTGCATTACACGATTATGGTGATTCACAGCAATGGCAACGTCTTGTAAGTGATGGCGAAAAGCTCCTTAATGACATTGCGTCGGGTACTTTAAATGTTGAAGAACCCACTGACTTTGAATTTAACAATCTCAATGATGCCCTTGAGTTTTCTAAAGTTCAAAAGCAAAAAGCCGTTGTAGTTGTTTAGTTATCATTTAAAAGGCCTCTTCTGAGGCCTTTTTATTTTATTCTGCTGTTTCTTTAGGTGTATTGTTGAATACAGCTAAATGATAAATAATCACTAAATTAGCTATAAACCACAGATCTTTAATTACAAACTGACCTAATCGCTCAAACACTGTAACGCTGCTAAGCGCATTAGGTGCGGTAATTAAAAATGTTTGTGTCATGATAAATACCGAGCAACAGGCTAGTCCAGCAAGTAAAATAAGTTTCGCATTTCTGATATACAAGCCAACACCTAACAGCGCCACACTCAAAATATCAAATATGCCAATCGCATTTGATGCCCCTTGCACGCTAAAAACAATATACAACCAAGACATAAACGGTGAAGACTCAACAAGGCTAACAATCGCATTTGCTTCAAAAGCAAAAAACTTCATTGCGCCAATCCAAACCAACACTAATGCCACCGATGCATAATTCAAAGCAACATGCGCTTTATCACTCAAAACATCTTTGTAAAACACAAATAAAAATAAAGGAATAACAGCAAAATACTTAATAATACCCTGCCCCGAACCAATTACTGGAAAACCCCCTTCACTTGCAAGCCAACGATTTGCACTGAACAATGTAAGTAAACAGGTAAGTGCAATAATAAGAGCTGTCACGGTGGGAAGCGCCCTATTAATAAATCCTAAATGAGAATGAAGGCTGGTAATACCTACAAAACAAAGTGCAAAGCCTGCAATCATACTCATGAGATGGTCAGGTACCTGAGTCTCTAAACCATAAAACGAAAATATACTGCCAATAGCATTGGGGTTTGCCCCCAAAATAAAAGACAAACCCAATAAAGAAAAACTGATAGTAATAAGTGCAATCACTAAATTATTTGATGTACGTAAATTCATTTAAACCCCTCTATAAAACTCAATTAGAAGACCTAAGTTAGGGATAAAAACATTCACCATTTTATAATTTACTATCACCTTTTCCTGTTAAATACATATAACCTTTTGAATAATAACAATTATAAAGTTAGTCTTGTGAAACTTTCACAAAGAGTGAAAAGATAGTCGCCAAAGCAATTAACATCGCTATTACGACCAATGCAGACGCAAGTGAAGAAAAATGTGCAATTTGACCGACACTTGCAGGCCCCATTAATACACCTAAATAACCAAATGTCGTTACAGCAGGAATTGCCGTAGCTTGCGACATGTAGGTTTGCTTCCCCGCCGCAGAAAACATAATTGGTACAACGTTGGCACAACCTATTCCCATTAACACATAACCAAATAGCGCAACATAAAAGCTCATTGATACAATAGCGATTATCAAGCCAAGGCTTGCTACTAAACCACTTATAGTCAGAACAGCCCTTTGCCCATGCTTTGCAATAATGCGATCGCCAAATAAGCGCCCTAAAGTCATTGTGACTGAAAAGCTAAAAATCCCTAATGCCGCCATTCCTGTTGATGCATTTTGATAATCAATTAAATATATTCCGCTCCAATCTAAAACGGTTCCCTCTGCGAGAAACATTGCAAAGCAAATAATGCCAATTAAAATCACCGGGCCTTTTGGGAGCGCAAATGCAGGACCTTCATTGGGGCTTGCAAAAGGAAGTAAGTCTCTCTTTGCGAAGATCAAACACAGTAATACTATCGCCGCCATTAGCATACAGATTTCGAATGCCGAAAAACCAGCAATTAGCAGCATTGCTACAGCACCCGCCCCTAAAATACCACCTAAACTGTAAAAACCATGAAAACCAGACATAAGTGAAAGCTTAGAACGTTCTTCAACCAACACAGCCTGAATGTTCATAACACAATCAGTTGCGCCGATAGAAAGGCCAAAAATCACCAGTAAAGTTGCCAAGCTAGCCACACTATTTACTAAAGCAAAAAATGGTAGGCAAAAAATAATCATCATCGTTGAGAGCTGTAATACACGTTTACAACCATACTTAGTTGCGAGCGCACCTGATACAGGCATAGCAAATATTGCACCTGCACCAAGACACAAAAGCAACAACCCTAAAGTACTCTCATCAATGCCAATATGCGCTTTAATTACTGGTATGAGCGATGCCCACGTAGCCGTGGCTAAACCTGCACACAAAAATAGTAACCTTGTAACGAGTACTTCGCGCTTTTTAAACGGATACCTTTCTAACAACATCAAACAAAACCTTACATAAAACATCACAATCGAGCAGGGTAAGTGACTAGGTTAAAACCCGTCACCTTCCCTCATTCCAGTTTATAACTAAACTAAGGCTTAGTTATTGAGCTATTTAACTCTAAATAATCACAAAATTGCTAAAACGAGCATGCAATGCTACATTAGCTTTAGTTTAAACTGCTCACTTGTGATTATTTATGCTCGATTATGCTTCATTCCCAGATCAGAGGCAAGCACTGATCAAAGATCATTTACAACAAACCGGCCGAGTTGTGTGTGTTCAATTAGCCAAAGAACTTAATGTCTCCGAACATACGATCCGCCGAGATCTGCAAGAATTAGCAAATCAAGGGGTGTGTAAAAAAGTGTATGGCGGCGCTGTCATTAATGCACAAAATGATGGCAGTTTAGTGCAACGAATGGTTTTAAATAGTGACCGTAAGCAGCTTTTAGCTAAAGCGTGTATTCCTTACTTTAAAGAGCATGCATTTGTTTTTATTGATTCTGGCAGTACCAATTTAGCCATTGCAAGTATGATCCCACACGATCTTGCCTTAACGGTGGTTACCCACACGCCTGCAATTGCTATTGCACTACAATCACATCAACAATGTGATGTAATTCTATTAGGTGGAAAAATAAGTAAGCAACAAGGCGCTGCAATTGGTAGTTGCTCGTTAAAGCAATTACAAACAATGCATTTTGACCTAGCAGTTTTAGGTGCTTGCGCAATCGATGCCGAGGTGGGTGTTTCAGCGTTTGACGTTGAAGATGCACAGTTTAAACACGCTATAGTAAAACAAAGCAATAATGTATTAATCGCCGTTACTGAAGAAAAACTGTCTTCAGTCGCTAGGCATAAAGTGACAGCGTTAGACGCTATTTCTGTTTTAATTACTGACGCCAAGAAAAACGATATAAAACTCGCTGAATTTAAAGACACTGAATTAGAACTTGTCTGTACCTCTGAATAAATTAAAACAGCAATTTTGTTCAAGTTTTTAGGTTGCCAGCTTCGCTATATTGGCGTAGGAATAATAACGAAGCGCACACCCTTCAGGAGCATCTGTGAGCAAAGACAATCACTTTAAGTACATTAACAACGAACAGCATCAGAGCATCTCGATGTTGACTGCGACTATGAGTGATTTTACCTATGCAAAACATGCTCACGAAGAGTATTCAATTGGCATTACTCTACAAGGGCGGCAAGATTTCTTTTGTCGTAATGCGTTTTATAAAAGCGTACCTGGCAATGTCATTTTGTTTAACCCTGAAGATATTCACGATGGTCACTCTGGCACTGAGCAAAACCTAGAGTATCTTATGCTGTACATTCATCCCGATGAATTTAAGCCGTTGTTCAAAGCGCTTGGGTATAAGCAAGATTGCACATTACGTATGGCAAACACCTTGTATGCTGATCCATTACTGCGTAATCAAGTGATTCACTTATCAAGGCTTTTACAAACCAATAGCACCAGCAAAATAGAGCGAGAAGCTGCAGTATTGCAAATGGCGCAGTCTTTAGTCAGGCTCAACGGTAGCCTTGATTTGCCAACTTTAAGCACTCGTGTTGATAGCTTGCTTCTGCGTGCAAAAGACTACATTTTGGCAAATATCGACAATGACATTTCTATTGATGACATTGCCCATGCTGCCACCATGTCGAAATTTCATTTTATCCGCCGCTTTCGCGAGCACTTCGGTATTACTCCACATCAATATGTTTTGAACTGTCGTATTAATTATGCCCGTAGAGCGTTACAAGTTGGCCGCGATGCCACCAGCGTGGCGGTTGAATCTGGCTTCGCTGATGCCAGCCACCTCAATCGTAACTTCAAACGAGTATTTGGTATGACACCAAAACAATTTCAACTGCAATGGGCTCGAAGATAGAGCTAATTTACTGATTTGGAGCTGTTATGGCAGATATTTTTGCATATGCTATTGGCATTATGTACACCCCTGGGCCAATCAATTTACTCGGTTTAAGCAGTGGCTTAAATAAACAAACTCGTTCACACCTTGGGTTTTTTATCGGCGTGGGTAGCGCGATGTTTATCTTATTTGTGCTGCTTGGCTACCTTGGCTTACAAGTGATCAATCCGCAGTTTTTGCCTTATGTGAGCTTAATTGGTTGCGGCTATATTTTGTATATTGCTTGGAAGGTTGCAAAAGCAAAAGTACAGGTGAATGATACCTCAGCAGATGCCTCACTTAGCTTTTTCGATGGCCTGTTTATGCAGCTATTAAATCCAAAAGCCTTGGTGGCCACTTTGCCAATTGCTACGATTCAATTCCCAAGCGCCGATATTACTGGCGCAGCAATCGTATTTTGGTCTTTTATTTTAGCCATCCTTGCCTTTGGTGCGCCTACAAGTTACTCGTTAGCAGGCTTGGTGCTTGGCAAACAAGTATCACGGCCGGGTGTTTTTTATGTGTTTAATAAACTGATGGCTATTTTGTTGGTTTATGTCGCGTTAATGATTGCCTACGAGCATGTGCTAACCCCGTTAATGGCCTAAAATTGATCATCCCTCGCAAACAGGCATAATAGCCTTATTCAGCAAACGGCTATCACAAAATGATGCAAGGCAATCTATCTATTCGTTCTTACAGTACTAAGCCTGTTAGTCATAGCCATGACTATCATCAACTTGTACTGCCCTTAAAAGGTGTGATTGCCATTAGTGTCGGTGATTTTCAAGGTAGAGTCGCCCCCGGTGAATGCGTGGTTGTCAAAGCCTCGCAAACGCATCTTTTTACCGCAATGCCAGAGGCGCGATTTGTGGTGGCCGATATGCCAAAGTTACCAGATAACCTAGCGATTGCTGAACGCTGTGTGTTTGCTATTAATCAATCACTTTGGGCATTTTTGCAGTTTGTGGCAAAGCAACTTGAGCAAGCGGTTAATCGTGAATTAGAACTTGCCATGTTTAACACCTTCGACTTGCTGTTAGCTGAGCAAATTATGCAGCCTAAGGTCGACAGCCGTATTAGCGAGGCACTGCTTTATATTGACAGTCACTTAAGCACTCCTCTTCAAATCAAACACCTTGCCAGCATTGCCTGTTTAAGCCCAACGCAATTTAAACTACTGTTTAAGCAACAAACCGGATTGACTGTCATGAACTATGTAACTAAACAGCGAATGGAAAAAGCCCAAGCCTTACTCAGTCATACCGACTACCCGTTGCAGCGTATTAGTGAGTTAGTTGGTTACAATGAGCTTTCATCTTTTAGCCGTAGTTTTTCAAAGTACTTTGGCTTATCACCGAGTAAATTCAAAAAGTAACTTTAGTTTTTAACGCCAACAAAACCGTCCTTTTTGTCAAAAACTTTGCATCGATTTTAATTATGCTTTTGATATCTTAAATTTAAAGCGAATCATCAATGAACCATACCATCGCGACCATGGCCGTTTTAGTTGCCAGTGTGTTTTGGGGCACAACAGGCACAGCCGCAAGCTTTGCACCAGACATTAGCCCTTTTGCAATAGGTGCGTTTGCGATGGGATTTGGCGGCGTATTACTTTGCCTAACCTCACTAACTCAGCTAATAAACAATGCCAGTACTCTGCGTAAGCACTACCGCCTAACCCTACTTGGCTCAGCTTGTGTAGCTATTTATCCGCTGGCATTTTATACCTCGATGAATAGCGCTGGTGTGGCAATAGGCACCGTTGTTTCGATTGCCAGCGCCCCTTTATTTACCGTCTTATTGGAATACTTAATTGAGAAAAAGCCCATTACAACTCGCTGGCTAGTCAGCTTTTGCTTTGGTGCGATTGGCATTGGCTTAATTGCGTTAGGTAAAGAGCATAACCTTGCCGCTACGGGGCTGTTTAGCCAAAACATCGGCATTTTACTTGGCTTAATTGCAGGGCTTACCTATGCGGGCTATTCATGGGTTGCCAAACGCTTAATTAGCAACGGCGTTCATTCAAGAGCGACCATGGCAAGCTTATTTAGCGGCGCTGCATGTGTACTCTTGCCTTCGTTATTGATCACTGGAGATACGCTTTTTGCCACCGTTACCAATACCAGCGTGGCGCTTTACATGGCCATTGTGCCGATGTTTTTAGGTTATTGGCTATTTAGTATTGGCTTAAAAACCATCGCGGCTAGCCAAGCCGTGCTCATTACTTTACTTGAGCCGATTATCGCCACCGTACTGGCTATTGTGATTTTAAATGAGCAATTTCAGCAAATTGGCTGGCTTGGAATTAGTTTAGTGAGCGTTAGTTTGGTAATTCAAACGGTCAATATTAAGCAGTTCGTGATACACTGCAAAAAACGCATATTGACGATTTAAGATGAGAAAAGACAGCCGATTATCACGGGTTTTGCATGTGCTGATCCATTTAGACAGTTACAGCCACCCTATTACATCAGAGACATTAGCAAACATGTTAATGACCAACCCTGTGGTCGTGCGCCGTACAATGGCGTTACTGCGCCAAGCAGGTTATGTGTCGGCAATCAAAGGCCACAATGGCGGCTGGCTACTGGCCACTCCCTTAACAGACATCACTTTATTTGATATTCACCAAGCGCTTGGCGAAAAGAACCTGTTTGTAATTGGTCTAACCGATGAGCACAGCAACTGCCCAATCGAATATGCAGTTAACAGCGCCCTGCAAAACGCAATGGACGATGCAGAAGCCCTGTTATTAAAACGTTTTGCTGAAGTGTCGCTTGCAGAGCTTGCCAGTCAATTTAAAAAATAAGCGTCGTTACACTGCCTATTAATTGGCTTACGGCAATAAAAATAGGCAATCACAGCCTAATTAAGAGCCTTATACTTATAAAGCAAGCGGTATTTCGATTTTAGAAATAAAATCCCATCACTGCCATCATCTAGAGCAAGCACTCTAAACACCCTACAAACCCGACCATTTAAAGCAATTAAGTAAATTCCCAATCTATCCTGGTCATTTTCCGATTGCCTGCCATAGTGCTTTTTCGGCATTTTAGACAAACACCCTGTCATTTTAGGCAAACATTCGTTTCAGCCCACTCCTATACTTAATCTCAATCAAGGACGCAAAGCAAACAGCTCTGCAATCGAGAATAGTCTCTGTCCTTACTTATTAACCCAAAGAGGATTTACGCTCATGAACAAAGTTACTTTTCCAAACACGAACGGTTTAGATATTACTATAGCGGGCTTATTAAATTTACCTGCTGATTTTGATGAAACAAAAACATACCCAGCCGTTGTCGTATCGCACCCAGGTGGTGGTGTTAAAGAGCAAACAGCAGGGACTTACGCACGTAAACTAGCTGAGCAAGGTTTTGTCGCTATTGCATACGATGCATCTTACCAAGGTGAAAGCACAGGCGAGCCACGCCAACTTGAAAACCCACATGTTCGTACCGAGGATGTGAGTGCAGTAATCGATTACTTAACGACCTTACCTTATGTAGACAATGATCGCATTGGCGCAATGGGGATCTGTGCGGGTGCAGGTTACACCGCAAATGCTGCAATTAACGACCGCCGTATTAAAGCCGTTGGCACAGTCAGCATGGTAAATATTGGCCAAATGTTCCGTAATGGCTGGGATAACAATGTAAAAGACAGCGACGCTATCCCATATATCCAAGCTGGCTCTGATTCTCGCACATCGGATGCAAGTGGTAACGAGATTGCAACTATCCCAATGGCACCACTTAAAGAAGAAGATGCACCAAACGAAGAACTTCGCCAAGCGTGGGAATACTACCACACAGACCGCGCAGCTTATTGCACTGCACCGGGCTTTGCGACTGCACGCAGCTTAAATCAAATCATCACTTATGATGCATTCTTTAAAGCTGAAGCATTTTTAACGCAACCATTACTGACCGTCGTCGGCAGCAATGCGGGCAGCAAGTGGATGAGCGATGACCTAATGGCGCGCGCAGCATCAAGCAGCAAAAACATGTACATCGTTGAAGGTGCAAACCACATGGACCTATACGATGGCGAAAGTGAAATCACTGAAGCAATCAGCGTATTAGCTCCTTTCTTTACAAGCAACCTGTAATTATTGATCTGTATGAGCCCGAACAGGGCTCATACCTAAACGGTATTTAGGATAAAAACATGAACATTCAAACAGTTAGTATTCAAAACCACGATATGGCTTGGGCTATCTCAGCACTTGTTTTAACGCCTGCTAATTTTGATGAGTCAAAAACCTACCCAACCATGATCAGTGTTCACCCATTTGGTAGCTGTAAAGAACAGACCTCAAGTAGTGTTTATGGTAAAGCACTTGCTGAAGCAGGTTATGTGGTTATTGCCTTCGATGCCAGCTACCAAGGTCAATCTGGCGGTACACCTCGTTTTATTGAAAACCCATCACAACGCGTTGAAGATATTAGCCATGTTATTGATTATGCCGTGACACTGCCTTATGTCGATAACGAGCGCATTGGTAGCATTGGGGTATGTGGTGGGGGGGCTTATGTATTTAACTCTGCACTGACTGAAAAACGCGTAAAAGCCGTGGTCGGCATTACGCCGGTTAATTTAGGTCGTCTATTTAGAGAAGCATTCACCGAGTTTAACCCGCTTGGCGCACTTGAAGCGATGGCGGCACAACGAACTGCTGAAGCACTTGGTGGTGATTTACAAGTTAACGAATTACTCCCACCAAGCATTGAGTTTGCCCGCGACAATGGCCTGACTGAACGTGATGTTTTCGAAGCGACTGATTACTACAAAACACCGCGTGGTCAAAGTGAAGGTGGCGCAACACGTATGTTATTTTCTCATGCACAAAAAACCCTCACGTGGGATGCTTTCGCGTTTGCCGAAACATTAATGACTCAACCTATGATGGCTGTAATTGGTCAAAAAGTAGGGGCATTTGGTGCATACCGTGACGGTAAAGAAATTTACGGAAAATCATTTTCATCAAAAGACCGACAACTCGTTGAACTAGAAGATTGGTCGCACTATGACCTGTACGATAAGCCTGAGCCAGTTGCGCTAGCGATGCAGCAGATACTGCCTTTTTTAACCAAGCATTTATAAAAAGGCACTTGTAAGCTGAGCATGCATAAAGCAAAGAAGTTAGGCCTCATGCTTGGCCTAACTTACTTTTGTTGTTGATTTGAATTTGCGATTTTAGGAGTTAACACAATGATTAAATGGCTATTTATAATACTCGCAGTGGTCGTATTAGGGCTTTTATCTGTTGCCATTTGGGTCACACAAACAGAAAAATCACAGCATGCTAAAAACAGCTTACGTCTACAAAATGCTGAGCCGAAAATCACGCTTGATGCCAAAACAGCCGTCGTGGTTTTTTCTCGCTCTGGTAATACTGGGGTTTTAGCAGATCACATAGCACAAAAGCATAACGCGGAGCTGTTTGAGATAACAGCGACAGATTACGAGTTAGGTATTCCTGGTTGGATAGCCGCTCTTAATGATGCCAGAAGCAAGGTAGCAACAATTACCCCGAGTAATATTAACCTTGAAGAGTATCACACCATTTATTTAGGCTCGCCTATTTGGCTTTATAGCCCTGCCCCACCGATATGGCAGTTTGCAAAAAATAATGACTTTTCAGGTAAAAATGTGATTTTATTTAATACCTTTAATAGTAAGTTCGAACAGCATTTTATTGATGATTTTGAAAAGCTGGTTCGGGCAAATGGCGCAAAAACGTTTTCTCACAGGTACGTGAATCGTGGCCGTATGGGCTCTCAAATTAGTAGCCAAGATATGCTCAATAAATTTGACAGCCAAGATAACTAACCGTGAGTTTTAAACATGATAGACACCAACCATCAAGAGATTGCTAAACCACTCGCGCAAAAGATTATGTTATTCGCTAATAAAGCGGGTGATATTACCTCTCATACGCCAGAGCTCACATTGCACATTCGTAACGCACCAACCGACCCCTTGCATTGTATTTACACATTAAGCCTTGCAGTGGTGCTACAAGGTGCAAAAATGCTTTCAGTCGAAAACAGTGTACTGCCCTGCTCTGGTGGGCAAACCATGTTAACAACTTTCGACTTACCTGTGGTATCCCATGTGACCGAAGCAACACGCCACCAGCCATTTGTTGCCATGGTGCTAAAGCTTGATTACAACTTAATTTTGCAAACGGCCGCAGAACTTAAGCTGCCAAAACAATCACGCAACGAAACGTTTGCGCCGATTTCTATTCATAATATCGATGCAGGACTCACTGATGCACTCACTCGGTTATTTGAGCTTGAATATAACCCTGCACTTCGCGACGGCTTACAGCCATTACTCATGAAAGAAATTGTTATTCGCCTTTTACAGGGACCTCACGGGCCTCACCTTAGAAAACTGGCATCAGAGGGGTCACCAAGTAGTCATATTGTCAGAGTTGTGAGCTGGCTTAAAACCAACTTTATGCGCCCAGTACAAATTGAAGAGTTAGCAAAACAAGCGCATATGAGCTCATCAACATTTCGCCAGCACTTTAAAACCATTACTGGCACCAGCCCATTGCAGTATTTAAAAACCTTACGCCTGCAAGAGGCTCGCGATCAAATGCTGATCAATGGTCTTGATGCTGGTCAAGCAAGTGGTGTGGTCGGTTACGAAAGCCCTTCGCAATTTAGTCGCGAGTACAGCCGTTTATTTGGCCTGCCTCCGCAAAAAGATATGCAAAGGTTAAGGCAACAACAGTTATAAGAGATAAATGCGCTAAGTATGACTTAGCGCACCTTCTATTAAGCTTTATTAAATGGGTTACGGGTATCTTGGTCGGCATCGAGATTCCGCATCAAAATTGCGTGCTCTAAATCGATATCTTCTGGTAGAGGGATTTTAACAATATGGCCCGAACCTTTTGCATCGCTAATGGCTTCGCCTTTTTTGTTTTCCATAAAGTCTAGCTTGAAGTTAATATTCCCTTTTGGTGTCATTAATTCTAATGAATGACCAGTACAGAACTTATTCTTCACATCAATTTCAACTAAGCCATTATCGTTGCGGCCTAATACTTCACCCACAAACTGCTGTTTATCTGACACCGAATGACCGTATTCATAGTTTTGATAGTCTTGATGTGCGTGGCGCTTTAAAAATCCTTCGGTATAACCACGGTGCGCTAAGTTTTCGAGGGTTTTAAATAAGTTTGCGTCAAATGGACGACCAGCAACGGCATCATCAATGGCTTTACGATACACTTGCGCAGTACGTGCAACATAGTAGAAAGACTTAGTGCGGCCTTCAATTTTTAAACTATGCACGCCCATTTTCGTTAGTTGATCAACATATTGAACTGCACGTAAATCTTTTGAGTTCATTATGTAAGTACCATGCTCGTCTTCAAAAGCAGGCATATACTCACCAGGACGGCCCTGCTCTTCAAGCATAAATACTTCGTTACTTGGGACACCATCTCCTAGAGTTGGGATCACCGCTTTAGGGTCGATTTTATGTACCATTTCGCCGGTTTCATTTTCGGTGCCTGGTTTCACATCGTAGTTCCAACGACATGCATTAGTGCACGTTCCTTGGTTTGGATCGCGTTTATTAATATAACCCGATAACAAACAACGGCCAGAATATGCCATGCAAAGTGCACCGTGAACAAACACTTCAAGTTCTGTATTTGGACATAGTTCACGAATTTCAGCGATTTCTTCAAGCGACAATTCGCGCGATAAAATGACTCGTTCAATACCCTGCTGAGCCCAAAAGTTCACTGTGGCATAGTTTACCGCATTGGCCTGCACAGATAAGTGAATAGGCATATCTGGCCATTTTTCACGCACTAGCATAATTAGGCCTGGATCAGACATGATCAGCGCATCTGGCTGCATTTCAATGACTGGCTCAATGTCGCGTAAATACGATTTTACCTTGGCATTGTGAGGAGCAATGTTCGACACTACATACAATTTTTTATTTTGCGCATGGGCTTCGTTAATACCGATTTGCAGGTTATCTAGGTCAAACTCATTGTTACGAACACGAAGGCTATAACGAGGTTGGCCAGCGTAAACGGCATCTGCACCATAGGCAAAGGCATAACGCATATTCTTTAAACTACCCGCAGGTGATAACAACTCAGGCGTAAAAGGACGAGGGGTCAAAATAGGTGACGACATGAAAGCTCCACACATCGAACCGAGTACAAGTCGGTTGCATGAATTAATACGATAATGAAGCGCGGCAGTATAATAACCTGCCCATTAATTTTATTGATCTAGATCATGCTTGATAGAAACTTAGCAAACCAGCTGTGAGCCTATAAAAAGAAAAAGGTGACCAATCCTATGGCCACCTTTTTTGATCAAACTCAATTAACTATCCAGGGTAATTGGTTTGGAATTGCTAATAATATCACTTAACCATCACTTTCTATTAGGTAATTTTGCTATATGAAGAAAGCAAAACTTTCAATACAAGCTGTTAGTATATTTGTAACTTATTAAAATTTATCACATATTTATGACACTGATATGAAAAAGGCCCATAAAATATTTATGAGCCTTTGGCATCTAATACAGTAATTAAAGGCTATGTATCTAAGTGTGCACAGCGGCCAAACTTGGCACCAGCTTTAACAGCTTTAACCACTTGCTTAGGAAAACTAAGCTCACGATCTTGCCCTTTATCACACACAAAGGCCTTATTTGCATCAACCTCAATGGTTAATGGTGTAGGCAAACCTACAACCCCGGCCATCATTTCAGAACCATCGCTGCTTACGCCAAAAATACCATTAGTCATCAAGTTAGTTGCTTCTACAACACCTTGTTTAGTGAAGAACTCTTCCCCAGTCATCCATCCTAATCCGTCAATATAAATCGTTGCCCCTGCAGGCATACCATTAATTAACACACGACCAGTTATGACCGACAAATCATCATTCGCATCCAAAACCATATTTAGTGGTAAGCCTGCGGTTTGAACGATATCTTCGTGGGTTTGATTAAATGGTGATGCGCATAAATTATTATTAAAGTAAAAATACGGTACATCCTCACACCAGCGTAAACCACCTAACAAGGTTACTTCATCTGTTACGGTATTCCACACTTTAACGCCTTCACCGAAGGCACTACGACCAAACCCCCTTTGTGTACCAAAGGCGACAAGCTCACCATCAACTGAGATCACCGATGAATTTAACGCTCCAAACTCTTTGTAAGTATCACGTAATTTTCCATCCACCCAAGCGAGCTGTGAGTTATTATTATTACCAGATCCTGTCACAGTGCGGCCATTACCAGATACACGATCGGCACGTACCCACGCTTCAGTTCGTTCACCATTGATCAAAGCTTGTACTGTTCCATAACTACTAGGAATGAACTCTATACCATCTGTTAATAAAGTTGCCTTTCCTGTTTTTGTATTCCATACAGTGGGCACGCCATACGAACTGGCTCCTTCACCAACAGCACACTCATCCCCGCCAGCATTAGGTTTTCGAGAGTTACCAACTACCTTGTGGCCCAGATCATCCATATCCCAAATAGAGTGCGAGCTTACGCCTTGCTGGCCACCTAAAGAGCAGGTGTTATTGGTTGGATCTTCAAGTTCAATTAATTTATTTGAGCGAATATCCCAAACAGCACCTTGGCCTACACCATCATTATCAAGATCTGCAATCACAGCCGCTTTGGTTGCATTTTTGTTCATTGCCGCGTTGGTGGCAGACAAAACCGCGTAACCCTCTGGCGTCGTTAATGTCTCAAAAGTATTATGATTGCTATCATAAACAAACGGCGTGCCTCCCTGCGTTGTACCAAACGCCCTTTTACCATTTTTTGCATGATCACTTACCCATGCAGAAACTAAAGGCGTATATTGAATGCCATCATTATAGCCATTGAAATACATAGCGACTTCTTTAGTTTCACCTCCTGCAACGACGATAGGTGTCATGTTGCAAGCATCATCCAGTGCTGGAGAACTGCTTTCGCCTTCATTCCAATATTCATTCACGGAAATAATATCGGTAGGTGTCGTTGGGTAGCCGCCAGCTCTAATTGGGTCCATGTAAAGTGCGTAACGCCCACCAGGCGTCAAACCATTAATTGTAAAAGAACCGTCTGGGCCAATACGACCTTGAGTTAAATTACCACTTTGTTGAGTGATCACATCGTACAAAGGATTATCAAGATTACGTGCAACCATATTCATACCTGAATATTCAACGCCTTCTTTTGTAAATAGCTTTCCTTTTATAGTTCCATACTCACTGAGATAACTTGCGCTTGGGTATAAATCAGAGATATTTACAATGTCATCTCGAACATTAACTGTTCCCTGCTCTTGTCCTTCAATGCTGCGAACATTAATAAAAGGAAACATAGTTTCAATACTATCAGTCGGTGCTTGACCACGACTGGTGTAAGCTGTTGTTCCCGTACAGCCTGCAACACCATCGTGCATTTGATACCATGGCGTTGCAATATAGGTAAAATGACCATTTGCTTGAGAGTGAGACATATTCATCGCGTGGCCAAACTCATGGGTGAACACACCTTGTACCATCTTCCCTTCTGTATCATTAATATCGATATACCAACCATTCATTAAAGCCGTTGCTTCAGTAATTTCACCGGTTTCTTCATCAGCCCATTCAGGAAAAGCAATACCTAGTACTTGGTCGCGTGGAATACCAAAATAATTTTCTAAGATAGCACCATCAGTGTCGTAGTTAACCCAAAAACCATAACCGTTTTCTGCATTATAAATCTGGTCTACATTCGATGCATTGACATCGCGGATCCCTGTTTGACTTTCTATCGTACCCGCCACAGACATTGTTAGGGTCGATGTTTCAACATTTGACCACTGCGCAACAGCCTCTGCTGTTACGGCATTAGCTTGTGCAATTGTCAAAAAAGTATAATCACGCTCTAACGCTACATTTTTGGGCAACACAGTGCCATCAGGCAATGTGATATCGACATTAAAGATTGTTCCTTTCTCTAAAACAGTAAATGACTGAACATCTTTCCCATTCTTATCTTTAATTAGTTGCCCCCCATCAGTCCAAACTGGAATGTCACCTTTTGAGGTATCCCATTTATAAGGTTGCATGGTTTTATCATGAATATATAAAGGCCCACCTGCTAATGCAGTTGTAGAAAGCGATGCCAATGCAATACTTGCAGCAAGTTTCGTAAATCTTATCATTATTTTTCTCCCGCTAATTTGCCAACTAAGTGCATAAATTCATCCACGTTTATGTCTTGAGGGTTAGTCAGCATATTGCGCTCTTCATGCGAAAAATTAGCAGTGTTCATGCCTTCAAATAATCCACTATTCGCAAACTGGTTAAGAACCTTGCCATCACGAACAATAAACTTACCTTGCGCCATGCCAGCCGTTGTTTGAAAACCAGTAATAGATGCAGGTTTATACATAAACGCAATGACACTTTCTCCTTCATGCCATTTTGCAAAGCCATCAGGGGTTACCCCCAGATACACCTTGCCATTACCCATTGAGCGAGGCTTGATTAGGCCAAACTGACGGAAGGTGTAATTTGAATCGTCTTTTAACTTACCTTTAGCATCTGACGAAACCTGAATAGTCACTTCGGTATAGGGACGGTTGTTGTCAAAACCATCGGTTACGCTTACTACCTGCCCGGCAATAATGCTCTGTGAAACAACGGCCATCTCTTGTAAGTTTTGTTGTTTTAGTTTCATAGCATTGGCTGCTGGGCTCAAAGTTAGCATGCTGCCAAGTGCAAAAGCTGACGCGCATGACAACTTAGAAAGTGCACTGCGTAGTTTCATTATTCTCTCCTTTAATTATTCGAATAAAAAATAAGACTTTTTGTTTATAAAAAATCCAATTACTAATATTTTATGATTGAACAAGTTCAAGAATTCACGAAAAACTATGTAGCGTTTTGTACACTTTAATTTAACATTTGGGTTACAGTTTAGTTATTGCTATTTCTCTCAAACAAGATAGGCTAAAGATCCGAATTAAATCATATGCTATTAATTTTCAACAATTTAAAACGCAATAATTTATCATTAGCAATTAGATCAGCCGCATAAAGTGAACAAAAAGTTAACGAAATGAGTTGGTATTCTTACACTTTTTAGATGTATTATGCAGAGGGTAAGTTACTACCAATTAGCTTAGCTAGGTGAGCTAATTGTAAGCGAGTAGAGATTAGGTATGTCAGCAGAGAAGCCCCCGCTGACAATAGCTGATTTATAGCGATTTAAAATAGCTGCACTTCTTCAGTTTCAAGCGCAAAGGTTTTGCCGTTTGCAAAACGAATAGCGATATAAAAAATATGACTACTTCCAACTTCAGGAGCTTGGTTAGGTTTAATTCAATAAATATAGGGGCTGTAATGGGTAATACGCTTGCGAAGTCCTCTACACAGGCATAGTTGCCATCACTGTAATAATCAAAATCATTAACAAACACTTCTGTGATATCACACACGCTATGTATACTCGTAACCACGCTGAGTTCATTGTGGAAACAAGTGCTTAACTGTAAAAGGTGTTCGCATTTTATACTCATTTTGCTGAACATTTTTAGATTCATGAAAATGCCATCAAATGACTATTTAATTAAATTAGGAATTTTCACGTAAAGCGCGTATAATTCGCGCCCGTTAATATTTAACCTTTTAAATTTAAAATTATTGGAGCATAAAGATGGCTTTAGAGCGTACTTTTTCAATCGTAAAACCTGATGCAGTTGCTAAAAACCACATCGGTGCTATCTACAACCGTTTCGAAACTGCGGGTCTTAAAATCGTTGCAGCTAAAATGGTTCACCTTTCAAAAGAAAAAGCTGAAGGTTTCTACGCTGAGCACAGCGAGCGTCCTTTCTTCGGTGCTTTAGTTGAGTTCATGACATCTGGTCCAGTAATGGTTACTGTTCTTGAAGGTGAGAACGCAGTACTTAAAAACCGTGAAATCATGGGTGCTACTAACCCTGCTGAAGCACTAGCTGGTACTTTACGTGCTGACTACGCAGACAGCATCGACGAAAATGCTGTTCACGGTTCTGACGCTGTTGAATCAGCTGCACGTGAAATCGCATACTTCTTCGCTGACGAAGAAATCTGCCCACGTACTCGTTAATTTCGAGTTCACAGCTAAGTCTGTGATGCAGAAGAAAAAGGGCTTTCGGGCCCTTTTTTAGTCATTAGCTAAGCCTATTGTTAATCTGTTTAGCTAATGACTAAGTCGATTAAATAATGTACAATCGCGCACCCAAACTACTTACCACCGTCACTGATTGAGGTTGTTTCATGACCACTGAAAAAAAGATTAATTTATTAGATTTAAACCGAGATGCAATGCGTGAGCTTTTTGTATCATTCGGTGAAAAGCCATTCCGTGGCGATCAGGTGATGAAATGGATTTATCATTTTGGCGTAGACAATTTTGACGACATGACAAACGTCAACAAAAAGCTAAAAGAAAAACTAAAAGCTGAATGTGAAATTGTTGCTCCTGAGATCTCAGTTAAACAAGTAGCGACTGATGGCACTATTAAATACGCCCTGATGCTACAAGGTGGCCAAGAAGTAGAAGCTGTTTGGATCCCAGAAAAAGACCGCGCAACTTTATGTGTTTCATCACAGGTAGGTTGTGCCCTTGAATGTACCTTCTGCTCTACGGCTCAACAAGGCTTTAACCGTAACTTAGCGGTGTCTGAGATCATCGGCCAAGTTTGGCGTGTCGCGAAAGATATTGGTTTAGACGACGACAGCACTAAACGCCCTGTAACTAACGTTGTAATGATGGGTATGGGTGAGCCATTACTTAACCTTAAAAACGTCGTACCAGCAATGGAACTTATGATGGACGATTGGGGTTTTGGTTTATCAAAACGTCGCGTTACATTAAGTACCTCAGGTGTGGTTCCTGCGCTTGATCTATTAAAAGAGAAGATTGACGTAGCATTGGCTATTTCACTGCATGCGCCAAACAATGAGCTGCGAGATGTACTAGTACCAATTAATAAAAAGTACCCAATTGAAGAGTTTTTAGCCGCATGTCGTCGATATATCGATGGTTCTAAAGCAAACAAAGATGTGACTATCGAATACGTTATGCTACAAGGTGTGAACGACAGTACCGATCAAGCCCACGAATTGGTTAAAACACTTAAAGGTACACCTTCAAAAGTGAACCTGATCCCGTTTAATCCATTCCCGGGTAATGAATATGGCCGTTCGAGTAACAGCCGTATCGACCGCTTCTCTAAAGTATTACAAGCAGCAGGTATTACCTGTATCGTTCGCCGTACTCGTGGTGATGATATTGATGCAGCTTGTGGTCAATTAGTGGGTGATGTCGTTGACCGTACTAAACGTTTAGCGAAAAAGAAAATGCGCGAAGATAACGCAATTGCGGTAAACATTCACCAAGCATAAGCGTAACTTTTGAAGTTAAGCCTTTGTGGCAAACTCGTTATTTTTAAAATAATAGATGCAACACAAAGGCTTTTCGGTAAGATAGGCATACGGAATCAAAGAAGAGATTAGGTAATGCGTTCTATACTTGCCATTACTGTTAGTGCATTTGCATTAACAGGGTGTGTTACAGAAAACAGCTACGAAGGTAGCGACAGACCCGTTGTTGAAAAACAAGTTAACAATACCGGTGCTGCCCGTACCCGTATCGCCCTTGCGTTACAGTACTTAAAAACAGGCAATAACTCACAAGCAAAATATAATTTAGAACGCGCTGCAGATTTTGCCCCTGACCTCCCTGAAGTTCATTACTCTTTAGCTTATTACTATCAACAGGTTGATGAACCAGAACTTGCCGATAAAGCCTATCAGCGCGCATTAAAAATTGCCCCTAATGATCCAAATACCTTAAACAATTATGGTGTATTTTTGTGTGGCATTGGTGAGTATGACCGCGCTGCAGAAGAGCTTCTTAAAGCGATTTCAATTCCTAGCTATATCCGTGTAGCTGAAAGTTACGAAAACTTAGCTTTATGTGCGATTGAATTTGATGACTTCGAAAATGCGGAAAAATACCTAAAATCAGCACTTAATCACAGCTCGCAGCGCCCTTCTTCAATGATAAGCTTGGCTGGTTTGTATTACGCAAAAAGCGATCTACATAAAGCTGAAGATATTATTGAAAAATATGAATCAACAGGCCGCGTAACACCTCGTGCACTTATGCTCAGCTATCTTATCCAGCAACGTATGGGACACATAGAAAAAGCCGAAGCAACTGCAGGTATCATTTTACAAACTTACCCCGGCTCAAACGAAGCTAAAGCCATTACTTCTGGGCAGGTTAAACGTTCAGAGTTTGAAATATTACGAGAAAAATATCGTCAAGCTCAACTCGAAGAGCTCCAGATTTCAAGCGATAACTCATCGGTTAGCAAAGACCAACCAAAGATCCGAATCGTAAAAAGAAAAGCCCCAACAAAGGCGAATGAAACAGTAATTGTAGATAAGGCAGATGTACAAACTTCTAATGCAAAAGAAGTATATGCTACGAATCAGCAAAAGTCAGAAGTGCCTGCAATTAATGAACAAGAAACTGTCGAATCAACCCAATCTGTTGCAAACATGCCAGCCCTAGTTGTAGAACAAGCAAAGACTCAGCCTGAAGCTTCAGGCTTTAAGACTGAAATAGCATCAACCGCAACTGAGCCTGTCGATACTGAAGCTGTTGTTAATGCGCTTGCGATAAAAACACCAGAGCAAAAGAAAAGTATATCAACACCTAAAGCAGCTAACGATGAAGTCACTATTGTTTCTTTTGGGGCACCCACATCTCCTGAAATTAAGCAACAAACTTCGACTTCTGCAAAAGCTGTCAGCAAAAATGAAAGCACAGTGATATTTTATCAGCCTGAAAAAGATGAAAATGTCTTTGGCGAAGAATCCAACTATGCAGGCCAAACGAGTCAAACCTCGTACTCAGTGACTTCTGAACAAATACAATTACCCATGCTCAACCCACGTGTACCTGCGCTGAATATCCCTTACCATATTATTGAAAATGGTGAAAACCTATTTAGCATTTCAGTGCGATACAATGTTAAACTACAGAAGATTTTGCTGTGGAATGGCTTAAAAGAATCGGATCGCGTACAAAACGGTACTCGCATCTATTTAAATGATCCGAATATTTATCACGACATTAATGCTGGTGATACTTTGTACGACATTGCCACGCAGCATAGCGTATTAATCGATCAATTAATGCGCTGGAACAAATTGAGCCCAGATGTTGCCCTTAAGCCTGGGCATAGACTTTTATTGGTAGATCCAGACTCATACGCACTATGAATGAAGAAAACAATTTAGAACAACCACAAGAAACGCTCGGCCAGGCGCTAAAAAAACGCCGCGAAGAAGCAGGAATGAGCCTTGAGCAGCTTGCTGGTGCATTAAAATTATCAGTTTTACAATTACAACGATTAGAAAACGACGAACATGAATTACTAGGCCCTGCGACCTTCGTAAAAGGGTATATCAGAAGCTATTGTCGTGAGCTAAAAATAGATAGCCAAGCCATGCTTGAATTGTTACCTGAGCATGTTGAACCTGCTAAAAAATCTAATATGCAGAGCTTCTCTCGTCGCACCGAAAAAGAAGCAAACGATAGCCGTTTAATGCTGTTCAGTTATTTTATTTTAGCTGTCATTATAGGCTCATCGGTCGTTTGGTGGTGGCAAAATAGTAATCAAAGTATCGAAGAGCCGGTAACAACGGCGATGCCAAATCAGCTTAAAAGCAATGAGCTAACCGCTAATTTAGCAAACGAAGCGCCAGTTGAAGAAACAGTTCAATTGCCTACAGAAGACAAAGCAGTTATTGAGCCACAAGAAACTGTGCCAACAACTAACAACGAAGCAGCAAATCAGGCTGCATCACAAAGCCAATTAACTGCTCAGCCGCAAACCAAAAAAGCTGATCCTGAGCACAGCGAAGTGGTGATGCACTTCAATGAAGATAGCTGGGTAGAAATTCACGATGGCAACGGCGATCGTATTGCTTTTGGTGTTAAAAAAGCAGGTTACGTTATGACAGTAACCGGCCCACAGCCATTTAGTGTGGTACTCGGCAAACACCAAGTAGTCGATATTACTTTTCAAGGTCAAGCTGTCGATACCTCACATTTTGCCAAAAATCGCTTAGCTAAATTTACTTTACCGTTATCAGAGTAACCGCAATGTTTTCAGAATCTCCTATTAAACGTAGAAAATCGACCCGTATTAACGTAGGTAATGTGCCAATTGGTGATGGTGCACCAATTGCCGTTCAGTCGATGACTAACACCAACACCCTAGATATCGATGCAACGGTTGCACAAATTCAAGCTATTCAAGATGCCGGCGCCGACATTGTGCGTGTGTCTGTACCAACCATGGAAGCAGCTGAAGCATTTAAAAGCATTAAAGAACAAGTCACAATTCCACTAGTAACAGATATTCACTTTGATTACCGTATTGCGTTAAAAGTGGCTCAGTATGGTGCGGATTGTTTGCGTATTAACCCGGGTAACATCGGTAGCGAAGAGCGTATTCGTGCCGTTGTAGACTCAGCCCGTGAGCATAACATCCCTATTCGTATTGGTGTTAATGGCGGTTCATTAGAGCGCGACTTACAAGAAAAATACGGTGAACCAACACCAGAAGCTTTACTTGAATCAGCTATGCGCCATGTTGAGATCTTACAACGTTTAGACTTTGACCAATTTAAAGTATCCGTTAAAGCGTCAGATGTATTTTTAGCGGTCGGTGCATATCGTTTACTTGCGAAAGAAATCGACCAGCCACTGCATTTAGGTATTACCGAAGCTGGCGGTATGCGCTCAGGATCTGTTAAATCGGCTGTTGGTTTAGGTATGCTACTTGCCGAAGGCATTGGTGACACATTACGCGTATCACTTGCTGCCGATCCGGTACAAGAGATCAAAGTGGGTTTTGATATTTTAAAATCATTACGCATTCGCTCACGCGGTATTAACTTTATTGCCTGCCCGAGCTGCTCACGCCAAGAGTTTGATGTGGTAAGCACCATGAACCAACTTGAAGAGCGCCTTGAAGACGTAGTTGAGCCTATGTCAGTGTCGGTGATTGGTTGTGTGGTAAATGGCCCTGGTGAAGCGCTGGTTAGTGATATCGGCCTTGCTGGTGCGAACCGTCGCTCTGGCTTATATATCAATGGTGAGCGTCAAAAAGCACGTATCGATAACGATAACATTGTCGACCAACTTGAAGGCTATGTGCGCGACTTTATCGCTAAAAAAGAGAAAGAAACGCCAATCGACATCAAAATCGTTGAATAATTCGCATATACTCGGCAAACCCTTGGGTTTGCCGTTTACCTTTAGAGCCCAAACGGTATAATAGCGGGTCAATTTTTAGTTTTTCTTGAGGCGCGACTTTTTCAGCGCACGTACAGTATTTAGGATTTATCAGTGGCAAAACAAATTCAGGCAGTTCGTGGTATGAACGATTGTCTGCCAGGCGATACGCAAATTTGGCAGAAAGTAGAAGACATTTTACGTGAAACAGTTTCATCGTTTGGTTATCAAGAAATTCGTTTTCCAATTGTTGAATCAACCGACCTATTCAAACGCTCTATCGGTGAAGTAACCGATATCGTCGAAAAAGAAATGTACACCTTTGCAGACCGTAATGGCGATAACTTAACTCTTCGCCCTGAAGGTACCGCAGTGTGTGTGCGTGCAGGTAATCAAAACGGTTTACTGTATAACCAAGAACAACGTTTATGGTACATGGGCCCGATGTTCCGTCACGAGCGTCCACAAAAAGGCCGTTACCGTCAATTCCACCAATTTGGTTTAGAAACATTCGGCATTGCCACTGCTGATATTGATGCAGAAGTTATTTTGCTGACAGCCCAATTATGGAAAGAGTTTGGTATCAGTGAACACGTTCGTCTTGAGCTTAACTCATTAGGTTCAAATGAAGCGCGTGCAGACTACCGTGATGCACTTGTTGCTTACTTAGAGCAACACGTCGATGTACTTGATGAAGACTCTAAGCGTCGTATGCACACCAACCCTTTACGTGTGTTAGATAGCAAAAACCCTGATGTACAAGCTATTTTAACTGATGCGCCTAAACTATCTGAGCACTTAGACGCTGAATCAAAAGAACATTTTGAAAATTTATGTGAACGTTTAGACGCTGCTGGCGTCGAATACACGGTAAATGAAAAGCTTGTACGTGGCCTTGACTATTATAACCGCACCGTTTTTGAGTGGGTAACCGATAGCCTAGGCGCACAAGGAACCGTTTGTGCCGGTGGTCGTTACGATGGTCTAGTTGAACAACTAGGCGGTAAAGCAACACCAGCGGTAGGTTTTGCAATGGGTCTTGAGCGTTTAGTGTTATTACTTCAAGCACTAGAAAGTGTAGGTGACATCCGCCGTAGTGCTGATGTATATTTGGCAGCCATGGGCGATAAAGCCAGCATTCAAGCGCCTATCATTGCCGCTCAATTACGTAAAGATGTTGCAGGTCTTCGTGTTATGGTGCACGCAGGCGGTGGCAACTTTAAAAAGCAATTAAAACGCGCAGATAAAAGCGATGCTCTTGTAGCGGTTATTATCGGCGAAGATGAATTAGAACAAGGCGTTGTGACTATTAAGTACTTACGTGAGCGTAAAGAACAAGTCACCTTAAAACTAGAAGAAGCGAAAACGCTACTAGCTGAACTTATTTAAGCCCAGCTAGCAACAGAGGTAAGCATGGAAATTTATTCAACAGAAGAACAACAAGAAGAAGCGATCAAACGCTTTTTCCGTGAAAATGGTTTAGCACTTGCAATTGGTATTGTTGCAGGTTTAGGTGGTTTATATGGTTGGAAAGCTTATAACCAAAACCAAATCACCACAGCTGAGAAAGCATCTGACTCTTTCACACAACTTGTTGAAAGCGGTGCCGTGCTAGAAAAAGCGGATATGTTTATTAAAGACAATGGCGAGTCAAGCTACAGCACGCTAACAGCATTTGTTGCGGCAAAAGAAGCCGTTGACAAGAATGACCTTGATGCAGCAAGCGAAAAGCTGAACTGGATCATCACCAACGAGCAAAACCCTGAGCTTAAAGCAACGGCAACAACGCGCCTTGCTCGTGTTCACCTTGCACAAAAGCAATATGAGCAAGCGCTAACAACGCTAAACGCCCAGCTTCCAGCATCATTTGCTGCTGCAGTCGCTGAATTAAAAGGCGATGTTTATGCTGCACAAGGCGACAAAGATCAAGCTCGCAGCCAATACCAAGCTGCTGCTGATAATGGCGGCCTTGAAAACAATCCGTTATTACAAATTAAACTTGATGACTTAGCACAAACTAGCCCAGCGGCGTAAGGGGTTAAGATGAAGAAGTTAACAGCGGCAACACTTGCTCTGTGTATCGCAACCCTGACTGGGTGTTCGTCAAGTGATGACGAAGAAGAACTGGTACTGCCTGAAATTGTTAATCAATTTGAGACAGAAGTGGTTTGGCAAGAATCAATTGGTGATGGTGTTCAGCACTATTTCTCACGCTTAACGCCGGCTATTCATAACGATGTTGTGTATGTAGCAAACCGCGAAGGTGAAGTTGAAGCCCTATCGCTTGAAAATGGCGATACGCTATGGCAAACCGATGTGCGTGAAAACCCTGCCTTTTGGCCTTGGGAAACCACAGAAAGTGCCAAGTTATCGGGTGGTATTTTACAAGCTTACGGCAAAATTTTTGTTGGTTCTGAGCATGGTTACTTAACCGCGCTAGACCGTGAAACAGGTGAAATTGTTTGGCGTAAAACGATGCCTGGCGAAGTACTTGCTAAACCTGCTGCAGGCGACGGCTTAATCTTTGTAAACCTAGGCTCTGGTAAATTATTAGCAGTGCACCCAGATACAGGTGAAGAACGTTGGCGCTTCGAACAAGAAGTACCACCACTGACATTACGTGGTCAAAGTTCACCAACTGTGGCAAACGGCGGTGTATTACTAGGTCTTGAAACAGGTAAACTGAGCGTATTAATTTCAGAAAACGGCTACTCTGCATGGAGTGCTGAAATTGCCTCTCCAAAGGGTGCATCTGAGTTTGAACGTTTAGTTGATGTAGATACACAAGCATTAATTAGCGGCCCATACGCCTATGCAATCGCTTATAATGGTAACTTAGCAGCCGTTGATATTCGTTCAGGTAATGTTGTTTGGAAACGTGAGTACAGCAGCTACCGTGATCTATCGATGGATAGTCAGTCTATCTATGTTGTTGATAGCGATGGTGTTATTTACAGTCTAGATAAAACATCAGGTATTGAGCGCTGGAGCCAACCAGCACTGCGCGGCTGGTACTTAACAGGCCCGACTGTGGCTGGTAAATATTTAGCATTAGGTGACCAAGAAGGTAACCTACACTGGTTAGACAAAGAAACGGGCGAGCTTGTATCGCGCGAAGACTTTGACAGCTCAGGTTTCTTTATTGAGCCTGTTGTTGCCGGTGACAAATTAATTTTATACACCCGAGATGGTGAAGTTAGCGCGGTTAAAATTCCAAACTAACTTACTAATAGTAAACGTTATTTTTCTAAGGCTTCGCTTGGCGAAGCCTTTTGTTGTTTTTTTAAGAGGTAGTTTATGCTTCCCGTGATCGCTCTTGTTGGGCGACCCAATGTGGGCAAATCCACATTATTTAACCGTTTAACACGTACTCGTGACGCCCTCGTAGCCGACTTTCCAGGCTTAACACGAGATAGAAAATATGGCCAAGCTGATTACGATGGCTATGAATTTATCGTGGTAGACACGGGTGGTATTGACGGTTCTGAGCAAGGTATCGAAACTGAAATGGCTGAGCAATCGCTTCTGGCAATTGAAGAAGCCGATATCGTGTTATTTTTAGTTGATGCCCGCGCAGGTATGACTGCCGCTGACCAAGCAATTGCGAATCACCTTCGTAAACAACAAAAGAAATGTTTTGTTGTGGCAAACAAAGTCGATGGTATTGATGCAGACTCGTACTGTGCTGAGTTCTACCAGTTAAGCTTAGGTGACGTACATCACATTGCAGCGGCTCACGGCCGTGGTATCACGCAGCTACTTGAAACAACTTTACAGCCAGTCATTGCCGAACTTGCAGGCGAAGCTGAAGAGCTTGAAGAAAGTGATGACGAATTAGTTGATCTTTACAGCGAAGATGAAGAAGGCGAAGACAACCAGCAAGCCTTTGCTGATAAGCCAGTAAAGCTTGCAATTATCGGTCGTCCTAACGTTGGTAAGTCAACACTTACAAACCGTATCTTAGGCGAAGAACGTGTAATCGTTTACGATATGCCAGGTACAACCCGTGATTCTATCTATATTCCGATGACACGTAACGACAAAGAGTACATTCTTATTGATACCGCAGGTGTTCGTAAACGTAAGAAAGTAAGCGATGTTGTAGAAAAATTCTCTGTGATCAAAACCCTTAAAGCGATTGAAGATGCTAACGTGGTATTGCTTGTGGTTGATGCACGAGAAGGTATTTCTGATCAAGATTTGAGCTTACTAGGTTTTGCCTTAAACGCAGGTCGTTCATTGGTTGTGGCTGTTAACAAATGGGACGGCCTAGACGATTACGTTAAAGAACGTATTAAGTCAGAACTTGACCGTCGTTTAGGTTTCATCGATTTCGCACGTTTACACTTTATCTCTGCTTTACATGGCACCGGTGTGGGTCATTTATTTGAATCAGTAGACGAAGCGTACGAATCAGCGACTAAACGTATTAGCACAGCGATGCTGCGTCGTATCATGGATATGGCACAAGCTGATCACCAACCGCCACTTGTTCGTGGTCGTCGTGTAAAACTTAAATATGCTCACGCAGGGGGTTATAACCCACCACGTATCGTGATCCACGGTAATCAAGTTCATGACTTACCAGATAGCTACAAGCGCTACCTAATGAACTACTACCGTAAAGCATTAGGTATTATGGGCACGCCAATCAAAATTGAATTTAGAGAAGGCGACAACCCATACGCTGGCCGCACTAACAAAGTGACCTTATCGCAAAAACGTAAAATTCGTGCATTTGCGAAAGAAAACCGCAACAAGTCGTAATTTCTACAGCTAAGCTTTAAGTATTACAAAAACCTTGTAAGTATGACTTACAAGGTTTTTTTATTGCTGAAACTATGCTTTATTTAATAAACGAATAATAAATAGAGCAGCATAAATGGACTTTTTAAGTCAGGTTATTTACGTCGATAACGTAGAAGAAGTACTCGACTTTTACTATCAAGCATTTGGTTTTAATACCAATCATATCAGTGACGATGCTGAGTACGGTGAACTTGTTACAGGGGCTGTAAAACTTGCCTTTGCGACCCACCCTCATGCGCAAGCATATTTCAAGCAAGGGTATATTCGTGCCCATCCTAAGCAACCTGCACTAGGTTTTGAGCTAAGATTCAGTTGCCATAATTTAGTCGAAAGTTACGATCAAGCTGTACTTGCTGGTGCTGAGCCATTATGCCCGCCCACTAAAAAAGACGCCCAGCATTATGCGTATGTTCGCGCTATTGAAGGCACTTTAGTGTGTTTAGTAGAAGATTAGCTTTTTGTAAGGTCCGCTTTTGTTAGGTCAGTATGCAGCTCAAGGGTTAACTCGCGTAATAACTCGATTCGCTCCAAACTCATATTTGAGCGTGCCATTAACTTAGCTGTTAATTCTTCAGCATCAACTTTAAGCAGCACTCAATGTAATGAACGATTACGGCCGTATTCCTGTATGTGGCATGATCTCAGGTTACAATAACGACACTGCACAGCCAGGGCCAAGCAACCTGTTTTATATCAACTCGAAAAAGCTCACCATGCAAGGCTTTATCGTGATTGATTATTTTGATCAGTTCCCTGAGTTTATTGAGCAAATGAGTGCGTGGATCAGCGAAGGTAAAATTAAATCTGAAGAAACGGTTTACCATGGCATTGAAAATGCCGTTGATGCATTTCTTGGCCTGTTTGAAGGTAAAAATAAAGGAAAAATGCTGGTTAAGCTATAACACTTAATAACCAATAAAGCCTGTATCTGAGTTGGTACAGGCTTCTTATTAAGCAAGTTTAAAAAATACGATTGCCGAAACAAGCATCCCTTGCCCTTACAAACCTTCATACTCGGCCTTCCTTGGTTTTAAAATTTGCTTTCTGCAGTCAACCATATCCCAACAATCTGTTTCAGGTACGCCGTAATACCACGCTTTAAAAATAGGTTGATACTTTTCAATCACACGTTGTTGCATGCTTTCTGAAAAATGGGGTAAGTAAACCGTTTTAGTCAACGTGATATGCCTTGCAATCATCTGTCCTAAATTAAAACGCGCTTGGCGATACCTAATATCTGCTTTTTTAAACTCTCTGCTATCTGGTGCGAATTTTTGCATGTCTTGTTTAGGGCCTTCCGCCCAGCCAGCTACTTTATTCATTTGTTCAGCAAAGGGCTTAACAGTAAACGTTACATAAATGGGGTCATCAGCATCGGTAGGCGCAAAACCTCGAGTAAAGACGTTGTAGTGATAATTAGGATGAGTAACTTTAAAAAGAATTGTTGCGTAGGCATTAGCTTGCAATAGGTCTAACCGCTCTCGCGGGAAGGTAATTGGCTCATTGGCATAGCTCGTTTTTAGATATCTATAACCGGAGTCTATGCCACAGCTACTATGACCACACGACTCTGTATACACAGACTCTATTAAAAAAGGAAACTCCGACACTGAGCCATCTTCTGTTTTAATTGTCACAACGATGGGCCCGCGATACCCATGCGCCTTATCGAGTACTGTAGTGCAACTTGTTGTAAACAAACAGGCCAGTAACACGCTCATAAACACCACTAATTTTTTCACACTATTGACCTTATATTTTAAAAATTATTTAGCGCTAATAATGGGAGCTTTTAAATATTCTCTTCCTAGTCATTCAAAATCGATAAATAGGCAAGTTCTGCTAGTTTTTCTAAAGGTGACGTTGCATTAGACTCAGGCTTTTTAGCATGAACCGAGTAACGCCTTTTGGGAATTTTAACTTGAATAAAACCATGATTATTGGCCATATCAATACGCAGCATTTCACGCTCTTTTGGCGTTAAATGATTTTCATGGATCTTTTCAAGCTCGCCATGATCAAGCCAAATAGCTGCGCAGTTTGGACATTCGTCTATTTCAACCACTTTTAGTGGCGTGAAAAAGCGTCGCATCATCACCACGTCAGGGCACTTCGGGCAATTAATTCGCTTCGCTAAATCAACGCATTCTGTTGGCAGAGTTTGTAAATGAGCCACCAGCACTTGCGCTGGTTTTAAACTTGGATCGCTAAAATGGAATATTTGTCGATTATCAAAAAATACACCACCGCTTTTTGATAAATACACGTTAACATCGCCAATGCTCACTGCTTCAAGTGCTGTTTTAGTACGTGGACAAAACATAGACCTTCCTTGTTTTAAATTTAACTTAGCGCTTTTGTAATTATCGGTTTAAGCTGCTCAGGTAAGCTGATGTTACCAGCTAACACAAATTCATGTGCTTCGTTTGACATTTTTTGCCAAGTTTTACGAATAATACCCAACCATTTTTGCTCATCGTAATCAGGCTTGCTAGTTGCAAAATCAAGCATGTAATGTTCGATAAACACAAGGCTTGCGATATCTTCAATCAATTGGCTATCAGGGTTTCGCTTTATATTCTTTTTAGCCACGGCTGCGTATACACGCTCACATTCACCCGTTGAGTAACCAGCGGTTTTCATAAGGGCTGTTACACGCTCGGCATGAAAATCATATAAAGCAGTGCGCCATTGATAATAACCTTGCTTACCCATAGGGAAATCACTGCGAGGAGAGCGCCAGCGTTCAATATGTTGGCCCCGTGCAGCAATATGCATTAGTTCATCGGCTTGCGGATTAAAACGGTTAAGCATATCGGTCATACGCATAGAATATAAAGATTCTTTAGCTAACGCTTGCCCAGCATGCTTAACACGATTGGGATCTGCAGCATTCGCTGCATCTATGGCTTCTATAACAGTTTGAGACATATAACATTCTCTAGTTGGTTTATAGCCATGATTATAATGAGCAATAACTACTTTAGCTACTTTGCTCTAGCAAACAACTCTATTACAAACGAGTAAGGTCCATCGCGATGCTGTGCTTAGGCTTTTCAATCATTCGAAGTAACTCTTTGCCGTTAGAGCTTACAATAAACGTTGGGGTATAACGAAGGTCGTACTGCTTAGCTAAACCATCAGGGTCAAGCTTATCGTAACCAACCGCAATTAATTGGAGTGATCCCAGCTTTACACCCGAACCATCAAGTAACTTTAGTAAACGAGGCACTTCACGCTTAGAGTCATGACACCACGTACCTAAAAATACTAATACTTGTTTACCACTGAGCGTTTTAATCGTGTTTAAATCATCCTCAGATGGTGAATAGTTTTTATACTCTTTAGCAAAAGCAGGATACTGTGCGAGTAAATCCTCAGCGGTAATTTCCCCACTGTACGGCGACGTCGTTGCAAATGTGAATGATGAGAATAATAAGGTAACGAAATAAATAACTTTTTTCATTGTGAGTGCTCTTTGTTCTAATTAACTCACAATAACCAAATTATCGAAAACACTCCAGCATTACAATTGCGAGTTTGCACATACTTACTTTCTATGAGGTGCTTTAGATAAACTCGCAATGCTGTGAATAAGCCATTAAAATACGCTTTTATAATTAACCATGGTGCCATTTATGTCTTTTCCTCCTTGCCCACAATGTAACTCTGAATACGTGTATGAAGATCAAAACAATTTAGTTTGCCCAGAGTGTGCTCACGAGTGGGACCCCAATGCGGTTGATACCGATGATGTGATCAATGTGAAAGATGCTAACGGCACTTTATTGGCTGATGGCGACAAAGTGACCGTTGCTAAAGATTTAAAAATTAAAGGCAGCTCGCAAGTTATTAAAATTGGCACCAAAGCCGTGATCCGCCGTGTGCTAGATAAAAAAGACCACGAATTAGACTGTAAAGTCGATGGCGTAGGTGAAATGATGGTGACCGCTAAGTTTGTTAAAAAAGCTTAAAGAAGCATAGTAAGTAAATCGACTAACCAGATTTACTTACTAACATTAGTAAAGTTACTTCTTTGTCACCACGCCTTCAGGTATGTGTAAAGTACGTTGTGGGAAAGGAATTGTCAGGCCAGCTTTCTCGATTGACTCTTTGACACGTTTGTTTAAATCCCAATAGGTTTGCCAATAGTCTTCATTTTTAGCCCATGCTCTTAGCTGAATATTCACCGAGCTCTCAGCCATGGCTGTCACCATCACTTGCGCCGCCGGTTCACTCAGTAAACGGCTTTCGTTCGCGGCAATATCTTTTAGCACCGCAAAGCCATCATCGATTGAATCGGCATATGAAATACCCACAACAATATCCATTCGGCGTTTGCCATTTCGTGTGAAGTTTTTAATATTGTTACCCCACACAATGCCATTAGGTGAGGCGATATAAAGACCATCAATGGTTTGAAAAACACTGGTGAATAGGTTTACCTCAGAGACAGTACCTTGCATCGAGCCTATTTCAACAAAGTCACCAACTTTAAACGGCCTTAATATAAGCAACATCATGCCCGCTGCAATATTACTTAAAGTGTCTTTAAGGGCTAAACCTATCGCCAAACCTGCTGCCCCCATTAGGGCAATAAGGCTTGCCGTATTCACGCCAAAGATATCTAAAATAAACACCCCGCCAATAATATACACGGCATAACCTGCCACAGACGACAAAATAGGCAGCAAGGTATTATCAACTTTTTTAAGCGTCGCGTTGGAGTTTTTGATAGTCTTTTTCACTGACTTAGCAAGCACTGCACTGGCAATTAAAATAACAATTGCGAGTATCAATTTATACCCTAGCGCTATGATTGTTTCTGAGTTATTGAGCCAAAACTCATTGAGGGTTTGTTTCATAAAGATCCTTGATTTTTTTAAATTCGAAATTGCATTTATTGATAAATTGAAAAGAAAAGCCATGCGTTATAGGCAATAAAAATCAGCAATAAACCAATACCTTCAGCGCGATTTACCCTGCCAATACCTCGGTGCCCATAAGCAAAAATTAATAAAAATATTGAAAGAGAGAACATCGCCAGCCAATCTCGCGATAATAGATCCGGTGAAAGGTTATCAGCTGGCGCTATCATCCCTGCAATACCTGTGACGGCCAAGATATTAAATATGTTTGAGCCAATCACATTACCAATGGCAATGTCGTGTTCACCTTTTCTGGCTGCGGCAATTGAAGCTGCAAGTTCAGGGAGCGAAGTGCCAAGTGCCACAATTGTGAGACCGATAATGAGGTCGCTAATACCCATAATCTCAGCAATACTGACTGCCCCCCATACCAATAGCCTTGAGCTAATAATGAGTACAACAAGCCCAACTACCAGCCAAACAATAGCTGCTTTAAGTGACATTGTTTGCACGTTAAGTTCTTGCTCAACATCTGTTGCTAAGCTGTCTTTTTTGCTTTTAAGGCCAGAATAAATACTCCACCCCATAAAACTAAAAAATCCAAGTAACAATACACCTGCGTCAAAACGTGATAAGCCACCATCAAAAATCAGTAATGCAAATAGCACACTCACCACAAGCAATAGTGGGAGTTCTTTTTTAACGATATTAGAGTGAACAGCAATCGGGGCAATCAGCGCTGTTATCCCTAGTATAAGCCCAATATTGACAATGTTTGACCCCAGCGCATTACCTAAAGCAAGCTCTGGGCTGCCATCAGCAGCAGCCATGGCCGATACCAACATCTCAGGAGCCGACGTACCAAACCCAACCACAATCATACCAATGAGTAAACTAGGTATACCTGCATATTTTGCGCTTACAGCTGCACCATCAACAAAGCGATCAGCGCTCCAAATCAGCAATACAAAACCAACTAAAATGGCAAGGATAAACAAGGTCATAGTGCTCTCCAACAGAAGGGTTGCAAAGCAAAATGTGATAAATAAACCGATTTAAGAGGACAGAAATAACCATATAAATGGTCTAGAAATGTAACAAGCACGAGACGGTTCCTTAGGGCGAAGAACAATAAGACACGCATCAAGGTCGCCCATTGAACCCAATACGTGCCTTAGGTCTTGTCAATCCGGCTTGCGGACATGAACGCCACGAACATTGGTTCGGAGACTGTTGACGTTCATCTTAATCTAAGAGACTACTCCCCTAAGGTTAGGCACAGACTATATAACTAAAAGTCATACAATTAAAGCTCTAATTGTTCCTTTTTTACTTGTTATTTAGAAGCTCAAATGTTCTACAACAATCCCTGTAACTTGACAATTTTCACAGCTCAATTGCCAGCCAGCAGCCCATGTGGTTGCGTTAAGATTTCCTTTGCAAAGTGGGCAAACTTCGCCAGCAAACGTACTGGGGGTAATATCTTTAGCTCGCTTAGAAAACGGCCTTAAAAACCAAAGAATATTATCGTCGATACTGATGGTTAGATCGTGGCGTAACGTCTCACAATACGCATTAAACACAGCTTGTTTGTACTGCTTTTCGTGCTCAGCAGATTGACTGGCATAAACACTCAACGCGTTTTCGATGTTTCTTAGACGATCGGGCCATGCTTGTGCGTCTATATTCGCTTTGCAATCTAACAGCTCTTCAAGAGTGTAACTTGTATAGTTTGGTTCAAACATCATTGCTATCCTTGCTTTGGGTTATTAATTCTTTGGGTACTCAGTGCTTTAGATATAATGTACCATTTTGCTTTATTTGCAAAAGCCATTGATCAAACAAATTGTTCGCGATACTCAGCTCTTCATCTGAAAGTGTCGGGTATTGTCTTTGCTCAAACCACGCATAACGATTATACACATCGTTATTTTGCGTGATTTCCATAATGAGTCGATTTATAGCGTAGGCTTTTGCTGCACTATGCTCACCAACTTGTTCGCTGTAATACATGCTCGCTAAACTCATCAGCGCTTGTTCACTGCCCTGCTTCGCTGCTTGCTCTAAAAATACGGTTTTACGCTCTTTAAAACCATCACGATTTTTGATGAACTCGGCACGTGACAACTTCTCAGGAAATTGCGACTTCATGTAAAATTCGGGAGTTAGCCCAGCAAACGTTTGCTGCGCAAAGGCAGAGCCCTGTTCTGCTGCCATTGCCAAATAACGGTAAAAAGACCGCCGCGTTGCTAAATCTAACCCTTGGCAATACTCATATTTTTCTAAAACACGGTTTTGCGTATCACCAGCATCGCTAAACTCATAGCTTTCGGCTAATGTTGCCTCAAACGCCTCAGCATCTAAAGGAGCATTAAAACAATACTTAAGATTTTGTGCGATGAGATAGCTAGCCTCAGCATCACCTTGCTTAGCGCGTTGCTTTAGCTCAGTAAAATGGTCAATAAACACACCATCAAAACGCCATTTCGGTGCATTTTTGATAATAAATTCACGGCTATCATTGGCTTCACTCCCTTGCTCAGCAGATTCATCAGCTAACAAACTCGTATCAGGCTTTGTGGCTGATATGTTTGCTTGTGCCTCAACGTGCTGCGAAGCTGTTGTATCATTTGATGACTCTGAATTGGTTGCAAAGATTGCAGCTTCTCGTGAAGAATATATATAAATAACGAACAACAATACCAAAACCACAATTAAAAATGGCTTTACTCCTTGCCTAACAAAAGCATACCCAGACATAACAACCTACTTATTATTTTTGTTGCTCAGTAAGTTACAAGAAAACAAGGATGAAAGCGAAACTTAACTGCGGTTTCGCTTTGTTTGCATTAAACAAGCAATAACAATAAAACTAATCCCAACTAATTGCTGCCCATTTATCGGGCTATCTAGAATGGTTAACTGAAGAAGGTATGAAAACACCACTGACGTATAAATCAGCGGCGCTAGTTCAGAGCCGGTAGTAACTAGTTTATATGCAGAGCTTCTAAAGTATTGCGTAGCACTACTAAATACCGCTAATAACACTAATAAGCCTAATAATAACCAAGCACTCTCAACCACCAAGCTGCCTGCTGCGAGCTCAGCATTTAGCCCACCAACGAACAGCGGCAGAATGAAAAATAGCGTACTGAATAGTGCTGCAATTAAAAAGCAAAAACCATTAGCAACCAGAACCGGGGTTTTCTCTTTACTAATTTGAAATAAACACAATTGCGAGCAAGCATTAAAAAAGCCAGCTGCCAGACCAATTAATAGCTCCCAACGTAACGTAATCCCTTGGTCGGTCATACTTTGAATGATCAGCCCTATCATCATTAACAACAAAGTCGGCACGACAAACAAGTCGATTTCTCGCTTATACACCACACTTTCAAGCAATGGGATAAACAAAGGCCCGGTGCTAAACAACACAACTGCCTCAATTAACGTAAGTTTGTAAAGTGCTAAAATAAAAAACCCTTGGCACAAGGTGATAAAAACAGCACGTAGCATCACATTTTTTAATGCAGAAAAACTAACATAATGCCAAAACCGTGCTCGCGCTGTTGCTAACATTAAACAACCAGGTAAGAGCAACCTTAAGAATAACAGTAAAATAATTGGCAGCATGGGGGTTAACAGCTGGGTAACCAGTCCATTCAGTGCTAGAGTGAGGGTAGATAGCAGCATTAACGCACTAGAGCGGTGACTAATATTCATTTACATTGTTTATAAAGCGAGTAGATGACACTCACGATACGCTCTGCTGAAATTATAAAAAAGCGAATAAAACCGCATTAATATGTAAGAAAAACTAACATATGAAACACAATATCCCGCTCAAATCCTTATACAGTTTCATTGCTGTTGCAGAGACTGGCAGCATGGTTAAAGCCGCAGATTCAATTCACGTTAGTCACTCGGCTATCAGCCAAGCTATCAAGTCTCTTGAACAACAGCTTGAGGTAAAACTGTTCGATAGGGTTGGCAGACAAGTGTATTTAAATGATGCTGGGAAACTTTATTATCAGCGCGTTTCGCCCGCCGTTCAGGCCATCATTTCAGCAAGCGAAGAGGTTAAAAATAAAGACAAAGATCATCATTCAATTTCACTCAACATGGTGAATTCTTTGGCATTACATTGGTGGATACCACGAGTTGATAAGCTACAAAATTGTTATGCTGAGTTAGATATTCGCTTATCAAACTTTGTAGGTGATGTTGATCTCGAAAGACGCAATATCGATATGGCTATTTTTCAAGGCGATCCGCAAAATTGGCAAAAGTACCACTGTGAGAAATTAGCAGATGATGAACTTGTTTTAGTTTGCAGCCCTACATTATTAAAGTCAGAAACTACAAACAACATCAATGAACTATTAAACCGCTTTCCCGCCATTCAAGTGCTTAATGCACGCAGAAACAATAACTGGCAGATTTGGGCAGAGCATAACCACATTGCCTGCCCTAAAGCACAAAAAAACCGCTCTTTTGAAACCACAGCTCAAGCATTGCAAGCTGTAACGAGAGAACTTGGCCTACTGGTTACCCATAAGCAATTTGTTTTAGAAAAGCTCGAATATGGCGAATTAGTGCAGCTAGGCAATGCAGTAATCCATCCGCAGCAGTCATTTTTCTATGCCTGCAAAGCTGACAAATTAAAACATACCAGCATTCAACAATTGATCGCATGGCTAAAAAATGAATTTTTAGCAAGTTAGCAAAATTGTAGCGACGATTTTATATCGCGTAGAATTGATTGCTTTACATTGAATCATTTATATAGCACCAGCAATAAAGACCAATTCAAAACTATTTTATTTAGAGCTAGTTATATGCCAAACGTGATTAGCTTAACTTATCTTTATACTCACACATGCCTTTTAACGCATGGTCGATTAAGGTTTTTATGTTCGTCAGCTCAGTGATTTTGGCGTCTATTTCTTTACTTTTTTCAATCAATTTGGCGGCCATAGCTTGCTGAGTTAAGTTGTTTTTGCCAAGTAGCTGTGTAAGATCTTTAATCTCTTTTAAAGTGAAGCCTAGGTTTTTAGCCATTGTGATCATGTTGAGCTGCTCAACTGTTTTTTCACTATAAATACGATAGCCATTCACATCTCTTGAAGGTGGCGGGATCAACTGCTCTTTTTCATAAAAACGAATGGTGTCTTTGGTGAGGCCGGTTAATTGCGTGACTTGCTTGGTTTTCATAAAAATACGCTTGACTGTAGAGTAAGCTCCACAGTTTATGCTCAACGCATTCTTCTATCAATACTAATAAAAAAATGAATACATCGATTAGTGTTAAAACAGCCGATAACGTCACTTTAAATGGCACTCACTTTGCGGCCAACAACCCTAAAGCAACGGTGCTATTAAACCCAGGTACAGCAACAAAAACCACCTACTATTTACCGTTTGCAGAGTTTTTAGTCAGCCAAGGTTTCGATGTGGTTGTTTGGAATTACCGTGGCTTTTGCGAATCGAAAACAAGCCAGTTAAAAGGCTGTAGTTATCAATATTCAGACATTGGCCGCTTTGATATGCCTGCCATGATTGATAAAGCTAAAAGCATCAATCCAACTCTGCCACTTTATTGCGTTGGTCATAGTGCTGGCGGTCAGCAAATAGGTTTAGCTGCCAATTACCAAAAGCTTGATGCCCTTGTTGCGGTTGCAGTTTCTGCCGGATACTTTGGTTATATGCCAACCGGTTACCGTATTAAAGCTAACTTCTTCTTTCGTTTATTTTCGCCGATTACGGGGGCATTATTTAAATACGTGCCCGCTAAAAAAATGAATTTTATGGAAGACTTACCCGTTGGCTTTACGCGTGAATGGTCAGCGTGGTGTAGAGAAAAGCAGTTGTTTTTCTCGAATAAATTTTACGGTAAATCGATTGCCGAAGGTACCTATAAAAACTTTGATATTCCTACCTATGTCTTTACCGCTGACGATGATGAAATCTGTACCGAGCAAAACGTGCATAACTTTTGGCGCAATGTAACCAGCAAACACCCAATTGCTTTTAAGCGTTATCAATCTGCACAATTACCCGCTAAAAAAGTAGGCCACTTTGGCTATTTCAGAAAACATAATCAAGCAATTTGGCATGACATATTAACCGCGTTAAATGAGACTCATAATGCAAAACAAAGCAGTGCTATTTAAACAACACGCTCGTTTACTCTTTATTGTACTCGCGAACTTTCTCGCCAGTATTTTGCATTATGTGCACAATATTATGTATTTTGAGCACTATCCTGAACCTGATTGGCTTGCAGCAAACGCGGTCGACTACTTTTGGTTTCTCATGACTTTTGTTGGCTTATATGCGCTGCTCTGTTTAGCTAAGCAACGCATTAAACACGCCATGTGGCTGCTCTATCTTTATGCTGCGATGAACATGTTATCGGTACTGCATTATGCGGTTGATAGCGATAACGTTATGACAACCGCAATGCATGTATTAATTTGGCTAGAAACCGTTGTTGCTATTTGGCTCATTGTTTTCGTTGCAAAAAACCGTTTAGCAACAACCAACTAGCGGTCACTCTTGAGTCTTTTTAATTGACCTATTTTGCTTTTGAACAGTATTAACCATTTTTGAAAACGACCTCTGTTTTGTGATGCTCAACAACACGCCCTAAATGGCTGTTTTCTAGCTCATCTAAATTCAGCTGTTGTTGAAAGAAAGGTCGCATGCCTAATTCTATCAGTGAAGGTGTTTGCATAATGTTTACCAAAGCGCAGGGTTATCGAGTGGTTTTAGGCAACTTGGCTTACCAGTAATTGGCAAAATTTCGTCATCTAAAACCGGTTTAGCTAGCCAGCCTTTTGGGTAAGATAAGTTATGAGGTGCTTGAATAATTTCTTCACTCACAACGGAAAACCCGACTTTTCCATAAAAGTTGATATCACCATAGGTCATCACTAGGCTAACATTATGTTCAGCTAACTTATCACAGCCGAATTGGATCAGCTTTTGTCCGATGCCTTGTCCTTGACAATCCGTTGCCACTGCAACAGGTGAGAGCAAAAACACCTCTTTAGCGTGCGTAAACTGTAAACGCGACAGCACAATAGCGCCGACGATCCGTTGCTCATCTTTCGCTACAAACACATATAAATCAGTTGATGGAAATGGCTCAGCTAAAAAGTCAGTGACTAAACGGGCAACTTGCTCGCCTTCTTGTTTTGACTCTGATGCACTAAATGTTGCCAAATAAAGCGCAATAATCTCGTTTTTTTGGCTCTGTTCGTAAATTGAAAAATTCACTTAGACTCCTTAAGTTTTAAAATAAAATAGTGATAAGTAAAATTTTGCCCAGTCTCATTTTCGTAAAGGGCAATTTCTGTTTGTATGTCTTTTACAGCTTGAGACTCACTTATCGATGGCGCTAACTCAGCAAGGCGCGCCTTAAGTGGTTGCCAATAGTTTTGCCAAGCTTGCTGATCCAGCGAAAACTGCTCTATAAGCTCATATCCAAGCTCATCAAATAAAGCAACGCGGCTTTCGATTGATTGCATATCTGGGTAATTCGCTTGCCAGTACTCTTTAACCGCCATTTCAGGCTGGCTGTTAAGCCAAACTAAATCACTGACCACAATTACCCCATCACGGCGAAGAAACGGTTTCCAGCTTGATAATGCATTCTGCATCCCCATGACATACACGCACCCTTCAGCCCAAATAACATCGAATGAATTTGCTTTAAAAGGCAGCGCAGTCATCGATGCGCACGTCAAAGACACATGCTCAGCCAATTGCTCTTTGTGCAATCGCTCCTGTAAATAAGCAAGTGCCGATGACTCATTATCTAAAGCCGTGATCTTGGCATCAGTTTGCTTGGCGATTAGTAATGTTGATGAACCTTTACCACAGCCAATTTCTAAAATTTGCTTGGCATTGTTAGGAACAGCAGCAATGGCTTTTAATGTAGCTTTTTCGCTACCAGGCCCCCATCGCTCTAATGGCTCAAACACAGTCATAAAATCGTGCATGTAGCTTTCATGGTCACTCATATCTTTTGATAACCAACGAAGCCGCAATGCCTCTTTTTCTGTGTATCCTTGCTTTAACAACCAATTTAAATGCGCACTTGGCGCACGCTTATTCAGCTCATCATGTAAGTGTTTTTGAGAGCGTTCGCCAAGCAAACTCAGTAATAAATCTTTGGCTTGTAACTTAGCGGTAATTTCATCTTCAAGTTGCGCTAAGCGCTGTTGCAAAATCACTTTATCTAGCTCTACATCTAAACAGCTCTGACATTCTTTTAAGGTTAACCCCGCGCTTTGTAACTGCTGGATCAAAACCAAGCGTTGTAAATCAGCCTCGCTATAATAGCGATAACCATTTGCAAGCCTGCGCCCTTGAATAATTTTAAGCTTCTCGTAATACAACACAGCCGTGCGCGACAAACCCAGCTTTGCTGCTAACTCTGAAATTAAATACATGATGAAATAGGCCTATAAGGCTTTTGAATACAATAAGTATGAAGTGTAAAGCTGTAGACAGGTCAAATATTTTTGCAAAATAATTTAAGAAAATAAGGTAAGCAAGAAAGCTTACCTTTATAGGGCGTGTTTAGATTCAACTAAATTTGTTTTGGCAATTTAGTCGATATAAGGGCGGTAATTACAATAAATAACAGTGAGATAGCTAAACAAGCTGCTAAGCCATAAAGTTGAAACACTAAGCCCGACAACACAGTGCCAATTAAGCGACCCATGGCATTAGCCATATAGTAAAACCCAACATCAAGTGATACGCCATCGGCGTCAGCCATGCTCACAATCAAGTAGCTGTGCAAAGATGAGTTAATCGCGAATAACACACCAAATAACATCAACCCGCCTATCAGCATTGGTTTTACAGCCCACTCAAAGCCAATAGCAAGGGCAATGACTAAGGTGACTACAGCAAGCAAGGATGCCCACTTAACTGTTTCTGCGCTTGGTGATGTTTGCTTATTGAGCTTAATGATTTTAGGAGCAAAAGATTGCACAGCCCCATAACCAATGACCCAACTAGCTAAGAAGGCACCCACAGTCCAGTGATCCCAATCAAAGGCTTGTGATAAAAACACCGGAAGTGCAACTACAAACCAAACATCACGCGCACCAAACAAAAACAACCTCGCGGCCGACAAGATATTGATTGAACTACTCTTTGAAAATATCTCGTTAAACTTAGGTTTGTTTTTAGCTTTGCCTAAATCATTTTTAAGTGCATAAATACTAAAACACCACACCACCAGCAAGGTGGCAGCCATGGTTAGCATTGCGCCTTTAAACGACATTAATGTCAGTAGTAAGCCACCTAAAAAGAAGCCCACACCTTTTAATGCGTTTTTAGAGCCTGTTAGTATCGCTACCCATTTAAACAAGGTGCCTTCTTGGCCACTAGCAACCAGCATTTTAATTGAGCTTTTAGCGCTCATTTTATTGAGATCTTTGGCAATGCCCGACAGCGCCTGCGCCAACATCACATAGGCAACACTCAGCCATTCAGGAGGGACTGCCAACATGAACAAGGCTGCAACCTGTATGGCAAGGCCAATGTTCATGGTTTTATTTAAACCAAGCCTTGCGCCTAAATAGCCGCCCACTAAGTTAGTGACAACACCAAAAATCTCATAAAACAAAAACAGCATGGCAATACTCAAAGGCGAGTAGCCAAGCGCATGAAAATGCAGTACCACCAACATTCTCAATGCGCCATCTGTTAGCGTAAATGCCCAGTAATTCCCGGTGACAATTAAGTACTGCTTTATATCAGCGGGAAGATTAGCCAAACGCGTCATTGCTTTTAACCTTTTAGTGATAACGCAACTTTACGGGCAAGTTCGGCAGTGCGGTTTGCATAACCCCACTCGTTATCGTACCAAACATACAGCTTAACTTGTGTCTCGTTGACAACCATGGTTGATAACGCATCAACAATGCTTGAGCGTGGGTCGGTTTTGTAATCGATAGAAACAAGTGGCTTTTCTTCATAGCCCAAAATGCCTTTTAGCTCACCTGCTGCGGCTTCTTGCATCCACTGGTTAATTTGCTCAGCGGTAGTTGGCTTTTCAACTTCAAACACACAGTCTGTGATTGATGCATTTGCTAAAGGCACACGAACCGCGTGGCCGTTTAATTTGCCTTTAAGTTCAGGGAAAATATGTGTGATCGCCGTTGCAGAGCCGGTTGTAGTTGGAATTAAGCTCATGCCACATGCGCGAGCACGGCGTAAATCTTTATGGGGCGCATCTAAGATAGTTTGCGTGTTAGTAATATCGTGAATGGTCGTCATTGAACCATGTTTGATACCAATTTTCTCTTGCAATACTTTAACCACAGGCGCTAAACAGTTGGTAGTGCACGATGCTGCTGTAACAATATCATGTTGATTTACATCGTATAAATCATCGTTTACACCCATTACAACGTTCAACACGCCGTCTTCTTTTACAGGGGCAGTGACAACAACTTTTTTCACTCCTTGATCAAGATAGGCTTGCAGTAATTCGGTTTTTTTCATTTTACCTGAGGCTTCAATAACGATATCGCAACCAGACCAATCAGTGTCTGCAATCGCTTTATTTTGCGTAACGTTAATTTCGTGGCCATCGATAATCACAGCATTGTCGTTACTTTCAACCTCATGAGGCCAAATACCGTGTACCGAATCATACTTTAGTAAGTGAGCCAGTGTAGCTGCATCACCCGCTGGGTCATTAATTTGCACAAACTCAACGTCGTCCCATGCAAACGCTGCTCTTAGCGATAAACGACCCATACGGCCAAAACCATTAATGCCTACTTTAATTGCCATTGTTAAGCTCCTACTTTTTGAAAATTGTCGAAAAATGAACGTTGTACTGGGTTATGCAACGATTTAGGGCGAATAGCCTGCACTTGAGTAACTATGTCGTTTTTAGCATAGCCAAGCTCATGCATTAATAAACCAATAACTAAGCCTGTACGGCCTGAGCCGCCTTTACAATGTACAGCCACGCTACCACCACTTTTTATGATGGCAAGAATGTCGTTAAGGTGTTTGTTGAAAGCGAGACTAAACGCTTCGCTTGGCGCGTCATCATCCAAAATAGGTAATTGAAACCAGCTAAGACCGGCTTGCTCACATTCGATTGCAAGCTGCTGCGCGCCATTTTTAATAAGCTCTTCATCGTACATTAGAGTAATAATGGCTTTTGCACCTGCCGCTTTTAAATCAGCAACAGACTGTGATAAGCCAACGCCTTTTATGCCAGGGCAAGGGGTAAAAATAAATGCCCCAGTTTCTAGCTGTAAAATATCAAATGGATGTGATTGCATTATGATTCCCCAATTACTCTTTAAACCAATGTGTTGTTTTATTAACGATTGCAACCAACGACAGCATTACAGGTACTTCGACCAACACCCCAACAACGGTTGCTAATGCTGCCCCCGAGTGCAAACCAAATAATGAAATAGCCACTGCGACCGCTAACTCAAAAAAGTTAGAAGTACCAATTAAACATGCAGGCCCTGCAATGTTGTGCTTAAGCCTAAGCTTTAACGCAATAAAATAGGTGATTACAAAAATACCGTAGGTTTGCAAAACAAGCGGAATAGCAATCAGTACAATGTTAAGCGGTTGGGCTAAAATCGTGTTCGCCTGAAACCCAAACAGCAAAACCACGGTGGCCAATAAGCCGACAACTGAGTACGGTTTAACTTTCTCTAAAAATGACTGCACAGCAGCTTCATTTTGTGCTGAATTATTAAGAGCTTTTCGTGTTAATACACCAGCAATAAGTGGCAGTAATACATACAGCACAACCGAAATCATCAGTGTAAGCCAAGGCACATGAATATCAGATACACCCAGCAATAACCCCGCAATAGGTGCAAAAGCAAAAATCATAATGATGTCGTTCACAGATACTTGCACTAAGGTATAATTTGCATCGCCTTTGGTTAGTTGTGACCACACAAACACCATTGCCGTGCAAGGTGCAACACCGAGTAAAATCATCCCTGCAATATATTCTTGCGCCGTTTCAGGGCTAACAAAATCAGCAAATAACCCTTCAAAAAATAACCAACCTAATGCGGCCATTGAAAACGGTTTGATAAGCCAATTAATGATTAAAGTGAGCATCAGCCCTTTTGGATTCTTACCGACTTCTTTAATCGTTGAAAAATCAACTTGCACCATCATCGGGTAGATCATTACCCAAATAAACAGTGCAACAACAATGTTTACATGGGCCACTTCGGCTTTCGCTATTAGCTCAAATAAAGGCGGAAACATCACCCCTAGCGCCACACCAATGGCAATAGCAGCAGCAACCCATACAGATAAATATCGTTCAAAAACACCCATTTTTAGTCCTTAATTGCAGCAAAGAGCAACACGGGTTGGACGATCATCGCCCATCGCATTTAGCCTTGCTAACTCGTTTTCTATGAAATTTGGTTCGTTTACCACGGTCGAGGTAATTGTTTGTTTCATCCACATAGGTAGAGTCGGGTTTAAAGAATAAAACACCCACTGCTGGTGTTTTCTATCCGACAAAATGCCCTGCTTTTTAAGTTGCGCTAAATGCCTTGAAACCTTTGGTTGGCTCTGCTCGTTAAGTGCCGTCATTAGTTCGCATACGCAAACCTCTTGCTCAACAGCGATAAGCAATAAGCTTTTTAAACGAATATCATCTGCAAGCGCTTTATAAAATGTAGTTGGCGAAATCGATACTGGTTTTTCTTTGTTATGGGATTGCACAAACTGCTTAATTCGCTCATTGATCTCTTGCAACGTTTTTTCAAAAGCGTGAGGTTCAGGGCGAGTTTTTGGATCAACAAAGTCCCAGCCTAAACAATGTGTGCCATCAACACGATTTGCACATTCTTTAGCTGCCTTGTCGCACAATGTAATGACATAATCAAAATGCAGGTTAGTTACATCATTTAAGTGCTTTGAGTGTAAGTCATCGGTTTTTAGGCCAAAATGCTCAATCGTAGCAAGCGTACGAGGGTCTACCGCATAAGGTTCTGTGCCCGCACTAAACACCTCAAACTCACCTTTACCATGATGTTTAAGCAACGCCTCAGCCATAATTGATCGGGCTGAATTTTCTGTACATAAAAAGAGAACTTTCACGACTCACTCCATAACAATTTGGTTATATAATATTTTTGTTATATAGAATTTGCAAGCTGAATTTTATAAATGGCGCGTTTTGCAATAACGATGGCGCGATCTGATGTCATGTGACACCAAAAGATGGCCTACCATGCATATAACAAAACAACAGCTCAAATTAATGGAGTACAAATATGACATCAACAGCATTGATCACTGGCGCCTCAAACGGGATTGGTTTAGAACTTGCGAATATTCACGCACAGCATGGCGATAATTTAGTGCTGGTAGCTCGTTCAGAAGACAAACTGAATGATCTTAAACAACAGCTTGAATCAAAACACAACGTAAAGGTTACGGTTATTGCTGCCGATTTATCTAAGCCAGATTCAGCTGAGTATGTTTTTACACGTACTGAGGCACTTGGTTTGCACATAGATATTTTGGTGAATAATGCCGGCATTGGCGGACATGGCAAGTTTCATGAGCGTGATCTCAGTGCAGAACAAACGATGATGCAACTTAATATTGTGACATTAACAAACCTAAGCCACTATTACTTACAAGGCATGGTTGAGCGAAATCGTGGCAAAATTTTAAATATTTCGTCTACAGCTTCCTTTATGCCCGGCCCACTGCAAGCGGTATATTATGCAACGAAAGCGTTTGTGACTTCATTCAGTCAAGCAATTGCAGAAGAAGTAAAAGATAAAAACATTACGGTCACCGCGTTATGCCCAGGAACAGTAGCAACAGGCTTTGTTGAAGCAGGTGATCTACAAGGGGTAGATGCTTGGAAGAATGCTAAATCAGCGCATTCTGTGGCACTGTGTGGTTACAAGGCAATGCAAAAAGGTCAGTTAATTGCTTTTAATGAAGCGCCGCTTAAATTTATGCTCAATTGGGTGCTCCCTTTATTGCCTCGCAAAACTGTGTTAAAAATTTCTCGTCAGTTTATGGAAAAAAGCGGAAACTAATATGAAACGAGCCAGCAAGTTTTTGATCCCTCCCAACTGGCAAGTATTACTCAATGATTTAGAAATCAACCTAGAAGAGGCACTGGCTTATGCCCAGTTGCCTTCAGGTTTATTTTCTCAAGATAAAGTATACTTAACGCCCGCTCAATACTTCCAATTATGGCAGGGTGTAGAGACAGCAGCAAACGGCATTGAGTTACCCTTAAAACTTGCCGAAGTCATGACAATAGAATCATTTGACGTACCAATTTTTGCTGCTATTTGTAGCCCAAACTTAAATGCTGCTTTAGCGAGGTTACAACAGTACAAACCACTAATTGGCCCTATGGAGCTAGCACTTGAAATTACCAACACCCATACAAAAGCCCAAGTAAGCTGTTATGGTTTTATTGATACACTGCCTAAGTGCTACAGCTTGGCTGAACTGGTATTTTTTACACAACTCACTCGCCTTGCTACTCGAAAACAAATTAACCCTGTTACGGTTATTGTGCCAGAGCTACCTGAAAAGCTTATGGAATACGAAGCCTACTTTGGTTGCCCGTTGAAAGTGGGGAGTACCCCTAGCGTGACATTTTTAGCAGAAGATGCAAAAGCGCCATTTTTAACCAGTAATCAGGTGATGTTGTCATGCTTTGAGGGAGATTTAAAACGTAAGCTGCAAGATGTTATCAGCGAACAAAGCCTTACTGATAAGGTATCAAGTATTTTGTTTAAATCCCTACCTCAAGGGCAAAGTAACATTGAACATGTTGCCTCAGAGCTGGCACTAAGCAAACGCTCTCTACAACGAAAACTAGCAACTGAAAAGCAAAGTTATCAAAAAGTATTACAGCAAGTCCGAGAAGATCTTGCGCAGCACTACTTAATGCAAACTGAGTTACCAATAATCGAAATCGCCTTTTTACTCGGTTTTAGCGAAACAAATTCGTTTGTTCGCGCATACAGTAGCTGGACGGGTGTTTCTCCCGCCCATAAGCGCACACAAGTGAGACACTAGTTTTTTGTTAAGCCAACTAAAAGCCTAGCTAAAGGCTGCTTAACAATAGCAGCCTTACTGGACACACCATAACCGATACGTAAAAGCTAATGTTTCTGCCTTAAATCTCTTTCAAATTCAGTTTCTGTTTTAACTGGATTGCAACGCGTTATAACTTCAGTTTTGCCAACTTTTTCAGGTTCGTCAGAGCTATAAATCGTGGTGCTATAACTTCGATCTATTTCCCCTGGACAGTGATGATCTGCGATTACTACATCCTCAAACTCACCCGTTTGCTGCTGTGAGGCGCAACCAGATAAAAGTAGTGCAATAAAGGTTACTGTGTATTTCATAACAAATCCTCTGTAAAAGTACGGGGCTGATTTTTTGGCACATTGTCTTGGCTTAACATCCATTTTGCTATGTCATCTTTACGCATAAACTTAACCCCTTTGTGCTGCTTTGCATAGGTTATAAAGTCGTCCAACGCTTTCACTCTGGCGGGAGTGCCCGCTAATCTATCGTGAGCACTGATAGACATCATCCTTCTGCGCTGTTTGCCTTCTTTGTAGAGCACATCAAACTCGTCTTTAAGCTCTTGTAAATATGCCTTACCAGTCATAGCTGTGCTGCCAGTGTACCGAACTATATCGTTGTTTCTAAACGTGTATGGAACAACAACAATGTCGTCACTTCCAACAGGTGTTAGCGATGGCTCATCACGAGATAAATCGTCTATGTGATAAATAAAACCTAATTCTTTAAGGATTTTGAGGGTATTTTTTGAATGTCTCATCCAAAAAGCGTTAAAGCCCACAGGCCGCTGCCCTGTTACTTTTTCAATGATATTTGCACTTTTTATGTATGACTGTCGCTCTTGTTCTTCACTCATAGAGTATTGAGGGGTCCATGTTTGTCCGTGCCCTGATGCTTCATGCCCGCGTTGAACCACTTCTTTTGCTAACTCAGGGTTTAACTCAACAGCTCTGCCAACCATATGAGAGGTGACTTTAATATCATGCTTATCCCATAAATCTAGCAGCCTAGGAATGCCCTCGTTCATGCCGTATTGGTACCAAGAAGGCGAAATAGTGTCAGGATATCCAACCTCTTGCGGTGGAAACGGGCCCGGATCTGATTGGTCTTGCGCTGTGGCCTCAAACTGCATCGAAATAGAGATCACAAGTTGAGCATCATCAGGCCAAAATGCAGATGTTGCCTCCTTAGCCTGAGCAACACCTAAGCAACTTAAAACAAATACCGACGCAATTAAAATTGGCTTTAAAAATTTCATCATTTATTCCCCCTGAAATACTGGATAGTCTGTGTAACCTTGCTCATCACCACCAAATAAAGTAGTAGGATCTGATATTTCATTTAGAGGTAAATTGTGCTCTAAGCGATAAGGTAAATCTGGATTTGCAATAAACTTTCTGCCAAATGCAACATAGTCAACTAAGCCTTCACCAATGAGTTTATCGGCCTTTGCTAATGTGTAGTTTCCTGCCACCACAATTTTTCCATTAAAGCTTTCACGTAATTTAACTCTAAACTCATCGGTTACGAGGGGAGCATCATCCCAATCAGCTTCCGCTAAATGCAGATAAGCAATGCCAAGTTCATCAAACTTTTTAGCTAAATATAGAATGACATCGATTGCTTGCGGATCATCCATGCCTCTTTGTGTAATAAAAGGTGCTAATCGAATAGCCGTTTTTTCTGGGCCGATAGCTTGACTAATTGCAGTAATGATTTGCAGCGCGAACTTTGCTCTATTTTCAATATTACCGCCGTATTCGTCACTACGTTTATTTGATGTTTGTCTTAGAAATTGATCAATTAAATAGCCATTACCTGCATGTACCTCAACGCCATCAAACCCTGCTTCAATCGCATTTAAAGCAGCTTGTTTATAGTCTTGAACGATGCCCTTTATTTCATTGGTCGATAATTCACGTGGTGTAGGACAATCAAGCATTTGGCCTTCGCCATTTTCATCAACCACCCACACTTGCGCATTTGGGGCAATAGCACTTGGTGCAACCGGCAAGCCGTCTGGATGAAAGACACTATGCGACATTCTGCCAACATGCCATAACTGAGAAAAAATGAGTCCATTGTGCTGATGAACGGCTTGCGTTACTTTGCGCCATCCGTTGATTTGCTCTTCAGTATAAATCCCGGGGGTAAATGAGTAGCCCTTTCCTTGTGCAGAAATTTGCGTCGCCTCTGATACTATAAAACCCGCACTGGCTCGTTGCGCATAATATTCTGCCATTAGACTTGTCGGAATATCACCTGGTTGAGCCGTACGTGAACGGGTCATAGGAGCCATTACTATTTTATTTGCGGTTTTATGATGACCAATTTGGTCTGGATTAAATACTCTATTTTTCATGTGTGTACCTTTTAAATAAGCTCGCTGCGTGTAAATAAAATTTCTATTTTTAATCCATCAGGCCCTTGAATAAACACTTGATGCTCATTCGCTGCCGGCACTTCCCGCTCAACGAATGGTATTGAAGTTGCTTTTAGCCGTGCTTTAACTTCTTGATAATCAGTTGCAAAGAAAGCAAGGTGGTCAACCGTTGATAAGCCAACTGCTTCTGTTGATACCGAAGCTTGGCTTAAGTAATCAGATTGCGATTCATTTATGCCAAACTTAGCTGCTATATGAATGCATGGCGTATCCAAGTCGTCATATAACCAAACACCATCAAAACCAAATGCTGGCCTTGGCCCCTTTTTAAGGCCTAACGACGACTCTAAAAACTGAGCCATGTGCTGGATATTCGTTGCTAAAAGCAGAGCGTGATTAAGCTGCATTTCTATCTCCTTCAAGTGATGAAATGAGTTTAACTATTTTGACTAAATTTATAATTAGCCTTAGAGTTAAATCAGTATTCATTAAAACTGAAGAATAATGTCAAAAATTGATGATATGGCGCTTTTTGTTCACGTTGTAAAAGCGGGAGGGTTAGCCGCTGCGGGAAGAAAATTGGGGCTTTCGCCTGCAAGTATGACAGCACGAATTAATAAAATTGAGCAAAATTACGATACGCGATTATTAACGCGTAATACGCGCAGTATTGCCTTAACAGATGCAGGTGAACGTTTTTATAGTGGCTGTTTAAGAGTATTAGCAGAAGTCGAAAACACAGAAAACATACTTCAAGAGTCGCAACAAAACCTAAGAGGCCAGCTAAAACTCTCTGCAACATCAGACTTTGGTCGCCAGTTTGTTGCACCCGCATTAGCAGAATTCATCAATAATCACCCAAATGTTAAACCGCATTTAGTACTGACAGATGGGGTCACCAATATTGTTGAGGAAGGTATTGATCTGGCATTTAGATTCGGCAATTTGCCTGATAGTAACTTGATTAGCCGCCCGCTATGTAATAACCGCCGTGTGCTATGCGCCTCACCTAGCTATATAAAATCGTTTGGTTTGCCAAGACATCCCGAAGATTTAAAAAATCATCGTTGCCTTGTACTTGAGCGGCTTGGGCAACCACTAAATGACTGGCATTTTGAGGTAGATAACACGCACTTTTCTATCAAAGTAGCTCCCCACCTTTCATGCTCAGACGGTGAGGTGGTAAGACGTTGGGCAAATCAAGGCCATGGCATAGCCTTAAAATCATACATTGATATCAAAAATGACCTCAAAACAGGCGACCTTATTTTGATACTAGATGAGTATGTTCGAGGCTTTAGCCACAGCGATAAAAAAAGTGTCGGCCTACAGGTGATATATCCAAGCAGGCAATTTCAACCTCGGCAAGTGAAAGCGTTTATAGAGTTTTTTGAGTGTTGGTTTAAAAATAAGTAAGCCACCCAACAAAGTATGAGCGGCTTGGGTATTTATTAATTAACCACCAAATTGAATTCGCATGCCTGCATTAACGGTAAAACCGTCATTTCGAGACCATATATCAGTTGTCCAGCGTCCACTTACAGCTTGCTCAGGCAAGGTGAGCGGGTGTTCTTTTGTTTGACGAACGTTAAGTAAGTTCTCTGCGTTTACAAACCAGCTTACGTTACCCGTGGTTATTTGACCTAACAACCCCAAGTGCCAATATGGTTTGCTTCGTTCAAGGTAAGGGTTGTCTTCAAGGTGCTGAGTACCAGTATAATAGGCTTCAAAACCAACTAGATGACTGCCATGCTCCTCCCACATTACAACCAGCCCAGCCGAGTGCTCTGGTGTTAGAGTGAGTTTTTCGCGACCATACCCTGCCTGATTTTGCTTCGTTGCATCGGTATATAAATAGCTGCCGGTAAACTTAATATCATGCCAGCGATAGCGTATTAAAAACTCTGCGCCTCTGATTTGTGTTTGCCCTTGGCTGTTTACAAGTCGAACGGCTTTTTCACTGCCAACTTGAGAGGCTTCAAGCTCTGTAACATGCTCAATATTTGATGAAAACAACGTTATGCTGGTTTCTAAATTACCAGCAATGTAGCTAATATCGAATGAAGCTGTATCTGCTTGCTCTGCTTGTAAGTCATTAATGGGCTCAAGCTGTGATAAACCGACCTCATCAATTTCTTCAATAAAAGGAGTTGGTGCAAAATACCCTTTGCCATATGCACCTCTAAATAGCCAGTTTTCTGGATTATAGAGTACAGAAAGTCGAGGACTAAATTGATTGCCATACTCACTGTGATCATCTGCACGAGCACTCACTGACATTGATAAGTCATCCGTTGCTTGGTAATCAATTTGTGAAAACAGTCCTGGCACCTCATAACGATAATCAAACGCCGAAAATGTCTGTGAGGAAAACTGCTCTGTTTGATATGCAACACCTACCAACCAAGCAGTATTGTGCAAATAACCTGACACACTCGACTCAAGTAAATAACTATTATGCTTATCTTGTTCAAATACCTGACCGTACTGGTGATCATGATCTTGTTCCATTGCTGAGCCACGAACATTTAAATCAAGTTCTTCAGCTAATGCTTGATCATAAACAAAACCTAAGTCTGTTCTGAGTGTATCTTGCTGCTGCACAAATGGCAGACCATCAGGCATTAAAGCCCCAGCTTCAGTGCCACCTTTACGCTGTTCTTTCATCCCTCCAAGAGTTAAGTAGAGGTTTTCTCCATTTTCGCCTTGATAGTAAAGCCTAGGCCTTGCAGTGACCCGTTCATACTGTGCCATATCTATCCAACCATCATCATCCAGATCCTGTTTTGCTTGATGATGAATGCCCGCTGTCAAAGAGCTTGCGAACGACTCATTGATCGGGGCCGATAAATAGGTTGTTACATCTTGGCCATCTTTAGATGTCGCATTAAGCAATACCTCGCCGCCAAACTCGTCGGCAGGTGTTCGCGAAATTAAGTTAATTACACCACCAAGTGCTGAACCACCATATAAAGATGAGGCAGAACCTTTAATTATCTCAACATTTGCAAGATCAGTAGGTGGAATTTGTAAAAGGCCAATCGAAGCCGTTTGCCCACCATAAAGTGGCAAGCCATCGCTTAGTAACTGGGTATATCGACCATACAAACCTTGCAAACGAATATTCGCGCTGCCTAGTGATGGTGATGTTGTTTGCACCCTAACCCCCCCTGTTTCAGCAACTAACATCGAAATATTTCCAGGCCGCATTAATGCCTTTTCTTGAACTTCTTCACCGTTAATAATCTCAGTGCGAGTAGCTGATTCTGTCACAATACGCCCTAAACGTGACGCTCTGACCTGAATTCGCTCGATACTTTTTTCTTCATGATGATGTTCATCTTCATGTGCAATTGTATAACCAGCCGATGGCAATAGCAGTGTAACCGCGGCTAATTTAAATAGTCTTTGACGCATTTTTACCTCTTAGAATGCTTATTGTAATGACAAATAAATTTTCATTAACCAGCACCTATAGGCGAGCAAATGCCAACTTATAGGTTTTGGTTAAGAGGTAAAAATGGGTGGGCGATATAATTGCCGTGCAATTAAGTTCGGGGGGTGTTGCTGATCACTGAATCGAAAACCAGCAAAATAGGGCAGCTTAATTTTTTTAACTTCAAGGTCTAAATACAAGATTGGTGAGCATAAACTTGCTATGCAAGAACACCCTAATTCACAGCAATCGATATTGCAGCAATCATTAGTTTCACTCAGGCTGATTTGGATGGTTGCGCTATCAAGTGCAGCGAGCTGATAAATATCTTCACTTTCACAAGGTAACTCAGACGGCGACGCAATAACCTGCCCTACAAAAGAGAGCAAAACACACATTATCACCAACCAAGTTGAACAAAGCTTAGACATTTAATTTAAATCTGAAATAAGTTACGGGTCATTGTAACACTCATTGCGCTTATTTTGCTTGTAATGTTAAGTAATCACTCATCACTTTTTCAAGCTGGGCATAGTCTTTTTGCTGAGTAACAGCTCCTGCTACCACCACCTGCGTTGTTGGTTCATACATCACCAAAGTGCCCCAAAAGCCACCATGTTGATAAACCAAAGTGCCGTTATATTCTTTTGCAAATACACCTAAACGATAAGGGCTACCTGCAGGTAAGCCTTTATTAGAGAGCATGAGTTTGAGCGTTTCTGGGTGTTTGAAGACCTTACCTGAAAATAAAGCCTGATAAAATTTAGCCATACCGATTGGACTGGCAACAAGCCCACCGCCACCGTATAAATCGACAGTTGGACTCCAATTAAAGGTGTCGTTGCCGTACAAGTATTGATGCACGCGTCGTGACTCATCCACAGCAACTGAATCACCCCGTTCCCAGATCACATTTTCAATATGATTTTTGTCGAAACTTAAGTATTTACGAACCGCTTCAGGCAAGGGTAAATCTGTCACTCTTTCAATAATATGGCCGAGTAACACATATCCGGTATCTGAATATGAAAAAAGCTCGCCAGGTTTGCCAACTGGGTCGCCCCACTCTACACACCCTTTAATTTGCTCGCGCATCGTAATATCTTGCTGCGGATTTGCCATTATGCCAGCTAAATACTGATCGCTTTGAGCGTGATCGTATAGCCCTGCCGTATGACTCAGCACTTGCTTAAGCGTCATTTTATCAAGGGCATAGCCATCGCTTTCAAGAAGCGCAAAAAAGTCGTCAGAAATTAACTTATCAAGTGTTGTATCAAGATTTAATTTACCTTCTTCATGCAAACGTAGCACCGTTGCTGCAGTGAAGGTTTTAGTCACGCTGGCAATTCTAAATAAACTGTTGGGGTTAATAACTTGCGGCGCATTTTCTTTACTTTGCTTTACCGTTGAAAAAGTATGTCCATCATCAACAATCACATGAAGTGCAAAACCTGTAAGGGGAGCTTGTTGGTGTGCATTGAGAACTTGGCCCATTAAAGCGTGGTGAGTTTCGAGTGGCTTTGTAGGCTCAGCAGTCACTGGCAAAGCCAACATTGATAGAGCAACAAATAAAGAGCTTAGCGTTTTTTTACTTGCTAGAGAGCACCGACGATCCATAACAGGTTCCTTAAAAAATGAATCCTTTATTAGCGCCTAAAGCCAAAATAAGCGCGCAGTTAAGCAGCCTAATTACTACTTAACTGACATTAACAAACCGCTTTTGCGTTGTCGAATTAATAAGTTAACACTATTTTGTAAGCATATTCACAGCCATAATAACCAACAGCCCAGCAAATATTTTTTTAATAGTAGAGACGGGTAAATGATGCGTTGCTTTTGCACCTAATGGTGCGGTAAACCACGAAGTACAAACAATACCAAACAAGGCAGGCAAATAAACAAATCCAGCAAAGCCCTCTTTTAATGTAAAGTACTGACTGCCTGAGCTGATGTAACCCACAGAGCCAAATAGCGCAATGACAATACCGCACGCCGAAGCACAGCCAATGGCTTTTTTCATATCAACCGAGAAAAACGTCAGTAGCGGCACAAGTACCGCACCACCGCCAATACCTATCATGGCAGATAGACCCCCTGTGATGGTTGTATAAAGTGTCAAAAGGCCTTTATTAGGTAGCGTTCGTGATGTTTGGCTGTCGTTTTTACTGCTGAAAATCATTTTTAATGCAATAAGCACCACACTCACAGCGAATACAATTCGCACCACATTTGCGGGTAATAGCGAAGCCAAAAAGCCACTGATAAGTGCGCCTAGTGCAACCCCTGTCATTACCCACGGAGCCAATTGCCAAGGCACATTACCATTTTTGTGGTGAGCGATAGCTGATGACGTTGAAGTAAAAAGAATTGAGGCGAGCGATGTAGCAATCGCCACCAGCACCACTTGCTCTGCGGGTAACACCTGAAAATACAGCAAGATCATGCTTAATATAGGCACGATCACTAGGCCTCCACCAATTCCTAACAGCCCAGCTAAAAAGCCAACCCCGCTACCAAGTATGGCGCAAGCGATAATAAGCACGATTAATTCATTCATTGTATTTGTCTGTGTTGTTGATTTGTGAAACCGAGTATAACAACAATAAAGTACGGGGTTGCTCTCAAAAGTCCTGTTAACTAGTGAATATTACTCACGTTTTATATGAAATTACTGCAACTTCAACATGCAAATTTAGAGACCTAGACGTCCGAAATAACTTTAAAGCATTTTTTCACTCTGCGTTCCTAAATATTTTACTAAAACAGCAAATATGCATGAATCTGTCTCATGTTTTACCTGAAATTAAAACGTTTTTCTTCATGATACTGAGCACGTATAAATAGATACCCAAGCCACCTCAAGATGCAGAATTCAGCGTTTCACAGGTGCTTAATATCAAGGCGTTACTTTGCAAGAATGGCAGTCCCTTTTAAGAAGTAACAACGATGAGAGTGAGTGCCTGTGAAGCGCCCAAAGGGTTGTTTTAAAAGCGATTTATACTGCGTTATTGATTTTAACAATAGAACCACTATTACTTGCAACCAATGCCTTGTCTAAATCGCTTTTAATTCCAACTGAAACTCGCATCTTGAGGTGGTTTGGGTATTTTACGCTGCAGAGCAACCTAAGGTTAATGACCTAGCGATTTAAGGAAGGTGAGCAGCAATCATTTATCTCAGGACTTTTGGATACATTGCCATGAACAACGATTTCAGATTTACAATTAAAAGTATTTGCCTCGACGAAAATTATCATCCGTCAAATAGCACACGACTTACCACAAACTTTGCGAACCTAGCTCGCGGTGAAAGTCGCCAACAAAATTTACGTAATGCATTAAAAATGATTGATAGTCGCTTTAATGCGCTAGCAAACTGGGATAACCCGCAAGGCGACCGCTACTCCGTTGAGCTTGAGATCATCTCTGTTGATCTAGAAATTGCACAAAGCACAGAGGCATTCCCGTCAATTGAAGTACTAAAAACTAATATCATTGATCACCAAACTAATGAACGTATCGAAGGTATTGTTGGTAATAACTTTTCATCTTACGTGCGCGATTATGATTTTAGCGTACTGCTGCTTGATCATAACAAAGCGAAAAGCGAATTTAGCATCCCCGAAAACTTTGGTGACTTACACGGTAAACTCTTTAAATACTTCATTGACTCAGAGACTTACAAACAGCACTTTAAAAAACCACCGGTTATTTGTTTAAGCGTGTCTGATAACAAAACGTACCATCGCACAGAAAACCAACACCCAATTTTAGGTGCTGAGTACCAACCAAATGAGTCGTCATTAACCGAGCAATACTTTAAAAAAATGGGCTTGCAGGTGCGCTATTTTATGCCACCAAACACAGTTGCTCCGCTGGCGTTTTATTTCTTTGGTGACTTGCTGAACGATTACACCAACTTAGAGTTGATCAGCACGATTAGCACTATGGAAACATTCCAAAAAATCTACCGTCCAGAAATTTATAACGCCAATGCCGTGGCGGGTAGTTGCTATCAACCCAATTTAAGAAACGCCGATCACTCTATTACGCAAATTGTTTACGACCGTGAAGAGCGCAGTCAACTAGCGATTGCACAAGGTAAATTTACAGAGCAACACTTTATTAAGCCTTATCAGTCAGTACTTGAAAAATGGTCTGCCAACTACGCAATTTAATGAGATTAAAAATGAAAAAGTTATTACCTACATCAACAGCAGGCAGTTTACCAAAACCAGCTTGGCTTGCTGAGCCTGAAACCTTATGGTCACCTTGGAAATTGCAAGGTGCAGAACTTATCGACGGCAAACAAGACGCGCTGCGTGTTGCCTTACAAGAGCAGCAACAAGCTGGTGTTGATATCGTGAGCGACGGCGAGCAAACCCGCCAGCACTTTGTAACGACCTTTATCGAACACTTAAATGGCGTTGATTTTGAGAACCGTAAAACAGTGACCATTCGAAATCGCTACGAAGCCAGTGTACCAAGTGTGATTGGCCCGGTGTCACGCAGCAAACCCGTGTTTGTTGAAGACGCCAAGTTTTTACGTTCGCAAACCAAGCAACCTATAAAGTGGGCGTTGCCAGGGCCAATGACCATGATTGACACCTTGTATGACGCCCACTATGAAAGCCGTGAACAACTAGCGTGGGAATTTGCCAAAATCCTCAATCAAGAAGCGAAAGAGCTCGAAGCTGCAGGTGTTGATATTATTCAATTTGATGAGCCTGCGTTTAATGTGTTTTTCGATGATGTTAATGACTGGGGCATTAAGTGCCTCGAAAGAGCAATCGAAGGCTTAGAGTGCGAAACTGCTGTGCACATATGCTACGGCTATGGCATCAAAGCCAACACTGATTGGAAACAAACACTGGGCAATGAATGGCGTCAATATGAAAAAGTATTCCCAAAACTTCAAAAATCGAATATCGATATTATTTCACTTGAGTGCCACAACTCTCGCGTGCCCATTGAGCTATTAGCACTCATACGTGGAAAAAAAGTGATGGTTGGCGCCATTGATGTAGCGAGCAATGAAATTGAAACCCCTGAAGAGGTCGCACACACATTACGCGAAGCTCTGAAATACGTTGATGCCTACAAGCTTTACCCATGCACAAACTGCGGTATGGCTCCCCTCCCTCGCCACATAGCAAGCGCCAAACTCAGTGCATTGAGTAAAGGCGCAGAGATTGTAAGAGGCGAGGTTTTAGGGGCTAGGGGCTAGGTTCTAGAGGTAGTTAGCGAGTAACTAGGGGAAAGAGGAAAGTTGCGAGGTGCGAGGTTCGAGAGGCGAGGTGCGCATCTCCCTCGAGCCTTGTCGCCATAAATAGCGACCTACATGGTAGGTCGGGCTTTAGCCCGTCAGATTTTAAATTTAGTCTGAACCTGCTTGTGTAGCAGCGATTTCACATCGCGTTTTACCTCACCCATCACCCCTCGTTTCTCATTTCTCGTTTCTCGTTTCTCGTTTCTCGTTTCTCGTTTCTCGTAAAAATTTATCAATGCCACAGCATAAAGCCGATGCTACAACGTAGGCGTGAAACGTGTATCGCGCATCCTATCCTCTATCAACTAACTACTGCCCACCCCCTAATACTATTAAATCAACCCATTCAGAAAGAGTTAATCCAAAAGATGCAAAATTGGATTGGCTAAATTAATTACTTTTTGCTAATTTTATTTGTACCCAATGGAAGGGCAAAGATTAAAGGATTAATATGAACGAATTTGATATTTTCATCAGAAATATTGTCTTAGATTGTATTCGCGAACAAGGCACCTGCAGTGATATTTGCGAAGAAGACGAACAGTTAACTTTTTATGTTGATATTGAAAACCACGATAACGTGATATCGCGCAAACAGTTTAAAGTGACTTATCCTATTAGCTACTCTATTCAATCGGCACTCAAGCATGAAACTGATCTGCTTAGATATTTAGACTCTGGCGAAATCAGAACGCCCTTTACAACTGATATTATCGAAGTACTCAAATCTGAGTTACAGGCCTTTATGTTCAGCAACAAACCACGTGGTGAATATCATATTTGCTAATTCTTGATTTATAGCCTGGTGACAAATTATCAGGCTATAACTCAATTAGCTCACCATTATAAATACGGTAGCGTAACGTGGTTTTCTTGCTGGGGCAGCAACGAGGATCATTTTCATCATATGTACGTAATTGTATGACAAGCTCTTCGCCTACCTTATTTGTACTTTCTACAACTCCGTTAAAAGAAATAGACGACAACTCGTTATAACCGTCATTTTGAACCTTAATAAGAGTCAGCTTCTCTAACCAAACATTGCCTGATTGATAAGTCCAAAATATAGAGACTCTGCCATCAATATGCTCATAAAAACGCTTTAACCGGCCAACTTCATCATCAGAGACTAACTCTGGAAAATGATCTTTATATTGGCTTTGAATAAACGCATCAACTTGCTGCTGTATTTGCTGCTCGGTGGCATACCCTGTTAAAGATACAAATAGTGCTATTAAACCAAAACTTTTCAACCCAAACCGAGAGTTCTTTAATCTATATTTTTTAAATGAGCTCATAATTCACTCTATTGATTTATACACTTTTTGATAAAAATAGACTTAATTTGTTTGATAATAAAAGCTTGTCTCAGAGAGTGGTTTTATTACGTCATACTCAAGGCCAATTGCATTTCTATCACCTTTCCTAGGTATATTACTTTTGTCTAAAAGTACCACCCCCCAATGATTATCGCTAAGGCCGCCAAAAATTACATTTACGCTGTCATTCTTATCTTTTGTGACAGCTGCAACTTTATGTTTAATCATTAAATCTCTGAGCTTTTGAGAATAAGCTGATAGCTCCATCAAACTAGAGGCTGTATCAGGTGATAGAATTTTATAATCGGCAGATGGGACAAAACCCGCATACTTTGATGGTGTATAGCTTAATAATTGAGTTGGGGAGTAAAAAGTATTGTTAATACGATAAACATTCGGCGCAGTTAATTGTACAAGGTTCAAGCTAATGTTATTTTTAAAAGCTAAGATTTGCTCCTCCGATACAGCTAAAAATGAGCTAATTTGCTTTAGCCTTTGTTCCGTACACTTATCTTTTTTACAAATAACTAAATTAGGAAGTTTTGTTCCAACCTGCGGTTCTACATTTAAAAACTGACTACCAAGCACGCCTAAATTAAAGTTAGTAAACGCTTGCTTATCTTTGTCATTTTTCAATTTTGTGGCATGAATATCAAAGATGCTAAACGGGTAAAAAGAGGGTAAGTAAGCAAGCTCTAAATCGGTTTGCGGCATCATTTCATCCATGTGCTTTAAAACCGCGCGATACTCTTGATCTATCTCATTATTAAAGTAGGCTGGCATGTCAGCCATTGCAGTAACAGAAAATAGAAAAGCACCACTAAGAAGCATCTTATTTAGCATAAAAAAGTAATTCCTTTTAATTAAATTTACACTGAGGACAATACCATTTAAGGCACAAAAATCATATTTTTGAGATAAAACTTATAGCAGCGCCATACCTTTAGTAATAATAAAAAAACATGAACTCATATTTCATTCTAGAATTAATAAACTCGCCATTAAGTTCATCTCCTCGCAAAACTAGCACAATAAAACTGGCCATATTTCCAACAGCTGATATTCTTAATAAAGACTAAAAATTCAGAATAACTAGATTTATATCAAATAGTTAATATATATGAGTGAATTCATCCCCCTTAACAAGGAGTAAAGTATGAAAAGGTTTTTAGTTCTCAGTCTGTTAATCGCATCATTTTCTGTGGTTGCAGAAAAAAATGTATTCAATGATGCAATCGTTGAAAAGCCAAATATGGAGCCAGCCATTCCTCGCCCTGAACAAGAGAAAGTTGCGGTCTCAAAGCTAAAGAATCTCGAAGCTAAGCAAGGCAGAAAGCCAAATGTTCTTGTTTTACTAGTAGATGATTTAGGCTGGGGTGACCCTGGAGTGTATGGTGGCGGTGCAGCGATAGGTGCTCCCACTCCTAATATAGATAAACTGGCAAACGAAGGGCTTCGCCTCACATCAATGTATTCACAACCAACTTGCACATCTTCTCGAGCTGCACTGACAACTGGTAGATTACCCGTAAGAAGTGGCTTAGTTCGCCCTATTCTAACTGGCGATAAAGTGACACAAAATCCGTGGGAGAAAGAAGTATCTCAAGGTAAGCTATTATCTAAAGTGGGCTATAAAACGGCGCTAATCGGTAAATGGCATGTTGGTGAAGCTGAGGGAATGCTTCCTCATGAGGTAGGTTTTGATTATTTCTATGGCCTCCCATCAGTTCAATCAGATTACACCCAATTTTTGGTAGAGCGCCAATATGCCGACATGATGACGAACAAAGAGCTTTACACTAAAGCTTCTCAGCTGCGTCCTGAAGGCCTGATAAAAGGCCGCAAAGGTGGTAAGCGTGAAGTTGCGTATCCAATTAATAGTATTGAAGATATCTCAATGATTGATCAGGTATTGCGAGATGAGTCTGTAAAATTTATAAACCAAGCTGTTGATGAAGGGAAACCATTTTATTTAATTCATTCTTTTTCAAAGATCCATAACGACAACTACCCAGCTCCAAAATACAAAGGCGCAAGCCCAGCTGCAATGCCCGTTCGCGATGCTATGGTCGAAGTTGATGATATTACAGGTGAACTTGTTGCTCTATTAAAAGAAAAAGGGCAGCTAGAAAATACACTGATTATTTTCACTTCAGATAATGGCCCTAATGAAGATACTTGGCCAGATAGTGGCTATTCGCCGTGGCGTGGTGGTAAAGGAACAACATGGGAAGGAGGAGTTAGAATTCCCGGCATTGCTTACTGGAAAGGCATGATATCTGCTGGGCAGGTCAATAATGGCTTAATGGACCTCACCGATATCTACATGACTTCTTTACGATTAGGTGGTGTTATTGATGAGCTTCCGAGTAATATGTATTTCGATGGCATAGATCAAACAGCTTTCTTACTAGCTGATAATGGCAAATCACGACGTCAAGTTGTGTATATGTGGAGCCGTGAAGATTTCACAGCACTTCGCTGGTTAGACTACAAAATTCATTTTAAAGTGTTCAATACTGCAGTGCCAAGACGCAACATTGATGCATCATTCTTATTAGATATCGGAACGGCGCCTTGGGTTTTCAATTTAAATATGGACCCTAAAGAAATGGCAAGCACAGGGCACCAATATTTTGAATGGGGCATGCCTCAAGCGACTAAGTTTATGAAAGCACACATAGCCACAATGAAAAAATACCCAAATACGGATATAGGACTCGGACTCTAATCTTATTTGGTATAGTAATTAAAATGAGCCTGCCACATGCAGGCTCTGTACTATTTTTGATAAACTAACGATTAAATCCCAACAACGATACTATTATGTCCATCGAACAAATCTGGCTTGAATACAAAAATAGTTTACGTGCTTTTTTAACCACCAAAATATCGAACCCTGCTGATGTTGAAGAACTTTTACAAGATATTCTGTTAAAAACACATCTTAATATTCATCACTTACAAGATCAGCGAAGTTTAAAGGCTTGGTTATTTCAAATAGCACACCATGTTATTGTTGACTTTTATAGGCGTCAAAATAAGCATGTAGAAATAGAGCTTGATGATATTATTTCGCAACAAGAAAACAAAACCGTAAAAGCTGAACTCATAAAGTGCATTGAACCTTTTTTACAAGCTATGCCCGAAGAAGAAGCGGATCTAATTAGAAAAATAGATCTCGAAGGATACTCTCAAAAAGAGGAAGCTTTGAAGTTAAACATCAGTTACTCAACCTACAAATCAAGGCTGCAAAAAAGTCGATCAAAATTGAAGGCATTATTCGATTGTTGTTGTGACTTTGAAATCGATAAGTACGGCAACTTAGTTGATTACCACCCCAAACAAAAAAAGTTCTGCTAACACTTCGTCTTTTTGAAAAACATTACGTCTTACTAGGTAAGCCTCAATCATTCAGGAGATGTAATGAAATACTTAAATGATGCAAAGTTTGACGTAACCCCGACTTTCGATAATGCAAGCACAAGCAAACCTCGAGTTTTAATTTTATACGGGTCTTTACGAGAAACGTCGTTTAGCCGTTTTGCTAGTGAAGAAGCCGCAAGAATACTTGAACACTTAGGTGCTCAAGTTAAAATATTTAACCCAGATGGATTACCATTATTTGATAATGGAGAGTCAGTAAACAATCAAAAAGTACAAGAGCTGCGAGAGCTTGTGAAATGGTCCGAAGCACAGGTTTGGTGCTCACCTGAAATTCACGGCAATATGTCAGCTGTGCTCAAGAATCAAATAGATTGGATCCCACTCACTGATGGTGCTGTTAGACCAACACAAGGTAAGACGCTAGCCGTAATGCAGGTATCTGGCGGTTCGCAAAGCTTTAATGCTGTAAATAACATGCGCATTCTTGGTCGCTGGATGCGTATGTTAACGATACCAAATCAGTCATCAGTCGCAAAAGCTTGGCAAGAGTTTGACGAGGCTGGCAATATGAAAGAGTCGTCGTTTAGAATGCGCATTGTCGATGTGATGGAAGAGTTAATTAAATTTACTTTACTAACCAGAGACAAACTGGACTGGCTCGTAGACCGATATAGCGAAAGGCAAGCGGCTGCGAACTTACAAACAACTAAATTAGTGGATGACAGTAAAGTGCTTGAACCAAACTCTTAACTTTAACAACTTTCCACAAGGCTGTTCAATGAAGTTCAGCCTTATGCTATTTGACCAAAACAAACCTGCTACATTCACTATGAATGCTAACCAGAACATCTGCAAAATTAATATTATGGATAATAATTCCTGACGGAGTAACATTTAAAATGTTTAGGATTTTTTGCTTTCTATTATTCTCTTCTCAGCTTGCTGCTACTGAAGTAGAAAACGAAATAAACAAAGTTTTTCAAGGCCTTACAACAAAAGCCGAGGATATAAGCGCAACGATAAGCTTAGGTGTTATTGAAATTGCACCAAACGAAACGCCAGAACAGGCAGCCAAAAGAGTCGACTTACACCTTTATGAAGCAAAAAGAGGCGGCAGAAATACTGTCTTTTCTTAACTTTAATAGATTCAAATTAAATTTAAAAACCGTTATTAAGCTCAAATCCAAAGAACCAACCTTAATGGATTAATCAAAAAGAATTACCACTAAAAACAACCTTTAAAAACACAAAACGTACTTTATTTAAACAATTACCTTGGACTATAGTTACTAAGTTAGTGACTAAATACTCACTATTACATACCAACATGTCGGTAATTATTACCATGGAGAAAGGGATGAATCGTTTAAAACGAGTAGGTAGTATTATTTCATTGCTATTGCTTTCTGGGTTTAGCCAAGTGAACGCATCTGAAATAGATAGAAGTGTTTTACCAATAGCCGCACCAGAGTTTCAAGGAAAGATTGGCAAAACGTTTGAAAACTCTAAACAAGATTATCCACAACCAATAAAAGCACCAAAAGGTGCACCTAATGTTGTGGTTATTTTATTAGATGATTTTGGGTTTGGTCACCCAAGTACTTTTGGCGGCCCAATTCCAACCCCATCAATCGATAAACTAGCCAATGAAGGTTTAAAGTTTAACCGCTTTCATACCACAGCTATTTGTTCGCCAACACGCGCAGCTCTTCTTACTGGTAGAAACCACCATCAAGTTGCCATGGGAACAATTACTGAGCTTTCAACAGGCTACCCTGGCTATCATAGTGTTTGGCCTGATGAAACTGCGAGTATTGCCCAGATTCTAAAAGAAAATGGTTATAACACAGCGGCTTGGGGTAAATGGCACAACACTCCAGACTGGGAAACCAGCCCAATTGGTCCATTTGACCATTGGCCGACAGGCCTAGGTTTTGAATATTTTTATGGCTTTCAGGGAGGTGAAACTAGCCAATGGGAACCGCAATTATTCAGAAACACCACACCGGTTGAACCACCTAAAAAGCCTGAGCAAGGTTATCATTTAACCGAAGACTTGGTTGATGACGCAATCAAATGGATGGGGCAACAAGAATCTATCGATAGCGAAAAGCCGTTCTTTATGTATTTTGCAACAGGCGCAACACACGCCCCGCTTCATGCACCACAAGAGTGGAACGACAAGTTTAAAGGTCAATTTGATCAGGGTTGGGATAAAGTTCGCGAAGAAACATTAGCTCGGCAAAAGTCGCTTGGTATAGCCCCACAGAATACTAAACTTACAGAACGACCTAAAGAAATAAAAGCATGGGACTCTCTTTCTGCTGACGAGAAAAAGCTATTTAGCCGTCACCAAGAGGTGTTCGCAGGCTTTACTGCGCACACAGATTATCATGTTGGTCGATTACTGGATGCGGTTTCGCAGTTACCTGATGCTGATAACACCATGATTGTTTTTATCGCTGGTGATAATGGCCCAAGTGCTGAAGGCAGCGTCACTGGCACACTTAACAATATGATGACGCAAAATGGCATTGCCGACACAATCAAAGGGCAACTAGCTAAAATAGATGAGCTAGGTGGCCCGCTGCACGAGAACCACTTTCCTGTTGGCTGGGCATGGGCAGGCTCAGCACCATTCCAGTGGATGAAACGTGTCCCTTCACATTTTGGTGGCACCCGAAATGGGCTTGTTGTGTCATGGCCTAAATATATTAAAGAGCATGGTGGCTTGCGCTCACAGTTTCATCACGTGATTGATATAGCACCAACCATACTTGATGCAGCCCACATTCCTGAGCCTAAAGTTGTTAACGGTGTAGAGCAAACGCCGATGGCTGGTGTGAGCATGCTGTACTCGCTGAACGATAAAGATGCTAAAGGCAAACGTACGACTCAGTATTTTGAAACCGGTGGTCATCGTGCTATTTATCATGACGGTTGGGTGGCTGCTTCGTTTCATGGAGTACCATGGGCTTTGAATGGTTCTGTTGGTTTCGATAATGATAAATGGGAGCTTTACAATATTGAAGAAGACTTTTCTGAAGCTGTTGACTTATCTGCTAAATACCCAGATAAATTAAGAACTTTAATTTCAATTTTTGATCAAGAAGCGAAAAAATTTAATGTTTACCCATTAGATGACCGCTTTGTTGAACGTGGAACTAATCCTGAACGCCCCAGTGTAACCAAAGGAAAAACTCAGTTTACTTATTTAGCTGGTACTAATCGTATCCCTGAAGGGAGCGCACCTGCTGTTTATGGCCGTTCGCATTCTATTACGGCAACGTTTAATGTACCAAAGCAAGGTGTAGAAGGTGTATTAGTTGCTGTAGGAGGTTCAAGCGCTGGCTACAGCTTATATGTTGAAGACAGTAAACCTGTTTACGTGATGAATTTCTTTAACGAGCACCACTATGTTGTTAAATCTGAACAAGCTTTACCTACTGGCGAGGTCACGCTTACCCTTGAATATACCCAACAAGGAAAAGCACCTAACGGCGGCCAAGCGACACTGATAGTAAACGGTAAAAAGGTTGCCTCTGGCAAAGTGGATAAAGTGCCTCCGGTTCGCTATTCAGCCACTGAAACGCTTGATGTTGGTCAGGATCTTGGCTCAACAGTTACCCGAAGCTACTACGATAAAGCACCATTCGCTTTTACTGGTCAATTACATAAAATTGAATATGTTTTGAAGTAAATAACTAAATTAAAAGGTGTGCTGCAGCACACCTTTTTTAATACTTTTATTGGTGAGATTATACAAACTAGCTAGTTCAAATATCCGACCAAACGAATCAAATATTCAACTTTCCTCTGTTTCTGAAATAAATAATCCGCAATATGACAATAGTCATAATTCTGTCATTTAACTGATCAATAATTGACGCTAATTTAATCACCTAACGTAATGAAGAAGTAATGGACAGTGCCTTGGTGCAACTTTCGTTTGCACTCCCCTCTAGTGAAGACCCTTTATGTGCTGCACTTGCGCATACTATGGAATACGAACAATTGCATTTTGCGGCTAATGAGCAAAAGCGTGTTGTGTTTTGTTGTGTGCTACCAGATGATGCCCATGAAGGCGATGTGATCTCTATCAGTGCAACCCGCCCTGATGCGCGCGAATCGGCGTATTTTACTGCACACACTTTAACGCAACACGATCTAGAACAGCACGTTATAATGCTTACCTTAGAAAACGTTACTCACAGTGGTGAATTTGTATTGCAATTAATGCTACACGGCTTGCATGCAACACTTAAAGACAGCGCCCAGTTTGATGTCAGCATTGCAGCTAGCACATCACCAGAGCTATTAACTTCTGAGCAAGCTAAAAACCAGGGCTTACGCCATTACATTAGTAATATTGGCGCAAGCTTTTTAGCCTTTTTCTAGGGCCTAGTCAGCAAAGCTAATTTTACCCATGGTAATATCGGGGATCCCTTGCTCGGTATTACCAAAGCGTTGTTGCCCACCCGACAGACATTCGTTCGCTAAAATAGCAAATAACACAGCTTCTTTTGCATCTGGATTAATCCCCAACGAATCGGTATTTTTTATCTCTGAAAGCGCTGGGCAATTAGCCAAAATAATGTCCATTAATAATGGGTTATGGACCCCACCACCACTGGCGTATACAGCCACATCGGTCAAACCTTCGCTGCATTGGTTAATTGCTTTAGCAATCATTGCTCCTGAAAACTGCACTAAGGTTGCCATCACATCAAAGTGCGATAAGTTCTGCGTATTCGAGCGTGCTTGTGCTGCAGCTAAATAGTCTAGATTAAACACTTCTGGCCCGGTGGTTTTTGGAAACCCTAAAGCAAAAAATGCATCATCACACAGCGCTGCGAGCAAATCTTCACTTACCGCGCCTTTTGTTGCAATAGCGGCATCTTTATCATAATGAAGTGGTGCAAAATAACGCTGCACATAAGCATCCATAATGGTATTGCCGGGGCCAATATCAGAGCTAAAAACCGCTCGTGCATCTGCCGATTTAGGTAAATAGGTTAAGTTTGCAATGCCGCCCATATTAAGCAATATGCGGTTTTCGCTGGTACTTGTGAAATACAAGTAGTCACCATATACCGCAAGCGGTGCACCTTCGCCACCCGCTGCAATGTGCTTTTGTCTAAAATCAGCTATGGTTGTAATACCTGCAGTCACGGCTAAATGATCGCTATCACCAATTTGTAGTGTTGCATTACCATATTCTGCACGCTTGTGTTGGTTTTTAGGGCAGTGATAAATAGTTTGTCCGTGACTGGCAATCACATCAACAAGTTCTTTTGCTACTCCCCAGCTGGCTAACGTTTTGGCAACCATTTCACCATGTAATTGACCAATCCAAGGATTGAGTAAAGTGACTTCTTCAAGGTCACATTCGCGTTTGGCGAACACTCGCTTTACACGCGTTTTATAATCATCGTCGTAGTCGACCGTCGTAAATTTTACGACTTCGACATGAGTATCCATGCCTTGCCCTGATACTTCGCATAGCGCAATATCAAGGCCATCTAATGAGGTGCCACTCATTAGACCAATTATTAATTTTTTTTCTTTTTTTGCGCTTAAATACAGTTTTTCAATATGTTGATGCATAAATAAATCACTTAAAATCAGCTTATTAGATGTAAATAAGCGGGTTAACGACTTGGAATAGTTTATATTTTAAAATAATAGATTTAAAGAATAATTATTGCAAAGACTTTTAAATTGCTTTAAAACTGTACCGGTGAGCTCCCCAAAAGGAGAGCACACAAGCATCATAACAAAAAGTATGACTCATTAAATTAACTAAATGGTCTAGGTCAGACACCAACCTGCGTTGATTTAAATGATAAAACGCAAGGGAATCATCATGAAAGCAAATACATCAACAGGGCATCGCTCGCTATTGCTGCTATCACCTTTAGCTCTCGCTGTAAGTTCAGTAATTAGTTATGCACACGCAGAGCAAAGCACTGAAGCAAAAAAACCTGAAGTGATCACCGTAACAGGTTCACGTATTCAACGTACTGAGCTGGTCTCAAGTAGTCCTGTAGTGAGCGTTGATGAAGCACAAATTCACCTAGACCGTGCAGTGAACGTTGAAGATATTACCGCGAAACTGCCACAAGCTGCGGCGGGTGCCAACAGCACCGGCGCCACAGTCGGTGACTCATTTGGCTCATCAACGATTGATTTACGCGGCCTTGGTCAAAACCGCACATTGGTTCTTATTGACGGCACTCGCGCGGTACCATTTAGTTTTCGTAACTCGGTTGATGTAAATACTATTCCAGCCGGGTTAATAAAACGCGTTGATGTATTAACAGGTGGTGCAGCAGCGGTTTACGGTGCCGATGCGGTAGCTGGTGTTGTTAACTTTGTTTTAGACGATGATTTTACTGGCGCTGAATTCTCAACCAGTTACGAAAGTGCTGACGGCGGTAACGAAAAGCTTAACTTTGAAGCAATTTTTGGTGGTGATATCGCAGATGGTCGCGGCCATGTAACAGGCTATATTGGTTACACCGAACGAAAAGAGCTATTAGCCGGCGAGCGTAACTATGCGCTTGAAAACTCAACGGCAATGATCAACAGCGGTGGTTATTATACTGACGTTGCCTCTGGCAACAGCATCGGTATTGCTGATTCTGGTGCTGTAACAAGTGAGCGTCAAACAACTGATTTCACAGCTGACCGTTATTTAACTCAACCGATGGACCGTTTTTCTGCGGGCTTATTATTTGACGTTGATGTAAGCGACAGTGCCATTGCCTATGGCCGCGCAATGTATTCTAAAGTGACCGTAAATGGTGCGGGTGCCAGTGGTCAAACACCGATTTTTGTAAACGAGCAAGTGACCCTCACGCAAGACAATGCGTATATTCCTGATGAACTACGTGACCAACTTACGTTTGATAGCGAAGGCAATGCCCTTGTTAATGTTGAACGTAACCTAGGTTTAGGCGTGCAACACACCGAAGCGGTACGTGATTCAATGCAATTTCAGTTGGGTCTAAAAGGTGATATTACTGACTACTTACGTTATGACGTATATGGTCAGTACGGCAAAACGGACGAAGTAGCCACCATATATAACAACGCATACCGTATTGATAACAGTGGTAATAGTCGTTTTTCTGCCCTTGCAAATTCAGTAGATATTTTTGATCCCAACCTTGATTTCAGCGACTTTAGCGATCCGCTGCTTTATACCACTCGCGACCGTACTCAAAGTGTCATCTCAGCAACACTATCGGGTGATTCTGGGTTCTTATTTGAATTACCAGCCGGCGCTATCGATTTTGCAATCGGTTACGAATACCGTAAAGAAACCGGTAAACAAACACCGGGCGATGCATTTAGAAACGGCACCAGCTTTGCGTCTATTAGCGCATTTGATATGGATGCAAGCTTTAGCTCTGAAGAGTTTTATGCTGAAATTTTAGTGCCTATCTTAGTTGATAAACCGTTTGCTGAAGAGCTTAGCTTTGAAGGTGCCTACCGTATTTCTGATTACTCAAATACCGAAGCAGAAGACACTTACAAACTAGGTATCAACTGGGCAATAAACAGCGACATTCGTATTCGCGCCAACCGCTTAACCGCGTTTAGAGCACCTAACTTAGGTGAGTTTGCCAGCCCAATTACAGCGCTCTCGTTATCGTTATTTGACCAAAATAGCGACCAGTTTGTGCCACGACTAGCAGGGCGTTATAACGGCGATCCATGTTTACTGGGCACCGGTGATGCGGCTCAATGTGCTGCGTTTGGTGCGCCGCCTGTTGGCACCGAGTTTGATTCAAGTACCGCAGAGTACACCTATGGTGGTAACCCGAATATTAAACCTGAACAAGCCGAATCAGACACCTTAGGCATTGTTTACACACCTGGCTACTTAGAAGGCTTTGATTTATCACTCGATTACTACAGTATTCGTGTTACAGATGCGGTAAGCCAAATTCAGCCAGGTGCTGCACTACAAAGCTGTTATGTTGATGACCCGAATCCGAACAACCCATTGTGTGGTGCGGTACTTCGCGATCCAAACACGGGGTTTATTAGCACAGCCATCGTTAATGACTTTAACTTAGCCGCCATTGAGCAAGAAGGTATCGACGTTGCAGCAAATTATGTGATTGATGCACCAGAGCAAATGGGTGGTCGTTTTAGATTCTCGTACCAAGGTAACTTTGTTACTAAACAAACCCGTCAAAACAACAGCACAGTGCCTGAAGTTGACTGTAAGGGAACTTACGGCAGCGCCTGTTCGGGTGACTTTGCGAGCATTTTACAAGCTGACTACAAACATCGCGCAAGCATTGATTGGCAGTTAGATAACATGAACTTCCAACTTGGCTGGCGCAGAATAGGTGAAGTAGAGTATGCTGTAGACCGTTCAGAAACAATCTCAGCACAAAATTACTTAGATTTTGCTGCTGCATGGCAAGTTAACGAGGAACTTGCTGTTAACTTTGGTGTCGATAACTTATTAGATCGTGAACCACCAACACCTGAGGTAGGCGCAAACCACTTTAACACCGTGAGTGATTACAGTGTGATTGGCCGTTCAGTCGGTGTTTCACTGAGATATGTCCCAAGCTTCTAATTAATCCTACTGTTTTAGCTACACAGGATTGATCCCCTCAAGCGCACCCTGCCCGGTGCGCTTTTTTATTTTAGAAAGTACGAATATATCCAGAATAAAAAGGGACAGCGCATAGATTGTTGTTTAAGATATAAGCAGTAAAACTGCAAGGAAGGTGTTATGCTCAAATCAATAAAGTCAAAAATTCCATTTATTTTCCTAATCAGTATTAGTCTTTTTTGGGGCATTTATTATCAGGGAAAGCATCCACTAAATGACTTTGGCAAAGCAAATTTTGAATGGTTATACCTGCTTGATGCACTGATAGTATTACCTGTACTTTGCTTAATATTAATTAAAAATAAGAAAGAAGCGGCTTTTAAAGCATTGATGATGTGCTCACTCGCTATTTTAGTGGGGAGTTACATTATTCCCGAACAAAACAAATTTTTAATGAATTACTTAGAGCAAGGTCGTTACGGGCTTTTAGCTTTGATTGTAATTTTAGAGCTAAGTGCTCTCATTACTGTGTACCTGGCAATAAAATCCGCTTTAAGCCAGCAGACAGATCCTGATATAGCTATCGAACGGCCAATTAACAAGCTTTTCAAACAAAGTGCTATTGCAAACTTTTTATGTTTCGAAACACGGATGTGGGCTTTCTTTTTTTACGCTAAACACATTAAACCTAGTTATTTCACTGGTGAACAGCATTTTAGTTATCATAATAAAGACGGTGCACAAGCTAACTTACTTGGCTTTATTTTTATTATCTTATTAGAACTGCCCATGATGCACTTCTTCATACACTTTGTGTGGTCATCAACAGCAGCAAACATAATCACTGGTTTAACTATATTTAGCCTTTTATTCTTCATTGCAGAATACCGAGCAGTTGCAAAGCGCCCTGTTTCTATTAGTAAATCGCAACTCATTATTCGCTATGGGCTCTATCCTGCTTACAATATTGCTTTAAAAAATATCAAATCCATTGATTTAAATACCGACTTTATTGCACGCGCTCGTTCAATCAAACGTTACAACTACTCTGGCTACCCGAATATTAAAATTAAGCTCAATGAACCTATGGGTGATATTAACACTGTGTTCCTGGGGCTAGATGACCCTCATCAGTTTATAAACGCAATGAACAAGGAACAAAAACATGCCATTTAACGAACAAGAACGCAGCGCGCTTTTAGCACTCAAGGGTGTAGGGCCAACGGTTATAAAACGGTTCGAAGAAGTTGGGATTGAATCGTTTGAAGACTTAGCTGGGTTTGATGCCAACACTATTGCTGAGCGAGTAGCGTCGATGCTGCATTCAAATTGCTGGAAGAATAGTCCGCAAGCAAAAGCGGCAATCACCGCTGCTATTACGCGAGCAAAGCAAGGCTAAAGCTCAATCACTTCGATTGCCCCGCGCTTTTGCATGGTGACATACACTTTGTTTTGAGTTTCGTTGAAAGCCAAATTCGTTGGATGCTGGCCTTTTAATTGATAGCTATTTAAAAGCTTGCCGGTAGGCGAGACTTCAAGTACCTTCCCTGCGCCATAACGAGTAATAAACACATGCCCTTGATTATTAACGCGCATGCCGTCTAGGCCATGATCAGCAAATTTAATCAAAACTTTTTTATTACTAATGTTTAAGTTGTCATCTAAGTCGTATTGCCAAACGATTCGTTGCACACTTTCGTTCACATAGAGCTTGGTATTGTCGTTATTAACCGCTACTCCATTGGTAGTCCCCATGTTTTTTTCGAGTAAATGGGTGCTGCCATCCGCATTAATACGCCATAGCTGACCCGTTTCGTTCGCCCAGTTAGGGTCACTTGCAAACAACGCCCCACTTTTGGTGATAGCAATGTCATTGGGTTGATTCATCTTGCTATTATGGGCGAACACTTCTGCTTTATTGCTGCCAGCAGGTACTTTTAAAATATTGTGGTTAACGTAATCGGCAATAAATAAATTACCTAGTGAGTCAAACTGTAAGCCATTACCAACGCTGTCATTCGGTAACCGCACAAACAACGATGTTTTACCCATGTTATCTACGCGGCCAACCGTTCCTTGCTGGGCATAGTTCACCGCGTAGAGGGCACCGTTATACATGGTTGGCCCTTCAATGCCTTGCGTGAACACGTGATCTTTAACAAAGTCTTGGCTATCAATAGCAAAACCTAACGGTGAGCTTAAAAGTAATATCACTGCCAGTGGCTTAGGTAATTTCATGGGTCTGCCTTTTACTCATCTAAACTCGTGTATACCGCTAAAATGGGGTATTCATTTTCACCAAAAGATAAAGTCAGTGAGCGCTTTTCACCATCATCTAACTTGATACCTTCATCAAAAGCTAACGGGTGTAAGCGACGCCCATCGGCAAATAAAGCCATAATATGGTCTGCTTGTAAGATACGCGATCCTGATGCTTTGTTTTCAACAGTTACCACAGCTAATCGTCGGCCGCTTTCACTGCTCATCGAAACACTGTGAACAATACTAAACTCACTTTGCTTTGGATAACGTCTTGCGTCGTTTTCAAACGCAAATACGTTTCCTGGAGTGATAGGATCAACCGATAAAACACTTGTATTAGCATGCGCACCCCTTGCCATAAAACCCGCAACAAGCGTAAAAGCTATAAGAGAAATACCTTTCATATCAATTTGTTTCGCCATTTGAATATTTTTCCAGCATACACCTTTACACTATACCGTGCAAAATGGATTGTCGTTTGAATGAAATTATCATTTTCTACTCGGTAACAATTTCGCCATTGATTTCTAATTACATGCCCGCACCTATTTATTAAACAGGATTTAAAACAAATCATAGGAGATAAGTATGACTGAAATTAAAAACCGTCAGTATATTCTTGAATCACGTCCAACAGGCCCTGCAACAGAGAATAACCTCGTTTTAAAAACATCTACTCTTGCCTCACCTAAACAAGGTGAAGTTTTACTAAGAACAATATATTTATCTCTTGACCCTTATATGCGAGGCCGTATGAGCGATGCAGAATCATATGCTGACCCTGTTGAAGTTGGCGATGTGATGGTTGGTGCGACAGTGTGTCAGGTAGAGCAATCAGAGCACCCTGATTATAAAGTAGGTGAATGGGTACTTGCCTATACTGGTTGGCAGGAGTATGCGATAAGTAATACTGAAGGACTGATGAAGTTAGGAGAAAGTCCAGATACTCCTTCCTATGCACTCGGTATTTTAGGTATGCCAGGGTTTACTGCTTATATGGGACTACTAGATATTGGTGAACCAAAAGCAGGCGAAACAGTGGTTGTAGCTGCAGCAACAGGGCCGGTGGGAGCAACCGTCGGTCAGATAGCCAAATTAAAAGGTTGTAAAGTCGTTGGTATCGCTGGAGGCTCACAAAAATGTAAGCATGCGATTGAGAACTTAGGGTTTGATGCATGCATAGATCATAAAGCCGATAACTTTGAAGAACAGCTTAAGGACGCCTGTGATCAAGGTATTGATGTTTACTACGAGAACGTCGGTGGTCATGTTTTAGATGCAGTACTGCCTTTACTTAACACAAAAGCACGAATCCCACTATGTGGTTTAGTATCACAATATAATGCAACTGAGTTACCACCAGGGCCTGATCGCCTATCTATGTTGATGGGCTTAATTCTTAGAAAACGTATTAAAGTACAAGGCTTTATTATCTTTGATGATTACAGCCATCGTTACGGTGAATTTGCGCAAGATATGCAACAATGGCTGAACGACGGCAAGATAAAATACAAAGAGCACCTTGAAACTGATTTCGAAAATACTCTTAACGCTTTTAACGCCATGTTAAATGGTGAAAACTTTGGTAAAACCGTGGTGCAAGTTCAGCAGCCAATTTAAAAAATTAGGCGCAACAAATAATGTTGCGCCACTATTAAGGATAACAAATGATTAAATTACACCATTTAAACAAATCACGCTCTAAGCGTATTATTTGGCTGCTCGAAGAGCTTGGCGTTGATTACGACATTATTGCCTACCAACGTAATAAAGAGACATTTTTAGCACCTGATGAGTTAAAACAAATTCATCCTCTCGGTAAAGCTCCTGTGATTGAAGATAACGGTAAAGTAATTACTGAATCGGGTGCGATAACTGACTACCTAATAACTCAGTATGGCAAAGGTAAGTTTATGCCAAACCAGCAAAGTGAGAGTTACATTGATTATCAACAATGGCTCCATTTTGCTGAAAGCTCAGCAATGGTGCCTTTTTTATTAAAACTATTTATTACAAAAGATGGCTGTAAAACTAACTTCATTGCTGATTATGCCGACCATGAAATTGGCAAAATACTCAGCTATGTTAATCAACATCTGAAAGGTAGAAAGTACTTTGTTGATGACAACCTTACTGGCGCTGATTTTATGATGTCATTCGTCATAGAGAAAGTCGCTGAGTCTGGCATGCTGTCTCATTTTGCAGAAATAGAGCGGTATTTCGAGCGATTAAACACCTATGAGAGCTATCGCACAGCAAATGAGTTAGAAGCCAAATACGGATAAAGACAAGCAAAGGCATACTCCAATGCCTTCGCACACACACTTACAAAACTCCAAAGGATGAGCGTGATTACACTTCGAGACTTCGTAGAGTCAGATGCAAAACAACTTGTTGCAATTCTTAACGACATGGATGTTACACAATACCTATCAACTAAAATCCCCTCTCCTTATAGTTACGAGGATGCTCAGTGGTGGATTAATGAAGGTAGTCAAAGTCAGCTCATTAAAGCCGTTATATTTAACGATAAACTTATTGGATGCGTGAGTGTGCACCCAGGCGAGTTTGAATTTGATCGCTCAGGTGAGCTAGGTTACTGGCTGGCAAAAGAGTACTGGCGGCAAGGTATCACTGTAAAAGCTGCATCTATGCTACTCGAAACAGTATTCTCTAAAACGAAAATCGCCAGAGTGTTTGCTTACGTGTGCGAAGATAATCCTGCCTCAATGAAGGTTCTGCAAAGATTAGGCTTCGAACAAGATGCAGTTTTAAAAAACGCGATGTTCAAGAAAGGACACTTATTTAATGCGCACCTTTTTTCATTGTTAAAACCTAAAAATTAAGCAAATGAGTATGCATACATCACCATATCATTTGAATGCCCTATTAAGTAACTTTTAAAGTTTCCTAAAATAAAGTGAGCTAACCACTTCTGTAACACTTAAAGTTACCTACTAGGTTTTTACTATGCAACAACACGAAGTCACCGCCTTATTTGATCAACAAGCAGCTAATTATGATTCACAATGGCAAAACATGGCCCCCAATAGCCAGGCCTTGTATTTTATGATGACACCTTTATTCAGCAAACTACCAAGCAATGCGCATATTCTTTGCGTTGGAGCGGGCACCGGAAATGAAATTTTGCATTTAGCACAGGCCTTCCCCACATTTAGTTTCACCGCAGTCGAACCCTCGAGTGAAATGATCAAAGTATGCAAACACAATTTAACGCAAGCAGGGGTGGCACATCGCTGCCAGTTTCATAATGGTTACGTAGATTCACTTAAAAACTTGATGCCCTTTGATGCAGCGACAGCCGTGTTAGTATCGCAGTTTATTGTGGATGAACCTAAACGAGTGGCATTTTTTGCAGATATTCACAAACGTTTAAAAGCAGGTGGGTTACTTGTCAGCGCAGACTTAAGTGCTAATCAAAGTGACAAAACTTACCCAATGCTGCTTAGTCACTGGTTAAGCGTTATGTCATCAGCCGCAGTCAGTCCTGAACAAATTGAAAGAGTAAAACTAGCTTATGGAAATGACGTTGCTTTAAAAGAATCTCAAGTCATCGAAAGCATCATTGCCGAATCAGGCTTTACAGGCGTTTACTCTTTTTATCAAGCTGGCCTAATAAAAGCATTTACCGCCGTTAAAGAATAGTTTAAGCCACACACACTCGATTGCGGCCTGACTTTTTAGCTTGATACATAGCTTCATCGGCCCTTTCGATTGCCGTTTCAATATTATCATCGGCGTTTATCAGCGTTACGCCAAATGAGCCTGTAACATTAATGTGATTATCGTTGCTAATGTCGATTTTTAAAGCCTCAACGCCAGCTCTTAGCCGTTCAGAAAATGACTTAGCATCATCAAGCTCTGTTTGTGGTAAGCAGACTAAAAACTCTTCGCCACCATAGCGATATAATTGATCGTATTTTCTTAGCTGAGATTTAATGCATTTCACGAGGGCTATTAACACCTTATCGCCCGCAGCATGACCAAATTCATCATTTACTTGCTTAAAGTGATCAAGGTCGATCATTATCAGTGCGCAGCTTAGTGATTTGCGCTTACACAGCTCGTGTTCTTTTTGCAGGTTTTCTAATAAGTTCGTACGATTTGATGCACCCGTTAAAGGGTCGCGTGTGTGAAGCACTTCAGTAAACTCATCGATAAGGCAGTCAAATAACTCGCGTAATCTATCTAAATCCGCATGAAATTGGTCTAATAAGTTTACTGGAATAACAGTCTTAGACTCTTTTAACGACAACAAGACTTTCGCTCCTTGATGCATTTTTTTATGTGCAGAAGCGATTTCAGAAAAGTGAGGGTGAAGCTTTATAGTCTGATCAGGTAGCTTATTAAACCACTGCCCAAAGCGACAAAAGTTATGAGCATTATCTGCTAAGTCTTGTTCATTTGCGGGAGTATCTGCAATTAGACACCTTAATAAGTTTTTATACCATGACTGGTGCCACTCAATAGCTTGCTCAATTTCTGCAATCACATCTTCGAGCTGTGTATTCGACAATGAACTAATACCTTGTCTGTTAATTTGATGCATGGCCAATGAAGGGACTTCCGCTTTATTATTATTCTCTAAAACAGTACCTAAGGAATGTTACAAACTCAACCCAAAGCGATGTAAAGAGATAGTTTATTCAACTAAGCGGTAACCTACGGCGGGCTCGGTTAAGATATGTTTAGGGCTCGCCGCATTTTGTTCAAGTTTTTGTCTTAACTGACCAATATGTACTCGCACGTATTCAGGACGGTTAATATACTGCTCTCCCCACACTTCAGATAAAATAGCGTTATGCGTTAACACCTTATCTTTTTGCTGAAACAACAACAGTAAAATAGCGTACTCTTTTTTAGTTAGTTTGACTTCTTCAGCGCCTTTACGGACCACGTGCTTATGTGGGTCGATGTGAATATCGCCACATTGCAAAGTTAGGCTGGGTGTTGTTTGTGTGCGAAGTAGCACCCGAATGCGCGCTAGTAATTCGTTTGCACTAAATGGTTTGGTTAGATAATCGTTGGCGCCGTTATCAAGGGCGGTGACTTTTTCTGTTTCGCCGTCGCGTGCAGAAAGTACTAATACAGGGAGCAGGCTCCACTGCCTAAACTCCACCAGCCAATCTTGCCCATCCATATCGAGCAAGCCTAAATCAAGCAGCACTAAATCAAACTGCTGCTGGCTTAATAGTGCAAACGCATCAAGCCCTTTGGCGCACACACTAACTTCATGATCACTGGCTTTTAATAGTGTTTTTAAAAAACTTTGCAGAGGTGGTGAATCCTCTAAAACCAAAATATTAGCCACGACTGTTACTCCAAATTAATATAGCTGTTGCTTGCTTTGTTTGCTCATTGAGGGTTAATTCAAAGCGCCCTTGATGACATTTAGCAACCACATCGCAGATCACACTCCCTAGCCCAACACCTTCATCTTGACTCGTCTCATGCTTATTCGCAAAAGGATTGGTTAGCACAATTTGATATTCATTGTGTGTTTCAATAAATTGCATATTCGCCGAACCATCTCCGTAACGAGCTGCGTTCTCGAGCATATTGGCAAAGGCAATTTCTAGTAGGGTTTCATCGCCAAAACAGATGCTTTGTTGCTGAGCCTCGATGCTCAGTTTAAAGTTTTGTAGTTGCTGCTGACGACGAGATTTTGCTTCGCTAATTAAGGTCAAAATAGGCAGCTTTTGCCATTTAATATTCTCAGCTAACTTATTAACTTTACTGAGCTCCATGACTTTATCAAAGTGCTGGTTAAGTATTTTACTTTGCTCATAAATGTTAGCAGCTTGCTCTTTGATAATCTCAGAGCTTAGTTGGATATCATCATCAGCCAACATGCTTGATGCGCCCATAATGGTCGCTAATGGCGTACGTAAGTCATGGGATAAACTGCGCAACAAGGTGTTTTTTGACCTCTCTAGCTCCGCCTGTACTTTTATCGCCGCTGATTGCTCGCGTAATAAGGTTTTTTCTTGAACCTGATACAGTAAAGAGCACGCTGTATTCGCCAAAGCCTGTTGCTCTGCATTTAGCGTTTTGGCAAACGCAATACCACCAAATTCAGCTTGTTGTTCGTTTAAATAAATAAACTGCTTTGACGCTGTTAGCTGCCAATCACACGCAACCTTTAAATGCGCGGCCATGGTTGTTAAAAACAGCTGCTTTTGCTCCTCAAGGCTATCGAGATCATTAAGCTTTTTTGCTAACTCATACAATAAGCGACTATTACTTGCATGGGCTTGCACATCGCGAACCTTAGTATTGAGCTCCCCGGCTAAGTGACTTATCACTAAACCCACAATCAACATCACCAAAAAGGTGACCACATATTCAATATTTTCGATATGAAAAGTAAAATACGGCACCACATAAAACCAGTCCGTGCAGGCAACACTCACCAAGGTGGTAAGCGCTGCAACACGGCGATTACTGCGCACCGCAACCCATGTCACCCACAAAAGCTGAAGCATCACAATATCGGTGGTTGTAAACAGTTCTCGAAATGGGAATATCGCAAGCACCACGACAAGTGGCATCAACACACTTAAAAATGCGGCTTTTAAATACTGTATTTTGAATACTGACTGCATCATCTTTTCACTTATTGTTTATCCTATTAGATTAAAGGGTTTTCAATTTTGTCACTATAAAGTTTTTATAAAGTTTTTTTATCTCGGCATAAAATCTTTATAAAGCTTTCAAGCTCTCTAGAGACTTCTGTTTTTTTGCCATTAGCATTTAGCGCGTACCCACAATAGCGAGAAAGACTATGGCTCAGTTTGCAGTAATCGGATTAGGACGTTTTGGCGTAACCGCCTGTTTAGAACTTTCAAAACAAGGTCATACAGTGTGTGCCGCCGATATTAGCGAAAGCACCGTTAATCACTATGCCGACCAACTCAGTTTTACCGTGGTGGTTGATGCCAGTGATGAAACACAATTAGCACGGCTCGATTTACCCAGTTGCCAAGCCGTATTGGTGGCCATTGGCGAGAATATTGAAGCCAGTATTTTATGTGTATTGCACTTAAAAAACTTAGGCGTAAAGCAAATTTGGGTAAAAGCCTGTACCAAAAGCCACCATCAAATACTAAGTAAACTTGGCGTTGAGCGCATAATTCACCCTGAAGAAGAAATGGGCGTGAGGGTTGCGCAAGCGCTTAACTACCCAATGGTTAATCAATATTTCCCGCTTAACCAATCCACGTTTATTGTTGAACTAGGCATTGATCTGCAGCTTTCAGGTCGCAAAATTGGCTGGCTGCTCAAAGAACGTAATAGCGATATTAAACCACTCACACTACGACGTGATGATTACTTCAATACAGAGCTGACTAACGACACCGAACTGCGTCACGGCGATAGTCTGGTGCTACTGGGCTCTAAAACTTACTTAACTAAATTAGCAAAACGGTTTCGTGCATTATGATCAACTGGCAAGCCAACGTTTATCCAAAACAATTTAGCGGTGTAAAGTGCCGTAAGCGGCAAAAAATAAACCCACCTTTAGTGCTTACTATCGGCTTTATTGTGTTAATTATGCTCGGCACGGGCTTGCTTATGCTACCAATGGCAAGCACCCAACCGATCAGCTGGCTCGATGCATTATTTACGGCAACCTCTGCGGTTACAGTAACAGGGCTGGTGGTCATCGACACAGGTACTGATCTGACTGTATTTGGTCAAAGCGTGGTCATGCTGCTGATTCAAATAGGTGGCATTGGCTTTATGACCGTGGCGGTGATTTCAATTTTAAGTTTAGGAAAAACCCTAGGCTTACAACAACGCTTACTCGCCAGCCGCGCTTTTGACACTAACGATTTAACCTCGGTGATCAAAGTTGCTAAGTATGTTTTAGTGTATTCATTAGTGATTGAGTCGGTGGCATTTTGCTTACTCTTTATTAGTTGGTTCGATGACTATGGCGCACTAAAAAGCGCCTATCACAGTCTGTTTTATACGATTTCGGCGTTCAATAATGCGGGCTTTGCGTTAAGTGGCGATAGCTTATCGGCATTCAAGGGCGATATAACCGTAAACGTGGTGATCACTGCTTTGTTTATCATCGGTGGTTTAGGGTTTACTGTACTGATTGATATCTACAAACAAAAGAGCTGGTCATTATTATCGACCAATACCCGCCTGGTGTTAATTGCCACCTTAGTGCTCAACTGCATCGCATTTATATTGATTTTTTTCTTTGAACACGCCAATCCCGCGACATTAGCGCCGCTATCAACGTCTGAGCAAATATTAACGGCTTGGTTTCAAGCGGTGACACCTCGTACCGCAGGGTTCAATACCCTACCGATTGATGGCTTGAGTCAAGATTCAACGCTTTTGACTATGCTGCTGATGGTAATTGGCGGTGGTTCAGTCAGTACGGCGAGCGGCATAAAACTAGGCACCTTTGTGATCCTAATTTTAGCGATGCGCAGCTATTTAAAACAGCAAACCACGGTCACCGTGTTTAACCGTCAGCTGAGCGACAAGTTAGTGATCAAGGCATTAAGCGTCATGATACTGTACTTATTTATCGCTTTTACCAGCATTATGATCATCACCAAGCTTGAACAAGGGTCGTTACTTGATATCACCTTTGAGGCAATTTCGGCACTCAGTACCGTAGGCCTTTCGCGAGGTATAACTGGGGATTTAAGTGCGCCTAGTCAGCTCATCATCATACTGCTGATGCTGATAGGTCGGGTTGGGCCATTAACCTTTGCTTATTGTTTTGCTCGCCAGCACGGCCAACCTTTGACCTACCCGACTACCAGTATTCAAATTGGTTAAGTGTACAATTTTGACACTTTTTAGTGTTAAATTTGTGAACTTGAAAAGCACTAAAATAAGTCTACAATAATGACATATAAATATGCCATTAATCATTACTTGAGAAATAAATTGAAAAAGTCAGATGCAATCAAAAAGCTATCAGAATTTGATAAACAAGGACGTTATATTTTTACAATGTCTGATTTTGCAAAGATTTTTTTTGATGATACTAATAGGAGCTTGAGAGCGGGGATTTCTCGACTCATCGATGATGGCTTTTTAATTAGAGTTGCAAATGGCATTTTTATTTACGCTCTTGCTCAGTCAAAAGGAAGTGATACGCTGGAGCTAATTGCAAAAACAATCCGCCGTGGTGAGTACAATTACGTTAGTTTAGAGTCTGCACTTTCAGAGTATGGAATTATTTCACAAATCCCCGTTGGCAGATTGACCATTATGACAACAGGACGCTCGGGTGAATATAAAACGCCTTTTGGTACAATTGAATTTACTCACACTAAGCGAGACCGTTTAGACATTCTAGAAAACACAATGAAAACAGATCGCTCTTTGAGATTTGCAACGAAAAATACTGCTCTAAGGGATTTAAAAAGAGTTGGCCGAAATACTCATTTAATTGCAGAGGAAGCATAAGATGAAAACTGAACAAGAGAACTTTGCGCAACTAGTAAATCTCGCTATGCAAACCACAAATGTTTCTCATATGCGAGCTGTTATAGAAAAAGAGTTATTGCATTACGACATCCTATTTGCTCTCGAAAGAGGTGGATTTCTTGATAAGCTGGTATTTCAAGGAGGTACTTCTTTAAGATTATGTTACGGCGGAAATCGCTTTAGTGAAGATTTAGATTTTGCTGGTGGTAAAGAATTCAATTCACTCATGTTAAAAGATATCAAAGCATGTATTGAAAAGTATATTGGCGAAAGATATGGCCTTGAGGTGACGGTTAAAGAACCGAAAGAGTTAAAAAAAGACCCTAAATACTCAGAATTAAAAATTGATAAGTGGCAAGTTGCAGTAGTAACTGCACCACAAAGAAAGGATTTACCCAAACAAAAAATTAAGTTAGAAGTTGCCAATATTCCGGCCTACACAAAGCAGCCTTTACCACTTAATGTGAACTATGATTTTCTGCCTGATGGATACAGCGATACACTGATCTTAGCTGAAACACTCGATGAGGTGATGGCTGACAAAATAATTTCATTACCAGCCACAACAAAGTATGTGCGACATCGAGACATTTGGGATCTTGCTTGGTTGCAACAGCAAGGGGCTCAATTAGATATTGAACTAGTTAAAAATAAAGTTGCTGACTATCAACTTGAGCAATATCAGCCCATGCTCTCTCATTTAATTGATAGGTTACCCGAACTTACCACGAGCCCTGAGTTTATCGGTGAAATGAAACGCTTTTTAGATACCGAAGTATTCGATAGAACTCTCGGTAAAGAAAAGTTTCAGTTGTACTTACAAAACACCCTGACAGAGTTATTCAAGACAGTTCTGTCAAAAATGTTTACCGAAGCTAAAGAGCCTGATTTTAAAATGTAAGACCCTGCTACAACTGCTGTAGCAGGGCTTTAATGTCACTGTATCGTTGTTGCTCGCAAAGGCCAAAACCTGAAAGCTGCCTGACTTTATTACGGGTAAATAAAGGCACGCTCATGCCCGCTAAAAAGCGGCACTGAGTATCGATGCTGACATCACTAATTCCTTTAGCGGCTAAGTGCTGTTTAAGCTCTGCAACTTTACTGGCAATCACATTTTGCTCAGGCATTTGATGCACTAATGAATAGCTAAGCTTTACTTGCTGTCCTCTACACACTGAACAATGGCCACATTGCTGGGGTGCATGTTGGTCATCAAAATAGCGGGCTAAGTTATAACTTAAGCAGCTATATAGCTCAAAAAAGCGCACTAAAGTGGCGATACGTTTAATTTCGGCCTGTTCTTTTTCGATAAAATATTGGTGAAGTTGCGGTGCTAAATCTGCGTGGTTTATTACCGAGTTATTCACCTCATACACTTGCGTGATGCGTTTGGTCTCAAGGGCTATATGACCTTTCTCGGCCAAATAATCGAGCGCTGCAACCACACGTTTTCTATCAACTTGAGTGGCACGGGTTAACGCATCAAAATTAAGTGTGCCCCAAATTTTCTTAAACTCAGTGTGTTTGAATACCTGTTGTAAAAACGCTTGTCGGTCAGCATCAAACTGGCTAAGTAGCTCGTTTTGATCCGTTAAAAACTTATATTTAAAATCGGCGTAATAGGCATATAAAGGCGTAATAGCCCCTTGCATTTCTAACTGCACCAGTAAGGTTTTTAACGCTAAAGCACGAATATTACTTTCGCTAGATAAGCTGTACTCTTGCATTTCCCACTGGTTGTTCGTTTGTTCGTTGCGAATGTTATTAATGACATAGTCAATCCCACTTTGCTCGGGCGTGTCGGCATAAACAAAGTTCTCAACGGTATTTAAGCCATCAAGGTTTGCTAGGGTAAAACAGTTTGAAGGCGAACCATCTCGCCCTGCGCGGCCAATTTCTTGGCTATAGTTCTCAATCGATTTTGGCAAATCATAGTGGATCACAAAACGAATATCAGACTTATCAACACCCATCCCAAAAGCAATGGTTGCTACGACGATATTAATTTTACCCGCCATAAAATCGTCTTGAATTTGCCAGCGTTTATCATCCTCAAGGCCTGCATGATAGGCCACTGCATTAAAGCCCGCTCTTGCCAAGCCTTCGGCCACTTGCTCAGCAGTATGCTGTAAGGTGACATAGACAATCCCTGCCCCTTGTTGGCTGGCTATGATATTTGCTAATTGCTGAGGTTTTTCTTGGCTTGCAACACTGAGCACTGATAAATCGAGGTTGCTTCGGTAAAAGCCTGTTTGCACTACACATTCTGGGGCAATGGCAAAACGCTCACACATATCGCGCTTTACTTTTTTAGTTGCGGTGGCGGTAAGTAGCAATACCAACGGAATATTAAGCTCTTCACGATAGCGCGGCAGTTTTAGATAATCAGGCCTAAAGTTGTGGCCCCATTCAGATATACAGTGTGCTTCATCAACCACCAGCATCGAAATAGGCACTTGTTTAATAAATTCACGAAAGCGCTCATTCTTAAAACGCTCAACTGAGACCATTAAAATTTTCACCTTCCCTGCTCGCACATCACTCATTACCGTATGGCTTTGCTCACTGGTTTGGCTTGAATCAAGGCTTGCCGCGTAAATACCTTTGCTATTTAAAAAGCTGATTTGATCTTTCATCAGTGCCAATAATGGCGATACCACTAAGGTCAAGTTGGGTAAGTGCAATGCGGTTAATTGATAGCACAAAGATTTACCTGAGCCAGTTGGAAAAATTGCCAACGACGATTGCTGATTTAATAGCTGCTCAATGGTTTGTTGCTGACCTTGGCGAAACTCATTAAAGCCAAAGTATTGATTCAACGAAGTGTGTAGTGGTGTAGTCATCCTGATCCCTCACTTTCATTCCCTTTTCAGGTAATGATAGGTCTCTTACTGCGAATTAGCCATGTTAACGTGTTTAACTCAATCTCCCAAGGCCATTGATATAACTAAGCGCACTATATTGTTCTTAACAGGTACTGACAAAACCAGTAAAAAGGCGCACAATGGGCGCGTTGCCATGGGGTATTGATGGATGGACTTGCAATACCTAAGCGCTTTTTCGCAAGAGTGTTTAGGTATTATACTTTTGAGGGCAACGTAATGATTAACCAACCTCCTAAAATCGTGATAGTCGGTGGTGGCGCTGGTGGCTTAGAGCTAGCAACACAATTAGGACACAAACTCGGGAAAAAACGTCAAGCAGAGATACTTTTAATCGATAAAAACCGCAGCCATATTTGGAAGCCGTTACTTCATGAAGTAGCGACGGGGTCGATTGATGCCGATTTAGACGGCGTTGTATACTCAGCTCATGCAGCAAAACATCATTATAATTTTCAACTCGGCAGCTTTTGCCACTTAGATCAAACCAACAAAACCATCACTTTAAGCGAGTTAAAAGACGAGCTTGGCCACCGAATTTTACCCGAGCGCCAAGTCAGTTATGACTACCTTGTACTTGCTATAGGCAGTGTCAGTAACGACTTTAATACCCCTGGCGTTAACAAGCACTGTTTTTACCTTGATTCAAACCAGCAAGCTGAACGCTTTCAGCATGCTCTACTCGATAACTTCACCCGTTTACATCAAGATGACGACCCACAGCATTCTTTAACCATTGCTATAGTGGGAGGTGGTGCAACCGGGGTTGAGCTGTCGGCAGAGCTTTATCATGTGTCAGACATGCTAAAAATGTATGGCCTTAATAAAATGACCGCGAAACGCTTACACATTGATTTAATTGAAGCGGGGCCGCGAATTTTGCCCGCATTACCCGAGCGCATTGCAAACTCAGCTAAGCGTGAACTGGTTAAATTAGGAGTAACAGTCCGCGAAGGCACGCAAGTAAAAGAAGCCACAGAAAACAGCTTTATTACCAAAAACGATGAACATATCAAAGCCGACATTATGGTTTGGGCTGCGGGTGTGAAAGCACCTGATTTCATTAAAGATATTGGTATCTTTGAGCTCACCCGCAATAACCAAATTAAGGTGAACCAATATCTGCAAAGTAGCGTTAACGACGATATTTTTGTGATTGGTGATTGCTGTGCATTTACTCAAGAAGATGGCACACAAGTGCCACCCAGAGCACAATCGGCTCATCAAATGGCGCAATGTGTTGAAAAAAACCTAATAGCCACACTCAAAGGCCAACCACTCAGTGCCTTTACCTACAGTGATCATGGCTCTTTAGTTAACTTGTCACGCTACAGCACGGTAGGCAGTTTAATGGGTAACCTAACCAGTAATAGCTTTTTTATAGAGGGTAAAATAGCGCGATTTATGTATATTTCGCTCTATCGTATGCATCAACGTGCTATCCATGGCAGTGCAAAAACTTTTGCACTGTGGATCAGCGAAAAAGTACTCCGCGTTGTTAGGCCAAAAATGAAACTGCATTAAGCTACGGCATAAAGCCGGCAAATTAGTTGTTTGTCGGCTATTTATGCACTTCGTCCCTAGGTAATTGACATCACTCTACAAAGTCATACACTTCAAGCAAGATAAATCCATGGATTGAAGATGAAAAAAGGTATTTCGCTAACCGTTTTTGCAGGGCTTTGTGCCTGTGGGGCCTACCTGATATTAGATAAACCCACACCCATCGAAGCGATAAGCAATGAAGTCTCGACATCTTCTGCTACTGTCGCTGAACAAAAAAAGGCTACGAGCCTCTTTAAACCATCAAATCAGCCTAATAGCAAAGCCACAGAGCTGGCTAAACTCAAGCTAGCCAAACGCCAGTGTAAGCAACAAAGTTTAAAAGCCACTCAAGCTGCAGCTGATCACAGTCAAATAGAAGCAGCGATTAAACAAGCACTAAAAGACGGCGACTCCCTTGAAGATATTTTAAGTTATTCGGAACTTGTGAAAATATCCTACCGTTCATTTAATACCTTAGTTATTAACGCCATCAAACAAAATGCAGAACAGCAATTTCAATATGCCTTATCAGTTGGCATATTAAAAAACTGGCAAGGGCTTGAGGTCATTGATTATTTTGATATAGATACAATCAATCAACTAACGGCAATTGATGGACCCCTTAGTCAAAATACTGGCTCAATGATGTTTAATGTGCCATTACCTGAGCAAGTAAACAAAACAGCATTGTACAAACTATTGGATAACAACGATGATTTTAATACCTATTTAAAAACGCCGTTTAAAATCGGCCCATCAAGGCTCATTTCACCATCTATTTTGTTTCTTGTTAATGCTCATGCGCTTAGTTTAACTGAGTTTGAAAACGCGATATCTAGTAAAGAGTTTACTGTTAACGACATTGCTGTGGCTTTAAAAAGCAACTTACCTAATGATTACCTAACAGCGCTCATCTCTCAAACTGCACAGCTAAACGGCTCGCCTACAGCAATGAGTGATGACTTTATGGATGAACAACTGTATTTAAACCTTGCAGATGTCGCTGTGAGTGAATTTAACGTGCCAATTTTAAAGTTATTAAGTGAGCGAGGTATTGAGCCCACTAATCAGCCAAATGTATTTACAGCGATGGATATTGCCATTGTAAACCTAAAAGGCAGCTCAAATAGCGAAGTGCAGCCACTAGAGAGCAAACACATAGAAACACTAAGTTATCTAAAAAATAAGGGTTATCGAGCTCACGGCGAGCTTGTACGCGACACACCGAACGATAGGATGCTGATGCTTAAATCTTCATTCTTACCGAGTAGCCTTTTATTTGTTGGCGACCAAGTTGCTAATGATGCTTTTTCTCAGTTTATAGATTTAAAGCTAATTCCAAATAACCAAGCATTTAAACGTAAAGAAAAAGATAACTCTGCAATATCAAAAGCACTCAGCGCCTATGAACTACAAAAACAGCAAGCCAAAAAAGTATCTCCTGAGTGTGAAACGATAGATCAGCGGATCAATTCACTAGAAGCGATAAAAACACGCTCTCAAGCACTCAAAGAATTAGAAACACTCGAAGCGCAACAAGGCTTACTAACTCCCGATATGCTTCAAGCCATCGACCCTGTGCAGGTTCATAATTGGCAATTCTTGCATTTAAATGAGTATAAATATCAAACCTCAACGCAGTACCAAACCTACAAAGAAGCAATTATTGAAAAAGATTTTAATACCATTGCCAGTATCACCCAAACAGCAAAACTGAGTACCCACCAGACAAATATGTTGCTCGCAGCAACAATAGAAAACGCTCAACAATTAACGTCTATTTGGCAAAACAGAGTCGACCCAACTGCACCTAAGAATCTTTATGTTTTTACTAAATTGCCATTAGCACAATGGCAGACATTAGCTGATAACGGCTTTGATTTTTCATTAAAAGACATGCATAACAACGACATGTATTTTTATGCAAGCATGCATTCAAATGCAGCTGTTAAGTTTTTAATAAGCCTTGCAGTTGCGCATGATTTTTCTAAACCCGGGCTTGATATTCTCGACCAAGCACTGGAGCAAAGCTATAACACACAAACCCTCGCTGACTATATGCCAAGCGCATTAAAACTTGTTGACCAGTATGAGCCTAACCACTTTCGTCGTGCCGAGCGTCTAAAAGTTTTTGTTCCTGATGTTTATGAAGAGCTTATTAAACTTGCGCCAAAACTTGCACCCAAAGATGGCACTGTAATGAATAACTATCTGTACAGCGCTTATTAAGCTCCTTACCTATTTGAGCCGTAAATTAACCTATCTGTTTTGAGCTTCGCCGCGTATAATGCCCACTTTTTGTGGGGCGCAAAAATTGAATATTATTACACTAAGCGTTTTGTCGCTTGCTATGTCGACTGATGCTTTTGCAGCTTCAATCACCAAAGGCAGTACACTTAAAAATCCTCGTGTTCTAAGTGCAATCAAGCTTGGTTTATTGTTTGGCTGTATCGAAGCTATCGCACCGATTGTTGGCTGGCTAATTGGCAGTGCTGGTGCAGATTACGTTGAAGCCTTTGATCACTGGATTGCCTTTGTGTTGTTAGTGGGTTTAGGTGTTCATATGTTGCTTGAGAGTCGTAAAGAAGATGACGACGATGAAGAGGAACTTGAACCGAATACCAAGCGCTCTTTCATTGCCACACTACTAACTGCCGTTGGCACCAGTATAGATGCGATGACAGTAGGTATCAGCCTTGCTTTCATGAAAGTGAATATTTACTTAGCTGCCGCCATGATAGGCCTAGCAACCACAATTATGGTTACCATCGGCGCGCTACTTGGTAACGTAATGAGTGGCTGGGTAGGCAAAAAAGCCGAAGCAATTGGCGGTGTTGCACTTATTTTTATCGGCTGTGGCATCCTATACAGCCATACCGTGACTTAAACTAATAGCTTATCAAACTCTTCTTTGGGCATGGGCTTATAAAAATAGTACCCCTGCCCAAGTTCACAGCCTAAATCGATCAACTTATTTAGGTGCTGTTTTTCTTCTACTCCCTCGGCAACAATTAATAGACTTAATGAATGAGCTAAGCTTGTTATTGTCTTGACTATATCCATACTCTGCGAATCAACCATCATGTCTCTAACAAATGATTGATCTACTTTTAAAACATCGACCGGAAAAAGCTTTAAATATGAAAGACTGGAATAACCCGTTCCAAAATCATCAATCGCAATAGTCAGGCCAAGCACCGCTAAATCATTCAGCATGCTCTTAGTTACTTCAAAATCTTCCATTAACGCACTTTCTGTAACTTCTAATTCGAGCAATTCACTCGGTAAGCCCGACATTTGGAGAGTTTGCGCCACAAAGTTGCAAAAGTTTTTATCCGTAAACTGCTTTGCTGAAATATTGACAGCAACCTTGATACGAAAGCCTTTATCTAACCACTCCTTTGCTGCGTAACAACTTTGCTTTAAAACTGACTCACCAAGAGCGTTAATAAGTCCAGTCTCTTCAGCTAAAGGAATAAATTCAACTGGCAATATAATTTGATTATTAGTATCTCGTAACCGAACAAGTGCTTCAACACCGACTATTTTTTGTGAACCCAGTGCGACCTTGGGTTGATAATAAACTTCTATCTTGTCGTTTTCTATCGAAGTACGAATCAGTTTTTCAACACTTTGGCGCTGTTTAAACTGATGCTCTAAATCATCTGAGTAATAACAAAAGCGATTACGTCCTTGCTCTTTCGCTTTATACATAGCGGCATCAGCATGAGTCATCATATCTTCTGCTGTCACTGATTCTCTAGGATAAATGCTAATACCTACACTCACTGACAAAATATAAGGTTGTTCATCAATTTTGAATGGTTCACTCATTGTATTAATGATGTCAGTAGCAATCACATCAATAATTGATGTTAGCTTTATTTCAGGGATTAATATCGCAAATTCATCACCGCCGATCCGCGCTAATGTGTAGTTTAAATCAATTAAAGATTCTAATCGCTTCGCAACAAGTTTAATTATTAAATCACCTTGTTGATGACCAAGTGTGTCATTCAAGTATTTAAAATGATCAATATCAATTAAAATTAAAGCAACTTGTTGCTCCTTACTCTTGGCTACTTTGCAAGCATGGGAGACTCTATCATAAAGCAAGACTCGATTAGGCAAGTCGGTTAGTAAGTCATGATTAGCAAGGTGACTCATTTTAACTGCCATTGCCACTGACTCACTAACATCGTGAAAAACGATGATCCCACCACTGACACGACCATCATCATCACGAATTGGCGCAGCAGAATCTTCGACTCGATAAACACGGTTATCTAATGCTGTTAATTGGGTATTTAACGACATAGCAACAATACGATTTTCTCGCAAAGCAAGTAGGATAGGATTAACTAGGTTTTGTCCTGAATACGCATCAGTCAACTTCATCACGTCATCAATATGTTTTGCCTGAGCCTGCTGTGCTGAATAACCCGTTAGCTTTTCAGCAATGGGATTCATAAACGTAATATGGGCTTCATTATCTGTTGCGATAACCGCATCACCAATCGAGTTGAGCATTACTCGCAATCGCTCAGACTCAGCAGCTAATAACTTTTTAGTGCGCTTAATTGATGTAATATCCGTAAGCGTCAATATAACGCCTACCGCTTGCCCTTCATGAAATTGTAAATTAATTTGTGCCCTAACATGCTCAATATTATCGCTCGGATCGACAAACGGTACATTTAACACTTCCTGCGGCTTTTGCTCTTCTAAACAATTATGCAAAGCAAGGTATAGATCATCAGGAAGAATATCTTTAGCTCTGTGGCCAATCATCTCATTGCCACTTACGGCAAACCACTGACAAGTCATGTCATTATTAAAAAGGTTTAGCTCTTGCACTGACCAATAAGAAATAAATACCGGAACTTGAGCTATTAGTGCCGCAACGTCATCTTTTGCAGTACTTATTTGCGCTTCCTGTTGCTTCATTTTTAGATGATTTACTATTCTCAACCGACATAGATTTAAGTCTACAGGCTTATGAATTAAATCAACTCCACCATTCTCAAAACTCTGATACTCAAATATTTGTTCATTATGCGAGGTAACAAAAATAACGATTGATAGGGCTGTTAGTGGGTTTTGTTTAATTGCTTTGCATACTTCGAAGCCATTCATATTTGGCATTTCGATATCAAGTAAAATAATATCGGGCCTGAATGAAAATGCTACGCCTAAGGCTTCAACTCCTGACGCACATCCAATAACTTCACCTAAATCCCCAAGAGCCTCAGTCATCACCAATAGACTTGTAGGTTCATCATCAACAACGAGTATTTTACTCTGCCGATTATTTAGATGAGAAAAAAGCAAGACTATGACCTCAATTAATGTAACTAAAAAAACTCTAGTCCTATCTCATCAGTAGCGCCAATAAAAAATATAATTTTCCATTCTTTAGTTGTAGAAATTCTAAAAATTCAGTCTATGCTTAATCAACACTCAGGGAGAAGATAATTTGCAATCTAATGAAGTAAATAACAACAAACTGATTGATGATTCCATCATTTTGATAGTCGATGACGAGCCAATCAATGCGACTGTCATTGAAGGCCTACTAGCATCACATTTTAAAACCCACACGATTAATTGTGGTGAAGAAGTGATGTCTGTTTGTGACTCTATTAAACCCGACCTAATATTGTTAGATGTCATGTTAGGGTCTATGAGTGGTCTTGATGTGTGTAAAGAGCTAAAAGCTCACCCTTCTTATAAAGATATTCCGGTTATATTCATCACTGCAATTATGGATCAAGAAGATCAAAACCAATGCTGGCAAGCAGGCGCTGTGGATTTTGTAACTAAGCCAGTCTATGGTGTAACCCTTCTAAACAGAGTGACTGCACACCTGACATTAAAGAAACAAGCAGATCTTTTAAAACAACAGACACAGCAAGACAGCCTAACGGGATTAAAAAACCGCCGTTCTTTAAATACGACTCTGACGCAAAATCTATTACTTGCGAAACGTCATAGTCAGGCACTATCTGTGCTGATGATCGATATAGACTGGTTTAAACAATACAACGATCAGCTTGGACATCAACAAGGCGACAACTGCTTAATAAAAGTAGCTACAGAAATCAAAAATAGTATTAACCGACCAACAGACACAACTATTCGCTACGGTGGTGAAGAATTCCTCTGTATTTTACCTGATACCGATATTCAAGGAGCGCAGTTTATTGCTCATAAGCTATTGGCCAACATTAAAAATTTAGCTATTAAACACCCAACTACAGAGTCAGGAATAGTCTCGATAAGCGTGGGAAGCGCAACACTGTCAGATGATAAAAATTTTACTCCAGAAAATTTAATCAACAGTGCAGATACAGCGCTATATCAGGCTAAACAACAAGGAAGAAATCGCTGCGTTTGTATTATCGCAACCAATGAATAATTTAAATTTTTGTAGATTTTTTCAAAATGACATAACTATAAAGGCAAATAAAAAATGAACAGTGAGATGTCAGGGAAGCAGCAAACAACAAACTCGAAAAGCGAAAGTTTAGAATTGAACCATTGGAATAAAAAAGCGGCACTTTACCGACTCATGAACAATGAGGTCTTGCTCATTAGAGTAAGCAAAATGTTTTTAGATAGTTCTCATGTCAAATTAGCGTCACTATCTCAGTCCATACAGAACAGAGACTTTAAAACAACTACATCAGCCAGTTATTCACTTAAAGGAGCCTGCGGCGATTTAGGTGCTACAAGATTAGATCAACACCTAAGCGAATTAATTGTATTAATCGCCAATGAGCGTCACCCTTTTGAGGAGATACAATCGAAATTATTTGAAATAAAAAAAGACTACCAAGTATTACTGACAATCTTACAAAAATACACCTCTTGATAAACCACTTAGTTTTAATTTAGCAACCACGTTAGCGTAGCGTCAAAAATGCTCGTCTAGGTGAATCTTTGTCTTCAAATTTTCATAAAGTGGGAGTATGTTTATACAAACCACTAAAGGAATGACGCTATGACCGCTAAAACGCTGATTTTCAACTTTGATGGCACAGGCAGTGAGCCTCGTGATGCTGAACAATTCAGCGCCGCACATTTCAAAGAAGACGCCAGTATTTCTAATATTCTTAAACTTCATTTATTGTTTGGCGGCGCACTCAATAGCGAACCCGCAACACCATTTCCAGCTCAACTTAGCTTTTATTATCAAGGTATAGGCACCCAAGGTAGTCGATTTCGACGTTTATTCAATCAAGCCCTTGCGCCAAGAGGTGATGATGTTGCCAGCATTTTAAACCGGGCTATGGGCGACTTTAAAAGCTATTACAATGTAGGCGACAAGATACTTCTAACTGGTTTTAGCCGCGGTGCTGCTCTTGCTAGGCGCTTTGCCAAATGTTTAGAGCCACTTATCAGTGATGATGTGTACTTATGTGTATTCGATACCGTTGCATCAATAGGCTTTTCGAAAGTAACAAAAGCAACCCGCGGTGCTGAGCATGTCATTTTTGAAAACTACACACTAGCAAGCAATATAAAAGCTGCCCTTCATTGCGTGGCACTTGATGAAAAACGCCGTGCATTTGAACCCACACTTATAAACAGTGCACCGCATGTGCAAGAGATCTGGTTTGCAGGCGCCCATTCTGATGTGGGTGGCGGCTATTATCGTGATGGCTTAGCAGACATTTGTCTGCGCTATGCGATTGAGTGGCTGATTGAACAAACCGTTGCATTAAACTTACTTACCAGCGCGGATATCAATTACAACACTCTGCTCCCAGAAGAGCATCGTAACCTCATTGCACAAGATGATGTAACCGTTACCCCAGATCCGCTAGCTCTTAGTCATCAACAAAACTATTTTTGGTTTAACCCGTTGTTCAAACTGGTAGATCGCGAATGCTGTGTATTGGTTGATAACGAACAAAGCACGCTCGCACCAACCATTCATTACACAGTAGCAGAGCGCATTAATCGCCTAACGAGCTATCGTCCGGAGTCGTTAAAAAGCCTTCATTACGATGTACTTTATAGCGATGAAACCCGCTTGAAATTTAAAGGCTTAAGCCCACATATTGCGCTTGATAAACAAAATATGACGGTGTTGGGCATAGACGAAAGTAAAGATGTGTTTGTGTATGGCGCTGAAAAGTACAATCACACAGGCTTAATGTTAGAGCAAGGTGGCACGTACCGATTTACGCCTTACCCAGAGCAAACTTGGTATGACGACGGCATTAGTTGCGGACCTGCAGGTTGGCACCGCGACAATATCCAACTTGGGGTGAAAGAAATCCCAATGGCCGTGCTTGAACCGTTTAGACGTTTACCCCACGCACAATGGTTTGCGCTAATTGGTGCTATCGATAACAACGACGATCATTTATTTGAAATTGCTGAGGGTGCTGATATTCGTATTGCTAAATCAGGTGAGTTTTGTCCTTTTGCCAACGACCTAAACCGCTTTTATGGGGCGAATGCGGGGCGAATTAAATTGCGTGTGACTCGTTTAGGATAATTTAGTGATTAGGCTAGCTTAGTGCTTAACATAGCGAGCGATAATCTCGGTTATCGCTTGCTGGTTGTTTATAATTGCTGAGTTAATAGCTGCTCTGTCTTCTGCTAAAAGGGTTGTTTCACTCAGCATAAAATGAACGCTGTCATTATTGACAATATACGGATGCAACTCGATCCCCTGCTGGTTATTTTTTTGAATTAAATATAAACCGGCTAATTCATCATCAACAAAAAAATCGACCCGCTTAGCAACCAACATAGCTAGCCGCTGGCGCAAAGAGGGTACAGTAACGAGTAGCTCTTTATACTTTGGTTCTTCTTTTAAATGAGTAAAGTCAGATCCAAAGTAGCTCCCGCTGTTAGTTAAAATAACTTGCTGATGTTCGAGCAAACCTTGCAAGTCTAAAGACTCTAACCGGCCATGAGGATACCAAAACAAGCGCATTACTTCATTACGGTAAGGCTCTGAAAAGAAACTAAAAGAGTCACGCTCTGTGCTATAACTTGCGGCAGGTAGTAAATCGACTTTACCGTGTTTAAGCTCTGTAAACCCGCGTTTAGATGAAGGCATGACGACGTATGTTGCACAAAACCCTGCCTCATTTAGTACTAAGTTGACCACATCGATATCAATGCCGGTGAGTTCACCGTTTTGCGTAAAGACATAAGGCGCCCACTGCTGACTAATTCCCACTTTTAAGGTTTTATCGCAGCTAAATACCGAGTTACTAAATACAAAAACGGTAAGTAAAAACAACGCGCTTAACCTCATTTATCCACCTTAGCTTAAATACTTACAGATCATATTATTCAAGTATGGTTGATAATGCCTGAAAGATCAGTGTATGAAATGAGAAACAGAAAGTTAGTAAGTTTTAAGGGGAAAGTTCCGAAATGCGAGGTGGCAGCCCGTAGGGCTGGCTTTAGCCGGGGAAATGTCTTAAGTTAGCGAGTTTAAAGGGGAAAGAGTAAAGTTAAGAGATTCGAGGTGCGAGATACGAGTCTGTAGCAGAGTTTTTACATCACGCCCCAGCGCCTATGTTTTCCCCCGTAGGCGTGAAACTTGTTTCGCGCGTCTGAAGATAAGAAATTTGAAAAGGTTTACATGGATTATGTTGGGTTTCACTCCGTTCTACCCAACCTACTTCCCCCACAAAAAAGCAGCCATGCGGCTGCTTTAAAGGGAAATCACATTTTAATGATGGGCATTAAATGTGGTTATTACACTTAAAGTGCTTTCCATACATCCGCGACGCCTGGCTCGTCTCCTTGAGTCCACCATTTCGCTTCGTATTTATTACCTTGGTGAGTGACTTGGTCACCACCGTTGTAGATACCTGCAGCTTGCCATACAACATCACCATTACCGTCGGTTGGTTGTGAGCTAGCTTCCCATGGGCCGCCTAAATCAGGGCGGTCACCTTGTGTCCACCATTTAGCTGTGTATTCTATGCCGTTATAAATCACCGTATCACCACCAACATAAGTCGCCGCTGCATCCCATGTGGTTTCACCATCTGGCGGAGTTGTTGTACCAGAATCTGTCACGGTAACATTAAAGCTCACTGCAGTCGCTGTTTGCCCATCGCTTACCGAAACCGACACAACATAGCTTGTATCAGCATCAACGCTGCCCGCTTGTAAGCTCACATCAGCACCTGAACCCACTAACGTTAAACCTGCTGGCACTGTCCAGCTGTATGAGAGTGCATCGCCATCAGCATCAGATGCCGAAACCGCCACTGCCACACTCGCGCCCTCTGCTACGGTTTTATCTGCAATTGCCGCAACAACTGGTGCTTGGTTCTCACCTGTTGTTGGTGCTACAACATTAACAGTGACGTTACGGCTTACACTTGCCTCACCATCGCTCACACTCACAGCAACCGTGTATTGCGTATCAGCAGCCACTGATGGCGCTGTGATAACAAGGGTATTTGAATTTTCACCGCTTACTGTTAACGCGCTGTCAGCTGTCCAGCTAAAGCTTAGCGGATCGTTATCAGCATCTGTTGCCGATGCACTAATAGATACACTTTCGCCCGCATTCACAGATACGGTACTTGATACAGATAGCACCGGCGCTCTATTGCTAGGCTCAGTTACTGTGCCACCAAGCGCTTCGTGCATAGCGTTAAGAATATCGCCATTATCAGCGTCAATTTCCCATGCAAACAGACCACCTAGATTATATTGATTAACATAAGCACCTTTTGCCAAAACAGAACGACGGTTATCGTATGTAATTAATTTACCGTTACTGCGGTTCCATACATAAGCGGCTTCGGCTTGTTCGTCATAACCTGTTTCAAACCCATTGATGCCATTTTCTGCAGCGCCCAGCATGTAAGTTTTGATGCCTTTATAATCAATTACACCATCTTCCCATACGCCTTGCGCTGTAGTGCCTTTAAGTTTGCCGTTGCCCGGTGCTGTCATAGGGTTATCAGCGATAGTGGCATTTTCTGGATAAACGCCTTCCCAGCCACGGCCATACATAGCGGCACCTACCACGATTTTCTTCGATGGTACGTTTTGCGCAAGTAGATTTTGCACTGCGTTATCAGTTGTGTAAGCAGGGCCTTTATATGGAACGCCTTCTTCATCGACACCTGTGCCATCACACTGACCAACACGGAAATGCGATGAACAATAAAGTGCAGCCTGATGGCCCGTTACATTGCTCCATGCACCATAGTAGTCATAGCTCATTAAGAAAATGTAATCCATATATTGTTGAGCTTGTGAGTAGTCGACATCTTCAATTTTGTCGTAACCCGCACCAATCGCTGATGTTAATTCATACTCACGACCTGTCTCGGCTTCAAGCTTATCAAGCATCGCTCGCAGCTCTTGCATTAACGCAACGTATGCTGGGCCGTCAGCAACTGGGTCGCCTAAATTTGGATTAGCACCCTGACCACCCGGGTATTCCCAGTCAATATCAACACCGTCGTAGAACTTCCACGTTCTTAAAAACTCTTCCATTGATGCCACAAACGTGTCGCGATTTGCTTTATCGGTAAAGTAGGCAAATGGGTCTGATAAAGTCCAACCACCCACTGATGGTAAAATTTTCAGATCAGGATAGCGCTGCTTTAACGCCATTAACTGCGAATATGTACCACGAATTGGGTCATTACTATCAACACCCGGTAGCGCTTTTTGAATCGCAGCCCATGGGTCGTGGATCACAACTTCAAAATCTTGCGAACCCGCACAGGCAGTATTTAACGCGTTTTTAGGGCCGCCTGTTAACGAGTCATTAGGTCCACAAATTGGAATAAACCCATACAAGATATGACTGAGGTTTTGTGCTGGTATATTGGTTACGTCGAAATCGCGACCATAAATACCCCACTCAACAAAGTAGGCACCGGTAACAAGACCATCTTTGGTGCCAATATCTTGGTTGTTTGGATCATAATCCATCGGCAATGGCGCTAAGTGACCGCCATCTGTATCGGCAATAACAATTGGCTTACCTTCACTGCGCGCACAGGTGGTACCGCCTTCACATAGTTCTACATATAATGTGTGACGACCTGCTTTATCATACGGGAAGCTAATAACACCACTTTTAGTGCCTGCTGCCAGCGAGCCTTCATTAACCAACATATCATCGAAGTACACTTTATAGCTGTCGCCGCCATCCCCACTCCATGCGTTCCATTCAATGCTGATAGTGACTTCATCAACGCGGTTCACTAAGCTCTTGTATGAGCCTGTACCTTCAAGATCAACCTCAACAAATGAGTACTCTTGTGGCTCCCAAATAATGGTTGGTGTTGAAGGTGCTGCATTCGCTGCACTTGCAAAGAGTGCAACACCAATGGCTGCGCTTAATTGTTTTATATTCATGATTCTCTCTTATTTGTTTTTATATAGCGTTACGCTGTTATTGATAAAGTTTGAACTACAAAACTTTAGATTTCTGTCCATACTTGGCTGGCACCCGGTACATCTCCTTGGGTCCACCACTGCGCTCGATAGCGCTGTCCTTGATAGGTTACTTCGTCGCCGCCTTGATAGGCTTTGCCGCTGTTCCACTCGATTGATGCACTGCCAGATTCAAGCAGCCATGCATCACTACTGTCTGGTTGTGCGCCTTGGTTCCACCATTTCGCGCTGTAGATTCCACCGTTGAAACTCACTTTATCGCCCGTGTTGTATTGGCTTGTGCTATTCCAAGCAGGCACGCTCGGATCAACAGGGTCAGGGTCGACCACAGTGCTATTAAGCACAGTCACTGTAAAACTTACTTGGCTTGTGAGCTCGCCATCTGACACCGATACACTTACGGTGTAACTTGTATCAGCATCTACAGCGGGGGCGTTTAGCGTGATGTTGGCATCATTCCCCGTAATGCTCAGTGGTGCCGGTACATCCCAGCTATAAGTTAAGGTGCTTTGCTGATCATCAAAGGCGTGCAGGTGTATCGCGGTGCTGCTCTCTTCTTCAACTTGAAGGTCATCTGGTTGATGAATTATCGGCGCGGTATTGTCAGGAGCCGCTTGTACGCTTAGTGCAAAGCTGTAGTTTGCATTCGTTGTAAAGACTTGATTAATCAATAAATCAGACGCATCAAAGGCAATATCTCCGGCGCTATTTTGCACGCCAATATTAACTAAGTGCGCGTAATTAAGGTTTAACAGCGCTGCAAATTCAGCCTGCCAATTAGCTTGATTATCAGCTGTGATCTGCATTTGTTGAGTAAGTAACTCTTGGCCATTTTCATCAAATAACCGAGCTGACACACTACCGCCAACCTCAGCGTCTTGTCCTTGACGAACAAAGTAGCTAATTGCTGCCCAATCGGTTGGCTCTGTCGGGGTCGCATCGCTGACAATATTAATATCGCTACAGTTGTAGAAGCCTTCGCCACCGGCATCATCTCGTTGCCAACGCGTGTATAAAATGGCATCGCCACTGCGCCCTTGTGGAATAGATACGCTCATTTCATAGTAACGGCCGTTGTTAGCATCAATGCTAAAATCAAGATTACCGTACTCTTCAACAAGCTCTAGGTCGTCCCAAGTAAGCACTTGAGTCGCACTATCAAAGCCCGGTTTTGTTAAATAAAACTGCCAGAAACTCGGGTTATGCGGCGTACTTGCTAAAAAACGCACTAAAATATCGCCATTCGCATTAGGAATAACCTCACTGCGTTGCCAATGCGCTGAAGGTAAATCCATACCGCGTTTTTCAGGGTCGCCTGCGGCACATAATCGGCCATCAGGCACGCTTTGCTTTACTGCATCAAGGCTTGTGTAATCAATGGTATTAGCTGAAAATTCAATGTCTTGCACAAACTGTACATGCCCTGCTTCAACAAACGCTGCACGACAAGCAAGGTTAGGAATACCCGTACCATCAGCAGGCCACCAGTACCCACCATCAGCATTACATATCGCTTGACGAGCCTTCGGGCTTTCTAAAAATCCGTGGGCATTCACATGGCTTGATGCACAGGCAAGCAGCATACTGGTTGCCACTGCCGATAAAGACAATGCCTTTGATTTCATTACTTTCATTGTTGTTCTCGCTGTAGAAATGCGGAGCAAAGTGCTTGCTCCGCTTAGTTGGTTAAAGCGTGCAACTCACCGTCCAGTCAGCAGATGTGCCTGGTTCTGTGCTCGTCCACCACTTTGCTTCGTAAATCACGTTGTTGTGATTCATTAGGTCGCCGCCAACAGCGTGGCTTGGATTACCAGCCCAATCAGTTTGCGGCCAATTTGGATACACTGGGATGCTTGCTATATCGACACCATTACAGCTTCCCTCGCCACTCGTATCACCACCGGTGTCACCGCCAGTATCACCACTACCTGCCGTACCATCTGGTAGCATTGGGTATTCGTATTTGAAGGCATAGGTTTTGCCATTTTTCTCAATGGTGAAGTTAGTTGGCCCCGTAATTGGCATGTAGTACATAACTTGCGCCTCAACGGTTTCACCTGTGTTAAATGACTTTTCGATACCGCCCCACTCATTCACTAAGGTGATTGAAAAACGATGGAACTCATTTTCAAAGCCGCCGATATTATCGCCAGCCGCATTAGAGCCATTTGCTTCAACAGCCATACCGAGCTTTTCTTGTGCATTCCAATTTGATTTGAAAATTGCCGAGGTAGAAACGGGCACATCAAAGCTGATTTTTGCGCCGCTTAAGTCGATATCTGAGTTATTGGTGAATGCGAATGTAGGTGCGATTGGGTAGTTATCATCACCAATTGGGAAGTCTTTCACTGTAAAGCTTACGTCAACCGCTTCGCTTGGCAGGGTAAAATCGACATTGCCTTGATGAGTGTTGTAAGCCACACCACTTTGGTTAAATTTATCGTAAGCAAGTGTGGTTAAGCTTGAGCCCATGAAGTACTCACCTTTCGCTGAGTCATAATCAAAGTCACCGGCAAGCTCCCAGAACATGATGCCACCAAGGCCATTGTTGATAACATAATCAACTTTGGTTGCCATTGATTGCTCATCTTCAATTGATAAGAATACCTTTTTCTCTGCATTCCAAAGCCATGGAGCAACTGCTACATCATCGTAAAAACGTGTATAAGTACCTGTTAACACATCATCTGCATCGGTTTCTGGCGTTAGACCATAGATTTCAAGGTAAGAAGGATTAATGCCATTTTCGAGATTTTTCGCATGCCATAGTGGGTTCGAACCTGCTGGCATTTCTTCACCCACATCGTTCTTATCGTGCCATAGGTTATCTATGCCAAGTGCACCATTACCGCATTGATTTTTCTCACCAACGCCAGTCCCTTTCGCACATTTTGATTGATCTGGCAGCGCTGCTTGGCCCCATAAACCATTAGTACCACCGGATACATCTTTAAAGCCACGGGTGTAATATGGAATACCAATATTGATTCGACCCGCAGAGACCGCGCCGCGGAAGTAACGCACAGCCCAATCCGTATTTAAGTAACCAATGCCTTCAAACTCAGCGGTGGTATAAACGCCCCATTGCGCTAATTCAGAATCAAGACCGGTATCAAACAAGGCTGCGTTATGGCCTACATGTGAATTCCATGCACCATGTAAGTCATAAGACATAATGTTAACGTAGTCGAGATACTTCACACTTTGGAATGTTTCCATGCCACGTAATAAATAACCTGAAGAGGGCGAAGCAATTGTTAATAAGTAATGCTTGCCTGCTTTTTCACCTGCAATATCAAGCTCTTCACGTAGTTTTTGCATTAATACACGATACGAGGCATTAAGACCTGCGCGACGTGCATTAGAGATAGGAAAATCATCAGGGTGGCCTGAGTCATTCATTGACGATGGGTATTCGTAATCAATATCGACACCATCAAAACCGTAGGTTTCAATAAACTCAACGGCACTTTTCGCAAAGGCATCAATCCCCGCTTGGTTCACTGAACCATCGGCATTGGTTGTCATCGTGTAGAAACCACCGCTGTTTACGCGAGTACCGTCTTCACCAAAATAACCACCTGTTTCAGCCCAGCCACCTACAGAGATTAAGGTTTTTACATCTGGATGTTGTTTTTTGAATTTATTGAGTAAGTTAAAGTGACCTGTGTAACTAAAACTTGGATCCATTTCAGCGCCTGTAACGCCCGGCCAAGTCATGTTTGTCGCTGGGTTGCCAGCTGCATTTGGATCACCTATCGAGACCTTGTTATTACCATCAACATGCGCAAAGGCATAGTTGATATGGGTGATCTTGTCCCAAGGAATATCGTTAACTAAGTAGCTTGGCTGACCATTGGCACCATTTCGCCAACTCGTAAAATAACCAATAACGCGGCGTGGATGATCTGGGCCCATTTTCTCGCGGCCATTTGCATCATACACGCTACAATATGGGGTATTTACACCCGGCGTTTGGTATAAACCTTGCGGTTTACAATCTGTGCCTGGCTCTGTTGCTTCAACAACATTCACAACTTTGCTTTGTGTATCCGTCGCGCCTTCGTTATCGGTCACCGTTAAGGTAAATGAAAATTGCCCAAGTGCTGGAGCCTGCCACGTGTAACTTGAAGTAGCAGCACTTGCTTGATGAACTTCAGTGCTGTTTTCAGTTAACGATAACGCGGTCACTTGACCATCGCTATCAGTGCCAGAAAGCGCAAACACCACACTGTCACCCACCGTTACTTGTGACGGCAGTGAGCTAAATTCAATGCTTGCCACCGGTGCTTGGTTGACCGGCTCAACGTCATCAGACACATTCACTGAATGTGCAACCGCTGTAGAGGTTAGCCCTAAATCATCCGTTGCGACCGCACTGATCACATGGCTGCCTTGGGTTGCTTGCCAGCTCGCTGAATAAGGTGCGCTTGTCACAACACTCAGCGAAGTACCATCAACAAAAAACTCTACACTTGCCACACTACCATCAGGATCAGCAGCGATCGCACCTATGACAACGCTGTCACTAGTGGTAAATAAAGAACCCTCTGCGGGTGTTAAGCTGCTAATTTGAGGTGCTTGATTTTCATTGACAACGCTGTCACAAACACCCAATAAACGCCACTCTTGATCGACACCAGAAGTCTCCACAGGGTTGGTTTGCGTCCACCACTTGGCTTCATAAGCGCTACCTTGTGCTTGAACCTGATCACCACCAACATGAGTTTGCCCTTGTTGCCACACTTCTAAGTTGCTGCAATCAATCGCAGCCTGTGCTGTAAAGCCGTATAAACCTAGTGACAGCGCACTCAGTTTAAAGGCATTTTTTATTAATTTATGCGAGCTCATTCGCTCCCTCCGCCCAAAGTTTTAATAACATTTATTTTACAAATCCAACTTTAAAGTAACACAAAGCGCTATTACGTCAAGTTTGCATTTACCTATAAAGGGTAAAATAAACACACTTTTTGATGCAAAATTTAAATATAAACACTAAAAAAGAATTAATTATTTTTATTGAAAAGCAAAAACGAGGATGATTCTACAGAGTAAAAATGAACATAAAATTAACAATATTTTAACCACAAAAGTACGGTTTATCTGGTTTGCGCACAAAATAGTCAGTGGTTATGTGAGGTAAAACAAAAATAATTACCGTATCGATTCTGGGTATATAACGAATAAATTAGTTTTTAGGTAAAAATTTCTATTAAAATTGGGTGAAATTTATTCTTAACACGAATTTTAGTCATAAAAAAAGCAAACACTCAGTGTTTGCTTTTCACAAAAATCCTATTTGATCACAACTTAATTAAGCAGCGATTAAATAGGACTCTCGTCCTGCATGTTTAGCCTTACGTTGATATGCACCTTTACCTTTTTTAGGTTTCTCTACTTTTGCTGTGAACAGCTTAGATGTCACCATTGCGGCGTACACATTGTCGTTGATTACACCACGACCAGTATCAACTTGGCCTTGCGCGCGTTGTTTCTTTTTGCTCATTTTTTACTCCTATTAAACGTGCTGCGAGTATATACCTAGCCTAGCGCTACGCAAGTATTTTTAATAAAAAAACGATGATTTTTTACCCCTTATTTTGTCTTACTCGTTTTGACTAAACACCATTCCTTGTTGTCATTTTACTGACTAAATTCGCTTTTTGATTGCATTCACTACCTAACTACTGGCAAAACTAGCGAAACCATCCATAGTTAATTAAAAACAAACAGGATTACGATGACTGACTTTCTCTTAATCGCCTATATTTTCCTTATTGCAGGCATTATTGCCGTGCCTATTGCCAGCAAACTGGGGTTAGGCTCAGTACTTGGCTACTTACTCGCTGGTATTGTTATTGGGCCAACACTGACATTTTTAAATGTTGATGTGATTGCCATCCAGCATTTTGCTGAATTTGGTGTGGTAATGATGCTGTTCATTGTTGGCTTAGAGCTTGAACCCAAAGCGCTTTGGTCAATGCGAAAACAGCTTATTGGACTTGGTGGCGGACAGGTGGTTTTATCAGCTGCCGCCTTTACGGGTATTGGTTTAGCATTTGGTCATGCTTGGCAAACAGCACTTACAATAGGCTTAATTTTATCACTTTCATCGACCGCGATTGTGCTGCAAACGCTTTCAGAGCGCGGGCTATTAAAGTCAGATGGTGGTCAAGCCTCATTTAGCGTATTACTTACTCAAGACATAGCCGTTATTCCTATGCTTGCGTTTATTCCCTTGCTTGCTTTACCTGAATTAGCGCCAGCCATTGCAGATACAGCCCATACAAGTGAAGACACTCATGCTAGTTTAAGCTTGGTGGCGGGTCTTGAGAGCTGGCAAGCAGCGCTGGTTACTTTAGGTATGATAGCGCTCGTTGTTTTTGGTGGTAACTACTTAACCGCACCCATTTTTAGATTTGTAGCACAAGCACGGCTTCGCGAATTATTTACTGCAACAGCCCTATTCTTTGTTATTGGTATCGCTTTGATGATGTCGTTAGTAGGCTTATCACCTGCACTTGGTACTTTTTTAGCGGGTGTTGTGCTTGCAAATTCACCTTATAAACACGAACTCGAAAGTAATATCGATCCCTTTAAAGGGCTGTTGCTAGGATTATTCTTTATCACCGTTGGCGCTAGTATCAATTTTCAATTACTCGCAGATAACCTAGCTACCATTGTGCTCTTAACCAGTGCATTGATTGTAACAAAAACAGCTGTACTGCTTATTTTAGGTCGTATTTTTGGTCTTAGAGGCGCCGCACTCTGGTTGCTAGCACTGGGGCTTGCTCAAGCTGGTGAGTTTGGTTTTGTACTACTTGCTTACAGTGTCTCTAATAATGTATTGGCAGACAACATCGCCGACCAACTTTTACTGGTTGTTACTTTATCCATGCTACTTTCACCTGGGTTATATATCCTTTATCAGCGTGTGATAGCACCCCGTTTCATTTGTGAGCAAGCAGGAAAAGAAACAGACGAGTTTCCCGATGATAGCCATGTGATCATTGCAGGCTCAGGCAGAATGGGTGGGCTGGTTGACCGTATTTTACAAGCTGGCGGCTATAAAACGACTGTGATTGATTACAACTACAAGCAACTCGAAGCCTTAGAGCGTGTTGGTATTCGTAATTTCTTTGGTGATGCAACTCGACCAGACTTACTCAGTGCTGCAGGCATTGAAGATGCAAAACTGCTGGTTGTTGCGCTTGATGATGCCGAACAAATCACTAAATTAGTTCGCTATGCGATGCAAAATTACCCGCATTTACATGTAGTTGCCCGCGCTGTAGACCGCCATCATGTATACGATTTATGGGCTTACGGCTGTCGAGATATTATTCGCGAAACATACGACAGTACCATGCGTATGGGCCGCTCAGCTTTTGAAGCACTCGGTATTGAGCAAGAGAAAGCCCAAGAGATGGTCGATATTTTCAGTGAGTTCGATAAAGAAATGCTACGCGAAGCCGCCGATGTCTACGAAATCGGCGTGCCATTCGAAGAAAACCATGCCTATATCGAGCGGATCAACAAGATATTCGATGAAAAAGAACCCGAAATAAAACAACAAATGCGCGAGATTTGCGACCGAGTGGTTAATGGTTCGAAATAGCAAAAATATTACAATTATGGAGGAGGTGTTTTCACTTCCTCTTTTTCTTCTCATTAACTTCTCTTTGTGAAAATAATTTTAACCACAGACAACAAAAAGGCGCTTCGCGGTACACAGAGAAAACAAAAACTCTCAAAGAGGCTGCGCATTGAATAGGATAAAACGCGATATGAAATCGCTGCTACAAATTTGATGTCGTTCGTAGGAATGGCTTCAGCCATGAACTCTCAAACACCACACCTATGTAAAACGACTAGACGTAGGCGTGAAATTTATTTCGCGCGCCATGCAAGCATAACGCCTACGTAGCAGCGGCTTTATGCCGCGACATTGGTGATGGATGCTAATTATAAGGTGCGAGATTAAAATCGCAGCTACAAGTTCGTTTCTCGTAACTTACCTGAATGTGAAGATATTAAATAATGTAATAAGGAGTATTACAGCATGGAAAGGCTTAATAAAAAGGAAAAGCTGCTATCAATTTTGTTCGGATTGGCAGCAATTATTAATTTAACTGTCGGTGTTTATTCGCTTATATTACAAGGCCTAGACTGGTTAGAGTTCATTAGTTGTCTAGCAATTTCACTTATAATTTTAGCGGGTAGCTTAAACCCAAAGCTATTCTTTAAACCGGTAAAAAAATTATTTTCACCACGCTTCACTTTAGAGCCAATAATTAATTCGACTGTCTACTACACAATTATAGTTGCAGGTTGGATTTTGTTATTTGGAAGCATTCTACTAAATAGATTCTAGAGTGCTTAAATGCAGATGAAAACTCAAAAAAGCGAAATAAAACGCGATATGAAATCGCTGCTACAGACTCGCATCTAGTATCTCGAAACTCGCAAACTTTCCCCTTGCAACTCTCTAATTAAAGACAAATGTCGGATACTACAATTAAGCAAAAAAATAGCGCCGTTAGGCGCTATTTAAGTTTCATATCAACTTAGGAATTAAAAACTAAAACTTAATTTTGCGTAGTAGGTCATACCATCAAAACCATAAGGTAGTGCACGAACAGGGTATTTGAATGCTTTATTTGTAATAAAATCAAGCGCTTCATCTTCGCCTAGTTCGTCTGGCGTTACATCAAAGATATTATCAATACCCGCCGATAGCATGAGTTCGTCAGTTAGCCGATAGCCCACATTAACATCCACTAATACCGCCGATTCTACCGTACTTGTGTCTTTAAATTCACCGGTAGGTGATAACTCATCAGGCAAACCAATGTGGTCATTACCAAAGTATTTAACGTCTGTTTCACCATAGTAGTTAAAGCGTAGCATGCTGTTGAAATCGCCACGATCGTATTCAAACGTTAGCGTTGCACGCTCACCTGGTTGACCGTCTGTTAAGAAACTACGTTGTAAATCATCAAGGGCAATTGATTCAGGAATACCCTCAGGTGCATTTACATCATCAATTTCAGTTTCGTTAATGTTACCCGCGAAAGTTGCTGAGAAATTACCGTCGTATAAATCGGTGCGGTACGAAGCAATAATATCAACCCCTTTAGTGGTTGAATCAACTGAGTTTGAGAAGTAGTTGGCTTGCTGTGCCCCTGTTGCATTAAGCGCAGCCACAGCCTCGGCACTAAATGCCACATCGTCCGCCGACATTAAGCTGCCAAGGGTAATTCTGTCTTTGATCTCTACATGATAAAAATCAACAGTTAATGATAAATCGCTGGTTACGTTATAAACAAAACCTGCACTTAAGTTTTCAGAGCTTTCAAGGCCTAGACTATCAACGCCAAGTGCTGATGGGAAATCAGAGCCCGCAGTTGCTGTGAATGACTGCAATAACACACCACCAGCACCTAGGTTTGTAGTGTAAGCAGTGTACGCACTTTGTTGCAATGATGGCGCTCTAAAGCCAGACGAAATCGCACCACGCACGGCAAAGTCATCGGTAATTTCATAGCGCGTAGCTAGCTTACCAATGATGTCATCACCGGCATCAGAGAAGTCTTCATAACGAAGCGCTGTACTTACTTGCCATGCATCCGTGATCAACGTTTCGGCATTCACATAAAATGCATAGCTGTGACGACTCTCTTTATTTGACGCTTCAGGGCGTAAACCGTTATAAGCTTGGAAACCACACTCAGCAAATACGCTGCTGTCGTTTACCGCTGGGAATGAAGTATCTGAATTAGCTAAACCACACGCATAAGACGCTTCTTCGCCCGGCACGATTTCATAATTCTCTTTACGGTATTCAGCTCCCACTGATACATATAAAGGCTCACTACGGCCAATATCAACAATACCATTCAGGTCTGCATTTACTGTTGTTTGATCAAACCTAAAGCCACCTGAGTAGCCACCATTAGGGCCTGCATTTGCAACAATATCAGCATCGCTTGCATCAGGGTTATTCGCAACATATTCAGCAGCATACGACGCATTTAGGGTGTTTTTTGACGTAAAATCATAACTGTTTTCACCATATACGGCAGATACGTCATAGCTCCAATCTGTATTTAACTCACCGCGTAAACCAAGTGAAAACGAAATATCTTCGGCTTCGTTATCGATGCGAGGTAAAAAACCATCGCCGTATACTTGCACCACGTTCTTCGCCGCTTGGTCAAAATTACGATAAAAACCATTACCTAGCGCAGTACGGTTTGAGTATCCACCAAATGAGTAAAGCTCAGTCTCACCAAATGGTAACGCCATGTTATAAAACACAGAGGTAAATTCGCTATCAGCATTACCCTGTCCCCAACGAATTTCGTCAGATAGCGTACCTGCTGGTACATCAACTGAGCCACCAGTATCACGCTGGGCGCGGTTGGTGCCATCAGCATCACGGTATTCTAAAGAAAAGTTAATGAAGCCGCCTTCATCACCTAAATCAAAACCCCGGTTTAAACCCATTGAAATAGTGTCACCATCGCCTTCACCTGTACTACCCGCTTGCACATAGCCCGTTGTTACACCAGTTGAATCGTTTAACGATAAGTTGATAACACCAGCAATCGCATCTGAGCCATATTGCGCCGCAGCACCATCACGAAGTACTTCAACGCCTTTTAAAGCGGTAAGCGGAATCGCGTTCATATCGGTACCTGCAGCACCGGCACCTACAGTACCATTTAAGCCAAAAATAGATTGGTTATGACGGCGCTTACCATTGATAAGCACTAACGTTTGGTCAGGCTGTAAACCACGAAGAGTCGCTGGTCTAAATAAGTCAGAGCCATCTGACACTTGCGTGCGTGAAAAGTTAAATGAAGGAGCCGTCGCTTGCAGACTTTGGCCGAGCTCAGTAAAACCACCTTTGTTTAGGTCATCTGCATCAATTAAATCAACGGGTGATGTTGATTCGGTAGCCGTACGGTTAGCAACCCGTGAGCCTAATACAGAGATTTGTTCGATGTTTTTATCTGCTTTGGCAGCAGGTGCTTGCTCAGCTGCCTGCACTGAAGTCGCAGAAACAGCCACACTGACCGCAACGGCCAGCATACTTAAAGAATGTGTTGTCATGTGTATCCTGTTGATATTCTGGCTTTCCTTAAAACAAAAGACGCCCCTTTTGGAGAAATTTAGAAAAGCACTAAGCACGTATTATTGATTTTAAAATCACAAGTTTGAAAGCTAACTCAAGCCTGCGAGTTAACCTTTACAAAACATCCTATCAACAAATCCACAAAATGAAAGAAAAAAGAGGTACGACTTAGGTATAAATATTTCTATTTATAGTATTAATAGAGTTTCAGTGGTGGGAATTATTCACTTTACAGCAGAAATAAGCAAAATAATGCAACTATCAGCTTATCTCTACTGAGGTGAGGAGTATTTACTTATCTTGTTCCAACATCGCCAGCTTTTCATCTTCAAGCATTAACGCCATAGTGGCAATTTCAGATAAACTCTCGTCTAGTGCGTTAAAGAAGGTCACAAACCCTTCGCCTAGTTTATCTGGTTCAGGGTGGTTTGCTAGCGCCTGATCCCACATTGCAAAGGTGGTAAGCAAATCGAGAGTTGCTTCAAAATTATCAATAAACAATTGACCATCTTCGCTTTCATTTTCTTGTTGACCATCCGCTTGCAGTAAAAATTGTAAATCGCTGTGCCAAATTTCTTGATTCACGATATAAGCTGCAATATAGCCACTACAAAAATCTTGCAGTGCTTGGCTTGGCTCATTGCTGTTTACTTCATTTGGATATAATTCGGCTAAAATCTTCTTTTGTTCAACTTGTGCCTCGGTCACATTATCGAGCAGCTCAATCATTGCATCGCGTGGCTCAGAATCCGTCATTAAGGTGTTGAATACCGCTTCATCATTATCAGCAATGTAATTGGCAAGCTCTGACTCTCCAAAAAACTCTGAACAGGCTAACAAACCAGACATATAGCCAAGCACTTGATCCAAACTCACTTGATTCGTTGTACTTTGACTGGCGAGATAGTTGTTAAAAACATCTGAACTTTGTTGATTGAGCATAACGTGCCTTTTCAATAATTTTAAATGGGTTTAGTTCTACACTAGCGAATCCACAAATTTTTGCAACAACTGAAATATTGTCAACTAGTTACCTGACTCAAAACAGGAAATACGCAACTCATTCTTGTGCCAATTCCTTGCGAGCTTTGAATATCAATTCGACCTTTATGTTCATGCACAATAGCATACACCATCGTCATACCCATGCCGGTACCTTCTCCTACTGGTTTAGTAGTGAAAAAAGGATCATATATTTTAGCGATGGTCTCTGCTGACATACCAATGCCATTATCTTCAATGTCGATATATATGTGTTGCTCTAGCTCATAAACATTGATAGTAATTTTTGTTTGAGAGTCTTGATTATCGCAAGCTTGTTTAGCATTAATTAAAAGATTAACAATTACTTGGCTAATAGCAGCTAGATTACACCAGCTTTGGGATATTGGGCTATATTGCGATTGCAAATGACAATTTCTTAATTGATTAGTAAGAAGTTTCACCGCACTTGTCACTGCATCTGTCATATCAGCAAACTGCATATCCTGACTTTTAGGGCGAGAAAAATTCAACAAGTTCGACACTATTTTACTAATCCGTTGCAAACCTTGTTCTGTATCATCAATTAAATCAGGTAAATCATCAGCAACAAACGCAAAAGAGTGTACTTGGTTTAGATCCACCAGCTGTTGATGAAAAGCCTCTTTGTCTATGTGATTTTCACTAAACTCGCTGCATAATTTCAGTAGCTTGCTGAAGAAACCACAGTAGCTTTTCAAACTATCAAGGTTACTCATACTATAAGCAAGCGGGTTATTAATTTCATGTGCGACTCCAGCACACAATGTGCCTAAAGTTGCCATTTTTTCAGCTTGAATAAACATAGCTTGATGATGCTCTAAATCAGCAACTTTTTGTTCAAGCTCACTATTAACAGCTACCAGAATCCGGCTTTTATCGGCAAGCAATTGTTCGGCCTCTTCTCTGGCCGCTTTCTCTAATAAATATGCTTGTTTAAAATCATCCATTTTAATCTCAAACTGTGTTTGTCTCTTTTAAAACCTAGCACAAGGCTTAATTTAAGGCTATGTTATTGATTAACGATGATTCATAGTAAAATGGCATGGCAGAGCAAATTAGCAAACAACATATTCAGGTTTTATGCATTGATGATGATGAAATAGTGCTGCGAACTCTTTTGCGGTTATTATCAGCTAACAATATCACCGTAAAAGCCTGCTCAGATCCCAAAGATGGACTTAAAACTCTAGCTAATTATAGTTTTGATGTAATTATCTGCGACATGCGTATGCCAAGCATGAATGGGGCTGAGTTTTTCGCACAGGCACTCACCATTGCTCCTGAACCACAGCGCATTTTGCTAACCGGTTACTCAGATATAGAAAACACGATTGCTGCAGTCAATATCGGTAAAATTCATACTTACATACAAAAACCATGGCAAAACGAATTACTACTAAGCAATATAAATGATGCGATAGAAAAAACATCTTTGAAACGCCAGAATCAACAGTTAGAGCAAAAAATTAAAGCGCAAAACAGCCAACTAAAAGAGCTAAACAACAACCTTGAGCAAATGGTAGAAAAGCGCACACAACAAATCCGTAAAGTATTAAAACAACTTGAAACAGTAAATGAACGAGAGAAGCATGAGCATCGCGCTACTTTTGAGATTTTATATAACTTTATAAATGCCAACCCTTACCTAGATGGAACACAAGCTCAAAATATTGCTGCTACCTGTAAACAACTAGCCACGCGCCTTGGTCTAGACAATCAACTTATAGAAATGACAGAAATGGCAGGATACTTATCACAAATAGGTCTACTTGCAATGGAGCCAGAGCTTTATAAAAAACCAACTAAAGAACTCACTGAAACACAACGAAAACTATTTTATACGCACCCAAGTACAGCACAATTAATGCTCATGCCTGCGCCTCACTTAAGTGACGTATCTGAAGCAATTTATTACCAATTTGAACACTATAATGGGACAGGAAAACCGAAAGGGTTAAAAGGGAATGAGATTCCAAAAGCCGCGATGATATTAGCTGTAGCCCGTGATTTTTGGCAAGCCGTTGCACAACTTTCAAGCTCAGAGAGTAGTAATTTTGAAAGGGCTCGCGATCAATTACAGCTCTATAGCGGAACATACTATCACCCAAAAATTTTAGAAATATTTAATAGCTTAGAAATTAACTGTGCGAGTGTTCAAAATGTTGGCACTATGAAAATTCTTTCAGCACAAAACCTTAAAAATGGCATGGTGCTTGGTCACGCGCTCAGAAATTACGACGGTATTTTACTGTTGCCAAAAGGGCATGTATTTGGCCCTAAATCGATTAATAAACTGCAACAACTAGAATCGAAAAAACCGAACCCTTTCAGGATCATGATCAAAAATTAGCGAATAAAGTGATCACATAGTCAGCTTACTTCGTTACAATGTGATTTATATTACGATTACTTCATACAGGAGCACTCAGTGTCGCGATTTTCCGCCATTACCGATAAGCCGCACGACGGCCGATTCAACAAAAAAACGGGCATTTTACTGACCAACTTAGGGAGCCCAGACGCCCCTACTACCGCGGCACTTAGAACATACTTACGCGAGTTTTTATCAGACCCACGAATTGTCGAGATCCCGCGTTTCATTTGGATGATCATCCTTTATTGCTTTGTACTTACGTTACGCCCAAAACGTTCAGCAGCACTTTATAAAAGTATCTGGACTGAAAACGGCTCACCGCTTACTCATATTACCCGAGAGCAAAGCAAAAAGTTAGCAGCCCTTTTAAAAGACAAAGGACACCACGACACCGAAGTAGTTATGGCCATGCGCTACGGTAACCCTTCAATTGAAGCAGGCCTTGAAGAGCTGCGCGAAAAAGGTATCACTCGCGTGATTGTGCTGCCTATGTACCCACAATATTCAAGCACGACCATTGGCTCAACATTTGATGCAGTATCAAATGTGCTTCGCAAGTGGCGCTGGGTGCCAGAGCTGCATTTTATTAATGGTTATCACGACAACCCGACTTACATTGATGCTCTAGCCGCTAGCATTAGCGAAGATCTAAATGCCCATGGCACGCCACAAAAGTTGGTGTTTTCGTACCATGGTACACCTAAACTGTTTTTAGAAAACGGCGACCCTTACTACTGTTTTTGTATGCAAACCACCCGTTTAGTGGCTGAGAAACTTGGCTTTGAAAAAGACTTTGCTGTAACAACCTTTCAAAGCCGTTTTGGTAAAGCTGAATGGTTGAAGCCATACACAGACGCAACCCTTGAAAGCTACCCTGCTGAAGGCATTAAAGACGTTGCAATTTTAAGCCCTGCGTTTAGTGCCGACTGTTTAGAGACACTAGAAGAACTCGAAGGCGAAAACCGCGAAAACTTTGAGCATGCAGGCGGTGAAAAGTACCGCTACATTCCTGCATTGAATACCCGCGATGACCATATCAATGCAATGTTTGAAGTGATAAAACCACTACTTAAATAACAAAAGGCCCTAGCTATTATATACAGTAACTAGGGCCTTTTTTATTATTGAAGCGTGTCACTAATCTTTGCGTGTCATAACCAAGGTCACCGTACCTGCAACAATTCCCCAAAATGCAGAACCAACCGAGAACAAAGTTAGATTAGACGCTGTGACCAAAAAGGTCACGATAGCGGCTTCGGTATAATACGCCTCAGTTAAAGCTTGCTGTAAGCTACTGGCAATAGTGGCAAATAGTGCGATACCCGCCAACGCCAAAATCAATGCCTGTGGCAAGCTTGCTACCAAACCAACCAAGGTTGCCGCGAGGAGCGCCATAATAATGTAAAACACCCCACCAGCAATGCTTGCCCAATAACGTTTTCTTGGATCTTTATCAGCCTCAGGGCTCATACAAATGGCAGCGGTGATAGCCGCTAGATTAATGGCATAGCCACCAAATGGTGCAATAAATACATTTAATAGCCCGGTTACATTTAACGCTGCCGACACAGGGGCTTTATAGTGATGCGCTTTTAATACAGCAATACCCGGTAAGTTTTGCGACGTCATAGTCACAATAAACAGCGGTAAACCAACACTTATCATGGCGTTTAAATCAAACTCAGGTGCAATGTAAGCAAACTCGCTCATTTTCCACTGCCAGCTAGAGGTATCAATTTGCCCAGTTACACCTGCTATTAAAAATCCCGCCACAACCACTGCGAGCATAGCAAAGCGTGGAAAGTAACGTTTTCCACATAAATAAACAGCCACCATTAACCCAATCACTAAAGGCAGCTCGTTCATAAAGTTGAACACATCAATACCAAAATTCACCAACACGCCTGCAAGCATTGCACAGGCCAGTTGACTTGGGATCTTATTCATCATTTTTTCGAACACGCCAGTAATGCCAGACAAAAACACCAGCGCAGCGGAGAACATAAACGCGCCAACAGCTTGATTTAAGCTATAGCCTTGGGCACTTGAAATAAGGAGTGCCGCTCCGGTTGTTGACCACGCGATAAGAATAGGCACCTTGTAGTAGTAAGACAACGCAATTGAGCTGACGCCCATAGCAAGACCAAGCATTAATACCCAGCTAGCAACCAAATCAGGTGTGCCACCTAACACCATAACGACCTGATAAATAAGTGCAATTGAGCTAGTAAAACCAATAATAACGGCCACTAACCCCGCAGTTGCTCGACTGATGAGCTGACTCATGTACACACACTCCTTGCAATTAAAAATCTACCATATCCTATGATTTGCCAGATGGCACTGTACACTTTTGTAGTATTTTAAGGTTAATTTACTATACAGAAGAGGCATTTACTGCAATGCCAAACATTAACAAAATTTAATTTTCTCTCCACCTTCAAGCAATCCTTACTTAGTTAAACTGCAAACACTGACTAATTTAAGGACCAATCATGACAAAACTAATCAATCAAAATCGCCTATCTATTATTTCGTTAGCAACAATCAGTGCACTACTTTCAGGCTGTGGCAGTAGTAGTAAGAGTGAGGAACCAGTACAAAATACTCTCACTTTGCCAAGCTTATTAGTCGGTGAGGTAAGTGCGATATCAAGTAACAGTATTACAGTTAACCAACATCAAATAGCCACAAATAATGCTGACATTGAGGTGGATGACAACCACGCATTAATCAGCGATCTAAAAGTGGGTATGATGGTTGAAGTTGAAACAAATGGTAAAGAAGCAACTCAGATTGATTATGATCCAAGTTTTAAAGGGCCTGTTAGTATCAATGAACAAGGCGCTACAATTGCGGGCTTCAAGTTAAATAATTTAAACACCGAAAACCTTTCAAATGGTAGCCTGGTTGAATTAAGCGGTTATAACAATAGCCATAGTGAATTCACGGTTACCTACCAACAACCATTATCTAACAGCGCAGAATTAGAACTCGAAGGTTTCATAACAGATCTAAACACTGCCTCTTATACTTTTAAACTAGGTGATTTAACTGTTCAATATCAACAGGCAGACATCGACGGCGCATTAGAAAACAATCAATTCGTTGAAGTAGAGGGCCGCTTAGAAGGTAACTTATTAATGGCACAAGAGGTTGACGCTGAACATAACTTTACAGCTGATGACGATCTAGATACAGCGCTTTTTGGTACAATTACCTTCATCAACAATGACGCTTCCTTGGTTACCCTGAACAATCAATGGCAAGTGAGTATTACCGATCAAACTAAATTTGAAGATACCACTCGCGCTACATTAACCATAGGAGATACGATAGAAGTAGATGCCATCTGGCAGCAAGCTAATAATTGGTTTTTAGCCCACGAAATAGATCTGGAGAAAAGCCACACTTCGCCTAATTTAAGCAGTAATTTTAGTGTTTCTGGCTTTGCCAATTACAGCAATGGCAACATTATTATCAATGGCATCAGCTTGAAAATCACAAATAGAACCGTTTTTGAAGATGGGTTAACAGCAGATACTCTTTCAGGTGAATGGTTAGAGCTTGAAGGTCTTATTGATGGACAGAGCTATATTGTCAGTGAAATCGAACGTGATAACAGCAATGAACCTCTTGAATTAAAAGGCATAGTAACAGTAACTGAATCGCAACAGGCTAGTTTATTCGGCTACATCAGTGAAGATAACAGCTTAGCGAGTTTTACAGAACAATATGTTGATCTAGAATGCCAGTGGGTACAAGATAACATCGTACGTGCATGTAAGCTTGATGATTAACAACAAAATACAACAATGGCAGCACTAAACGTGCTGCCAAACTAATGTCGAAATATTATGAAAAAACTAGTTTTAACTTGCCTGTGCTTAATTTCTGGCCTTGCTTTTGCTGCAAGTTCAGCCATTTTTAATATGCTAGATTCAAGCACAGCCCCCGCCCCGACTGAAGTTTTATATAACATAGAACAGCACTATGCGAAAAATGCCGTTATTGTTGAGTTTGAGCTGGAAATTGAAAATGGTCAAAGCGTATTCGAAGTCACTTTATATGAAGCTAAAAAACAACGATTTATCGAATTACTTTTAGACAGTGCGGGAAAGGTAATAGAGCTTGAATATGAAGCTCCGGAGCTTGATGAACAAGAAGAAATAGCAGCTGCTAATTTGATGAGCCGTAAAGGTTACACATTACATGGTTTAGTAACTCAACTAGATAGTGAGCCAACACACTACCTAATTGAAGCCCAATTAGAGCAAGACATGGGTATCACATACATGGTCGCCACATTCGTAACCAGCAAAGGGCGTCACAAAAAAGCGATTGATCTTGAGACGGGTAAGAACTTACCTTTGCTTCGTTGGGGCAATTAATGAAACTATTATTAGTTGAAGACGACCAGCAAAATCGCGAGTTTTTATACAAGGCTTTTATTGAGCAAGGCTACACATTAGATTGCGCAGAAGATGGTCAACAAGGGCTTATGCTAGCGACGTGTGAACATTACGACGCGATTATTCTAGATCGTATGCTTCCTAAGCTTGATGGTTTACAGGTATTGTTAGCATTAAGAGCAACCGGCAAAACAACGCCTGTATTGATACTATCTGCGCTAGATAAAGTAGACGACAGAGTGACAGGTTTAAAAGCCGGCGGTGATGATTATCTAACAAAACCCTTCTCTTTTTCTGAATTAGCTATTCGAGTCGAAAACTTAATAAAACGGCATACCTTTCATGCCCCACTGAGCACTAAAATTAGTCTTGCCAATTTAACGCTCGACTACAGTAATCAACGAGTTGAAGTAAACACTAAAACTGTTAATTTACAGCCCAAAGAATTTAAATTGCTTAGGTATTTATTAGATCACCAAGACAAATTAGTCACCCGCACCTTATTGTTTGAATCGGTATGGGAATATCATTTTGATCCTGGCACCAACGTTATTGACGTGCATATTGCGAGGCTTCGTAAAAAGCTCACAGAAGCGTCCGCGCAATTAGAAATCGAAACAGTTCGCGGTGTCGGCTACCGCTTAAAAGCTAGTGAGAGTTAATGTACGAAAATAACCTACGTTTGTTCGACCCAAGAAAAAGCTCAGTTTGGCGTTTAACATTGGCCTTTGCAGCAATTACCGCTGTTACTTTATTACTTGCGATTACTTTAATCTACCAACTGTTACTTGGCGAGCAAAGCCGTCAAGTTGAACGGCGCCTTGATGCCGAAAAAACACGTATCGAAGCGCTCGCCTCCGAATTTGACAAGCAAAGCTTTTTTCAACAGCTGGATGTTTTCAGAAGCGAAGGTGATATTTTAATTTTTTGGCAGAGTGATTATGAACAAAGCCAGCAGCTAAGCTTTTTACCCGATAATATCCCCTCACTCCCTGAAACAGTTGTTTTTCCTGTTCTTGATACCGGACGAGGTCAAATACGCCTACTCACAACAGGCAAAGTTAAAACCGTTTATGGCAATATCGTGCTCGCCACTGCCACAGAGCATTTACAACGTTTAATCATCGATTTCAAATCAATCGCTAGTTGGACTTTTATCTTAGCAATAGCGTTAACAGGCTTGTTTGGTTACCTATTTTCTCGTCGACACTTGCGTCGTGTAAACTACTTCAATGCAACAGCCGAACAAGTCCAAAATGGCAACTTAAGCGCGCGTTTATCCCATAAAGATAAAGGTGATGAATTTGATCGTTTAGCAGCTCACATCAATACAATGCTCGATGCAGTAGAGGAAAATTTCGCTTTGGTACAGGGAATTACCGATAATATCGCTCATGATCTAAAAACCCCACTGACACGATTAAAACTTAATTTAGAGCAGCGTTTACAAAAGCTGCCAGAAATGGGCTACGAGCTTGAACAGCTCAATAGTATCATTAACACCTTTGACGCCATGCTAAAGCTCACACGTTTAGAACATGGACAGTTTCCGCTACAGCTCGAAACAATTGATAGTAGTCAACTTGCCAATGATATTAGTGAAATTCTACAACCCAGTGCCGAACAAAACGGTCAATCAATTGATGTCGCTATTTCTTCACCTTGGCAATTAAGCGGTGATCGAAACCTGTTGTTTCAAGCAATTTTTAACCTAGTCGAAAATGCTATAAAGTACGCTGGTAAGGGCGCAACGATTAAAATAATAATTGCTGAAAAAAGTATATCAGTTGTCGACAATGGTAAGGGTGTCAACGAACATGATTTACAACAGCTCACAAAACGCTTTTATCGCAGCGATCCGGCGCGTCAAAAAGAAGGGTTTGGTTTAGGCCTTGCAACCGTACAAGCAATTTGCAACCGCCATTCACTCAACTTATTTCTAAGTTCAGAAAATGGCTTTTGTGCAAAAATAACCGAAGATTAAGCTGCGCTCTCAGCTGCTTTTTCTTGCACTACTGGTTTTGTGGGTTTATCAAAAATACCTAAACGAATGCGAATAAAGTGCAAAATCTCTTTGGCTACATCAATACCTAACGCACCTTCTAAGCCTTCAAAGCCAGGGCTTGAGTTTGCTTCACAAATTTTAAAGTGCTGCTCATCAAACAATAAATCGATGCCTGCTACATCAAGGTTGAGTACGTTCGCTGTTTGGGTTGCAAGCCATTCGATTTCTGGCGTAATAGGAAATGACTTACCTGTGCCACCTGCACTAACATTGGCTTTAAAGTTTTTACCCTGTGAGTTACGTTCCATACATGCAACAGCACGACCACCGATAGTAAGTACTCGCAAATCACGGCCATGACTGGACTTAACAAACTGCTGTAAAATGATGTTTGCTTGTGGATTTGCAGCCTCAATCAGCTGCATTAAGTCATCAAACTCTTCTTTTGATTTTGATAAGAATACGCCACTGCCCTGCGAGCCCGATAAGGTTTTAATAACCACAGGAAAGCCAATTTGCTTTTCAACCAAATCAATATTCACCGGAAATTTAACCAACATGGTATTTGGCGTTGGTAAATTACACTCTGCAAGAATTTGCTGTGCAAATAATTTGTCTTTTACTGTTTCGATGGATTGCGAACTGTTAACACAATACACACCTAAACGTTCAAGGTGGCGAATAATCGCTAGCGCAAAATAAGTTGTACTTGCCCCCATGCGAGGGATAACAAAATCGGGGAGCTCAACTGACTTACCATCAATTAAAATACTTTTACCGTCTTCACGGGTAATAGTCAGGTCAAATTGATCAGGCGAATAAACTTGTAAATCTATGCCCTCTTCTTCGGCTGCAGCAAGTAAACGTTCTACTTCATAGGTTTCTTGTTTTAACAAGCCTTGGCTATCTTTATAAATGATCCACCCGCGCATGCTTGGTACCTCTGGTCTTTGAGTTTCGGTGACAAAAAAACGCGGATTATGCTGAGCATTCAAAGCCGAGTAAAACAAATTAATTTTATCGACACGATAATAAAAACCACTACTTAGTGATTAACCATTGACCGGGTTGTTAACTTAAGGTAAAAACTAACAATGAGTTAACATAAAAACCCGTAAGAGAAACATGTGAACAGGACGCTTGCATTAATCTTCATTCTGCCACTTACAGCATTTGCACTGAATGAATGGCACATTCAAAGTGATGGTTTTAAAACAAAACCAAGCACACAGCAGTTTGTTGCCTCTTACAAAGCGCAGGCCGACCAAATAGCCCCACAGCCCATTGTGAACTTAACTGCGCCGCTTAATCAGCTATCTAATCATGCGCACGATTATCTATATAAACAAGGCCGTTTGCCTGACCAATTAGCAAACACCGCATTCAGCGAATTTGATTTAGACACCCTAAAAACCATACAACCCGGCGATCACTTTATTTTAGTGATCGACGAATACCTCAGTTACACCGTCGAAATTAGTAACATTATTGAAGCCAGCAATGGCGATAGAAGTGTGTTTGGCAAGGTCAATGATCAAACTAAAGCAGGCCATCAAGCCGTGATGACCCTCACAGAAAACACTCTACAAGGCCAATTTGATGCCGGTAATCAAAGCTACAAGTTTCAAAGCCATGGTGAGTACGGGTGGGTAACGAAGTTGTAGGTAACGAGTGTGAGTCTGTAGCTGCGATTTGACATCGCGTCCAAGAACCTAAATCCTAGCGCCCAGTGCCTAATGTATTAATTCGTAGGCGTGAAACTTGTTTCGCGCGAAATAAATTTCACGCCTACGGTATCGTATTTAGCCTTAGTAATGTGCTGGCACAAACTAACTCAAAGCTTACTGCTTCATAGCCGGCCACAAACTTTCACCGTCGCTGTCGATTGGGCTTAAAATCTCAAGGCCTAGAATTTTGGCGATCAGCGGGTACACATCTAAATTACTTACTTCGTCTAAACGAAGGCCTTGTTTAAAGGCGGGGCCAGTGGCGATAAAGGTTGCGGCCATATCTTCGCTGTAAGCGTAACCATGAGTGCCTAGGTAACCAGCCATTTTACTGTCGGTAAACACACGAGGTGCGTCGGTTTGTAAAATAATATCGCCAACGCGCGGGCCTTTATTATAGTGATAATCACGCTTTTGCTGCTCGCTTAGCACGACGTAACGACCATCTGCGGCTTTAGCAAGCTTTTTGCTGAACCCGTTGATGTCTGCTTTGCTATCTGGTTTTGCATAATATAAAACCCGAGGGCCAGTGTTTTGCACTATGAAGTTTTCATCTTGCGGCAAGCTATCAATTTTAATGCTAAGGCTTGGATCAACAGAGGTCATTCCGTGATCAGACACAATCACCAAGTTAATGTTTTCATCAAGCGCTTTTAAACGGCTCGATAAATCAGCCATTAAACTATCGAGCTTTTGCACTGCGTCATAAGTCTCTTTGGCATCTGGGCCAAACTCATGCCCCATGCTATCCACCAGCGAAAAGTAGCTTATAACCAAACGTGGACGCTGCGCTTTTGGTAAGCTCAACCACTGAATAATTTGATCAACACGCTTTTGGTAATCACTGTGTTTTGAATAATGATAAAAGTAATCAGGCAACATACCGTTAAAGCGCGCATCTGATTCAGGCCAAAAATAGGTTGCGGCTTTTAAGCCCTGCATTTGCGCTAGGTTCCAAAGCGGAATACCACTCACCCAAGTGCTATCATCTTTCCCTTTCCCCATTTTGTAACAGTCGTTGCGCTCAGTATCACAAAAGCGGTTCTCGACAATGCCATGATTAACCGGCAACAAGCCGGTAATAATCGACAAATGATTCGGGAAGGTTTTGGTCGGGTAAACAGGACGCATTTTGCTAGCTCGTACGCCCTGCTCACTGATTGCTTTTAAGTGTTTTGCATGGTGTTTTTCAATATAATCCCAACGAAAGCCATCTATCGAAATAAGGACCACAGATTGCTCTTGCTCCGCTTTTACAGCCGAGCTAAACATTAATATACCCGCTAAAACTAATTGCCAAATACGCATGCGAAACCCTTTTAGTTCAATTTTTTAATTTGCTCAGAAACGTTACCAAACTGTTTTGAAAATTTTGTGATCATGCTCTCAAGCTTTTTCACACTACGCTTTAAACGTGAGCCGTTTATTAGGCTATAAATAAAGCCCCAAACGCCTGTAACCACACTTAATACAATAAACACAGCAACCGGAAGCCCATCTAAATGTTCGACCACTTGCGGGTAATTATTGAGTAAATCAATCCCGGCCTCTGGTACGAGTGTATTTATCAACGGGTAAAAATCTTGAGCATCAAAGTACCACGCTAGCCCTATTGACGTAAGGCCAAGCAGTACCATACGGTTAAAACCATGTACCATACCAAAGCTACGTACTGATGTGTTGCCATAGGCAATGTCTTTACTCACATTAACCGCATACTCTCGGTAATACTTATAATAACGCTTTGTGTCTACACTGCTGTAGGCGTAATACACCCAATCGCCGATATCAACTGAGCCCAATAAATCTTCACCGGCTTTAAAAACAAACGGCTCACCTGTGGCCGTTTCAAGCATAATTTCGCCTTTTAAAGTCGTGCTACGATTGCGATATACCTCTACGCGCTCTTTTACATCGCTACCCACATACATGCCACCTCGATAGGTGGTTGTTGTTTCAGTGGTGGTTACTGTTTCACGTGTTTCATTGGCATGTGCGCTTTGCTCTTTTTCTAATACTTTACCAAGCACAGCACGATGACGAATAGTGCCTTTTTCGTTACGTGCCCAAACATTTTTATGCACGTAATCGTTTTCATACGCAAGACTATATTCATCCATAATGGCATGCTCAAGCTCAGCGATACTAGTTGGTTTGGTTATAGTTGGCTCTAACGCTTTTTGAATGCTAATAGCTTGCTCATCATCTTTTGCAAGCGACTGTTCGTTTGCAGCAATCGCTTCAACATGTTGCTTAGCACCACAGCAATAGCAATGTGCCGCATCTTGGCTGATACGCTGCTGACACGAGATACAAATAACATCTGACTTACTCGGCGTTCTTGCCAGCATGTTATAACCCAATTGATTTAGGGTGGTCGATAGCATCACATCTGTTGCCGCTAAAATCGCATCATACTTTGCTTCTTGCTTGGCTTTTGCTTTTTTATGGTAGTTTTGCTCTGCCATAAACACCCCAATTGCCACAGGCAATGACGCAAGTAGCGCAGGCAAAAACTCAAGCTTTGCAGCGAACAACATGATTAAGAATGTAATAACACTTAGCACCAGCCACAATATCGTTCCACCAGTGTAGTTTCGGCTAATGGTTTTGTCCCAGCTGCGATATTGTTGATCGGCAAAATGCACAATCACAACTGGCATAAAACGGTCATTTTTAACTACCCGCCTAGCATTGCCATCAGCAATGCGATAATTAAGCGTTAACGGTGTTTCCTGAAAAGCAGTGATCACATTACCCTTTTGTAGGTTAGCAATTACATCTTTTTCTGCATCAACACTAAACTCATGAATAATGCCGTCTTTGTCTTCTACTTCTAGCCACCAATAACCATATAACATGTTGTCGTTATTGGTTTTATAGCGGCGCTTATAGTAATACATTGACTTCACAACACCTGTGATCGTACCCGCTTGTGGCGCATAGTTTTTTACATCAACCAGTAAATCAGGGTTGAGTTCCTCAACCGTGTGCATGTGTCTTTTTTGCTCAAGTGCTTCTCCACAATCACAACAGTGGAGGTCGGTGGCATACACCGTATTTTGGCAATGTTGCATTTTCATTCCTTGCTAATTACTTGCTTAAATCAATGGTTAATGTTTGTTCACCAGCATCAACTTGGTGCCAACGTCGATACGTTTTATATCCAGGCGCCGATACTTGAATATCATAAGCACCCGTTTTTAACGTCATGCCAGGACGATACTTCGGGCCGATATTCATGATACGAATTGTGGCATTCGCCGCATTCGTGGAGATTGTTAACTTAGTTTTTTGCTCAACCATGTATTGTCTGCGCTGCTGTTGTTCTGCACTTAAGTTGGCATCGCCATGACGCAAAATATCAACCTTAGCTAAAGCATGGCTCACTGGACTAAAACTCTCGTAAATATGCAGTTTTTCTTCAAATTCTAAGCCTAGAGGGTGCAGCAAAGGCTGCGCATGCAAAGTCCAACGAATCGCATAACTAAACACCGGATTGCTCGATTCATCGACCTTGTCTAAAAAGTAGTTAACAGGGCTTTGGTCGTCTTCAGTAAAGGTGTTATGCACAAACATTACTGGCACTATCAAAATCAGCGCTGGCATAATCAGCTTTTGCAAAACAGATACAGCAGTGGTTGGTTGCTTTTCTTGCTGAGGTTTAATCAATTGCCATAGTTTTAACGGCAGCTTGCTAAAGGTTAAGCAAATCAAAAACAGTGACAACGACATCGAAATAGGCGGAATAATCACCGAACGCAATGCTTGTTTACCGTACTCAGCATACTCGCCACCATCTGCAAATTTACCTTCTGAACTATTAAGCATAGCTAGGTATTTGTCGGTGCGTTTTGCAATGTTTGGATCTAATACCTTGTCTTTAAAGTTCTTTTTGTTCCAATCGGCGCGAATGTTTTTCACATATAAATCGCCCATTCTGTCGGCAATTTTAGCTTGAATTTGCGGGTGTAACTGAAACGCAACCCAGCTTAAGTTTGGCTCTAAGCTCATGCCACGTTTACGCATTTCGCTTTGCCATTGTGCATTCGCTTCGTTGGTAACTTTGGTTGCGACTGCATTAGCAAACGCTTGGCGTTGATTCACATTCCAATTGCTTTCAAGTTGTAAACCTTTACTAGCAAAGTGTGCTCTAAGCTTGTTTTGCGTTGTTTCGTGAGTACGAAACGCCACTAAGTTTTCAACCGTAAACGGGTAACCTGTCTCGCTAACAAACATCTTATGAAAGTTCGGATGCTGTAAAAAACGCAGTTGATAATGATCGGGATCATCGGTGTATTTGTAGCGTTTATCCTTAAGACCACCATCGCCACCGGTTGCTAAACTTGCCGCTTGCAGAGCTGTATAAACACCGCCAGTGAGCACCCCCATCAAAATAGTGCCTGCGGCATTTTCTGCAGCCGAGATTTCTTCTTCGATCAGCCAGTAATCAGGCTCTATATAGCCAATACCGGCTTTTAAAATAGTGCTTCGGTAGTCTGCTGCTTCGCGCTCATAGCAGCGATTACGGCGATCTTTTTCGCTGCTCTTATCATAACGCTCACGGCATTTAGCGATACTGTGATGGTAATCATAAATCTTAGGGCCATACTTTTGCGCTCGTGCCGATGCTTTGGCAATGTGGGCTTTTTGTGCTTGCTGATACTTGCTCCAGCCACTGTTGATCTCTTGCTCAACTTGCTGCCAATAACCTTGTTCTCGTTCACCTATACCAGCCAAAGTGTTGTTATACTTTTTACTGCCATCAGCATAGGCTTTGTATTTAACCACCAGCTCATCATATAGCTGGCTGTAGTTTTTATAATGTTTATCAAAATCTTGATACGCTTTCTTCTGCACAAAAGCAGCGATGATCTTACGTTTATCTTGCTCTAAATTATCTGAAAGTGCGGCATCGCTATACAGTAAGCCACCAAATAGCGCCAAAAAGGTTAAGTTCTCTGAACTATGTAATTGCTCAGGGTTATAATCGAGATCATTCACTTTAATCGAGTTAATTGCTAGAGCATCACGCAGTGCTGCACTGTACGTAGCAAACTGGCGTTGCTCTGCTGTAGAGGGCTCAATCAAGGTCTTTTCAATTACATACTTCTGGCCAAAAAACACCACAGGCCAAACTAAACACAGTAAAGCGATAAACGAGATAAGTCCGCGGCCAACTTTAGCAACCATGGCTTTAGGTAAAAAGTCAGCTAACAGCAGCGCAACACCTACTCCAGACACTGCTCGGCCATAAATTTCAAGGTGTTCAAGATCTTCTGCTGAAGGAGTGCCTAACCCCACTAATGACACTAATTGGGCATTAAAAATTGCTTCGGGTAATAAATATAAAGTAGCTAAAACAAGTAGCAAGCAGCGCCACCAAAACGGCTTTATTAAATCAGTCATAGTATTGTTCTTATTGTTTTTTACGTAGTTCTAGTTCAACAGCAGGATCTGTTTCTAGGCTAAAGTCTTCATCGGCTTGGCGAGTCCCTATTTCTAAATTAGGCGCTGAAGGAGTCGATGTTACTTTGGGAATATAAGTTTGTGCTTGCGTTGATTTAAGCGTGCCGCCCACCGCAGGATAAAGCTGATTAGCTTTATAAGCATACAGCTCATCTAAGCGTTCTAAATCAAGGTCTGCAGGCATACTAGCAATTAACTTAGCTTCTGGGTCATCACTAAAAAACGGCTGCATTTTTGGCAACTCGAACACAGAACAAAAACCATATACGGTGTCGTCCATGATCACCGAGTCTGGACGCAGCGAACGTGACTGCGCTAATAAGCTGCGCTCATGATAGTCGTGACCATTAATTGAATATGTAGCAATCATAATGCCGCGCGCTTTAGCAACTGGTTTCAAGCGAGCTGCACTTTGCTTGTAATGACGAATATCAAGCACATAGCCAAAGTTACGTTTTAGTTGCTTTACCAATTTATCAAGCTTAACAGGGCTGTCGTAACGCTTTTCACGATGGTAACGATTTCCAAGTGCTTGCAAGCTTTCAAGTTCTTCTTTGTTACGCTCATAAATAGGATCGCTCCCAGCACCGCGTTTTAGATCACTTGCTAGCTTATTCATTGAGGCTTTTGCCGGTGATTGAATAAATGCCAAATAAATGTCTGGGTTAATGTCGCGCATACGAGTAAGGTTGCGCATTTCTAAGCTACTAAAAAAGTAGTTTCCGCCGCCAACAAACTCATATGCCAAGTAATCAAGCATTTTTAAATCGTTAACTGAGGCCTTTGATTTTATTTCGATATTCAGTTTTTGATGGGGTTTACGATAGCGCGCAAACGTAGCTGCTAGCTCTCTAAATGATGGCGGCATTTTATCGGTAAGTAGCCCAGTATCTTGATTACGATGACGTAAATAGCCCCACTCTTTTTTGTAGTTCATCGACTCAATTTTACGACGCTTATTATCAACCGTGCCTGTTTCGCGGCCGGTGCGAGCATCATGATGCACAACCCACACATCGTCACGGGTAATACGCACGTCAATTTCAACAACATCAAAGTTGTTGTCGATAGCATCAATTACTGCGTTAAGCGAGTTTTCGGCGTAGCGAATTGAGCCACGGTGACTTTGTAAATTAAAGTTACTGCATTGCCTCGTTGTAGCGTAATTGATATTACCTAGCTGACTTTCGTAAAAACCACGGGCGCGAAGTGCATCCTGTTTGGCCTTAATGGCATTTTTTTCGACTACTGTTAAGGTGTTTTCAGTACTTGTTTCAGGGGTACTTTTACAAGCAGTTAAACCAATACAATACAAAAGAATACTGGCTAGCAGCCATGTTTTTTTAGACAGAGTTTGCATCATTGCTATACAGCCAAAAGGCTTTCCTTTCTAATTCAAGATAATGAAGAAGTGCGTGAAACTGAATAATATATGAATAAAGGACTTAATTTAAAGTAATAACTTTAATAAAAATGAATATTTTAATTTAAGATACAAGCTGTTAGATTAAATTTAATAACTAGCAAAGTTTTGCTAACAACATATAAAAGCCCGATTTTTACCGCTTTGTGGGAACGAAAAATGATCGATTTTGGTAAAAAAATTACCCCAGCACGCGAAATGCGTTCTACCAATAATTTACACACTGCGCTTGAAAGTGATCGGGGTCGTATTATTAACAGTGCAGCAATTCGCCGCTTACAACAAAAAACCCAAGTATTTCCACTTGAGCGCAATGCCGCAGTGCGTTCACGGCTGACTCACTCGCTTGAAGTGCAACAGGTCGGCCGCTTTATTGTGCAAACCATTTTTAATAAGCTCAGTGATGCAAAGCAAAAAGAATATGGCCTAGCTGGACTTGAGCGGCCACTAGAAAGTCTCGTTGAAATGGCCTGCCTAATGCACGATATTGGCAACCCACCGTTTGGTCACTTTGGCGAAGCAGCCATTAATCAGTGGTTCGAGAAACACTTAGACTCACTAACCCCAGAGCGCTGTAAAGGCATTGGCATCAGCGTGATTTTTAAACACTTAGCCCAAGATATAAAAAGCTTTGAAGGTAATGCCCAAGGTATTCGTATAATTCATTCATTACTTTCACTAAATTTAACCTACAGCCAAAGTGCCGGAATTTTAAAATATACCCGCCCGGCCAGCATGGCAAAAAAAGACAGCCCACAAGATAAAAACTACTTGATGAAAAAAGTGGGTTACTATTTTAGCGAAAAGCCTTTTGTTGAAGCACTGCAAAATGAGTTAGAGATTGAACAATATTGCCGCCATCCTGCAAGCTACATTATGGAAGCCGCTGACGATATTTCGTATTGTTTAGCCGACATAGAAGATGCGGTCGAAAAAGGCATTATTAGTGTCGAGTCGCTTTGCGACAAGCTAAAAGAGCAATACACCCGCACACTCACAAACCTAACCATAGACGATACCAAACACAGCGACTTTGCCGAAAAAGCCATTGATTATGCGTTAAGTAAAGCGCAAGAGCAGCCATACAATTTTAACAGCGAATTTTTTATTTACCTGCGTGTGACCTTGCTACACCCATTAGTAAGCTACGCAGCAGAACGGTTTATCAGCAACATAGAAGCCATTTACCATGGTGATTTTAATCAAGCGTTATTAGAAGATCGTAGCCATCTGCACGCTGTCACGCTCACCTTAAAACAAGTGGCATTAAAGCACGTTTTTTGCCACAAAGAGGTAGAGCGCTTAGAGCTGCAAGGTTATCGAATCATTAGCGGTTTACTTGATTGCTACAAGCCCTTACTTGCCCTTGACGCCGATGCTTTTAAACGGGTTTTAAAAGGCGATCAACACTACTTAATTGAAACTCGTCTGGTGAAAAAACTATCTAATAAACATTTAAATAGCTATCAAAAAGCCATTGATGCCCTAAAAGCCGAACCTGATCATTTTACCGCCTACGAGTTCTATTATCGCTGCCGTTTAATTCAAGATTACATCAGCGGAATGACCGACCAATTTGCTTATGACGAATACCGAGCGCTCATGGTGATCGATTGACTTTGCTATTTCGCTGAAATTATTTAATGAATGTGGATAAATTGCCCTACTGGGCTTAGAATTAACTCATTGTTTGGGTAACCAGATAAACCTTACTGGTCAGGAAACTATGCCAATTATAAAAACAACTTTATTACTATTACTTGCAAGTCTGAGCTTTACATCAAAAGCACAGTACAACGAAGCTATGTGTATTTTGTTAAAGCAACAAATGCATGAGTATCGTAACAACACTAGCAACAAAAATTATCGTTCAGCTGCCAGAAATTACGAAAAAAATTGCCAAAATCCTACCCCACTCAATAATGGTTCAAACCTTAAAGTTCAGCAACAGCCAACACAACCCGTTGAACCAGTAATTCAGGGTAATAGCACCCGCTCAACTCGACATTCAGGAGCAATACAAGGTACGCCTGAAGAACCAACACAGCCTACAGTTGAGCAAGCATCAGAGATTATTGAGCCGCAACAGCCTGCAGAACAATTACAAATAGAGCCAGAACCACTAGAAACCCAAAATACACAGCTAACACCACCAGTGCAGCAAACAGAAGAGCCCGCTGACGTTGATCGCATTATAATCTCTGATACCCCGACAGAAACTGTGGCCGAGCCTGTAACCTCTCCTGTGATGGAACAACAGCTTGATAACGCAGCGCCTGATAGTTCGCAAAACAGTGAAACTACAGATGTAAGAAAAGCTGTCGAGGCAGAACCTGTTGAGCCAGCATTTACACCGGAGCCTGCTGCTCCTTATGAAAGTGAAAATAGTTCTTCAAGCTCATTATTAATGCCAAGTTTAATTGTCTTGCTAGTACTACTTGTTGCAGGCTTAGTGATTGTTCGTATTCGTCAAAATAAAAATACTGATGCAGACTCAGAGCTTGAGCAAAGCTTAATGCAAGCTAAAGCCCTAAAAGCAGCGGCCCAAGCGCAAGCTTCTGCAGAAAAAGAAGCCGAAGAACTTCAAGCAGCAACGGCTGCCGTACTAAATGAAAACTCAGAGCAGTCACAGCAAGACACTGATTCATTTCCTGACTTCACAAACGAATTAACCGAGAAAAATGATAACGACGATCTCTCTGAACTAATGCATTTTAGTACACAGCATGATAGTGAAAAGCCACAAACCCCATCTACACAAACAGCTGATGATTTTGCTGACGCCAAGCAATTTAATGACCTTGAACTTGGTTACGACGATAAAGACGTAAACGACTCTGATGACGACTTCTTAGATGAGCAACGAGGCCTAGAGCAAGAGCTAAAATTAGCGAGCCTTGCTTCATCTTACAGCATCAATGAAGAAACAGATCCAAAAGCAGAGGAATCTAAACAAGATGAACCTGAACTAGAAGAACCGAGAGATTTCGCTTCGTCATCATTCGGCTTTGATGAGTACACAACTAAAGAACCTATTGCTGACGATGAACCTGTTTTAACTGAGATAGAAGCGCTAGAAAAACCTGAAATTGATGAACTTGAGAAACCAGAGTTTGACGAGCCAAGCTTTACGAGTTCGTCATCGTTTGGTTTTGATGAGTATTCAACAAAAGAACCTATTGCTGACGATGAACCAGTGTTAGCCGAGATAGAAGAACTCGAAAAGCCGGAAATCGATGAGCTTGAGAAACCAGAGATTGGCGAGCCAAGCTTTACAAGTTCGTCATCGTTTGGTTTTGATGAGTATAAAGCTAAAGAACCTATTGCTGACGATGAACCAGTGTTAGCCGAGATAGAAGAACTCGAAAAACCGGAAATCGATGAGCTTGAAAAACCAGAGTTTGACGAGCCAAGCTTTACGAGTTCGTCATCGTTTGGTTTTGATGAATACTCAACAAAAGAGCCTATTGCTGACGACGAGCCGTCTAAAGATGACGTGCCTGAATATGACTTATCGTCATTGATGGGTGATGATTTATCGTTTGCTGATCATTTTGCTGAAGATAAACAAACAGTCACGGCTCCAAGCACAACAGACGATCACGACGACATCAGCGATGATGATTTAGCAAAAGCCTTACAAGCGCTTGAACAAGAGCTACAGGACGAACCTGCGTCATTTAGCCCTGAAGAACCAACAAAACCTGCTGAAGATACGGTTGATTTATCTCTCGAACTGAGTAACGACGATAAGCTAGAAGAGATGGCTAGTGACTCTGATGAAGCTGATAAAGAAACAAATTTAGAGACCGAGCAACAAGATGATAAGCCGTATAATCCATTTGCAAACTTATCACTTGATCCTACGTGGGATCCAAATTCTGACGAAAAGCCTGTGATAAAAAGTAAAACCAAACAGCCAAAATCACAAGCTCTTATTGATGCAGAAGAACGCGCTAAACAGCTTAAAACAGATGAGTGATTAAGTAACGAGAAACGAGCCTGTACAGATTTTACATCGCGACCTAGCACCTAAAGCCCAGTACCTATTGTTTCCCCCGTAGGACTGGCTTTAGCCGGGAATGGTTTGAGTAAGTAACGAGAAGTGAGTTTCGAGAGACGAATTTGTAGCAGCGATTTCATATCGCGTCCTAGCGCCTAAAGCCCAATGCCTATGCTTGCATAGCGCGCGAAATAAATTTCACGCCTACTATATACTCACTTCACCACAGGACGTGGGCGCATCAACCAATGAAATATAAAAATCAGCCCAAAAAACACTGATACCGCTAAAACACATAATACAATTATATTGGTCGGTAAGAAGGAATCTGTTGTGTTGCTGTAGCGCTTTAATTGCTGTTGCGCACTCAGTTTTGCTCGTTCTGTTTTACTTGGCAGCACAAACTCATGAAACGAATCTGTCAGCTTAGCTTCAGAACGCGCGATTTGTGTATTCTTTTGCTGCCAGAGCGTATCAAATTTCTGAAATTGAAACTGTTTATTGTCAATACACCAATCTAGATATTTAAGCTCAAGAGGCTGATTAAAGCAGCGTGTTGGCATCACGTAAAAACGTTGCCACGCAGCTTGTTTTTCTAAATAAGCTTTTTGAGACAACGGTTTAGCTAGTTGGTTTTCAAGTAAACTAATATCAGGATTAAAAAGCGCAGCTTTACGTTCAGCTATTTGTTCATTGGTAAAGCACGTTTCAGCAAATCGAGCAGATAAGTTCTGAATTTGCTGTTTATAAATTTCTATTTTATCAAGTACATGAGACTTTCTTAACGCAGATTGCAATTCAGCACGCTCAGTTTGAATACTTTTGCACTCATTAGAAAGGATTGGCTCTTTCGCCCGTGTAGATACAGCTACTAGCAATAGCACTGTAAGCATTAAAGTCCGTTTAAACATGAATTTACGTCACTGTAAAATTTAGAGGTACAGACTAACAGCTTCAAATAAAACTGCAACAAATCTGCGCTAAATTCACCTGAAAGACTGATAAATTGCTAGTTCGATTTATGTTCTCACAAAGTGAAAGAGCAATAACAAATCTGAATATTAATTCTTGCCAAAGTAAAACTGTTTATCATCCAATGCACATTGCTCAAGTAACCACACTTTAAACAGCTGCATAACCAATACATAGGCAAAGAACAAACAGTCTCAGCCAAACTGTTTGCAAAACGCCCATTGGCCGCGTGTTTAACCCGCGAAAAAGCCAAACAAATTCTGGATATGTTGTAACCATTTCAACCTTGTAAACTAGGCTACGAATAACAGTACTTCCCCAGTAGCCTAGTTTTTTACCTGTCGGCGTGAAACTTGTTTTGTACTTTGAGAGTATGAAATTTGAAAGGTTTAAATGGGTTTCTCTATGCAGCGCGAAGCGCTTCGGTGCTCCCTAAAGTTCAAATATTTTTATTCACAAAGAGAAGTGAATGAGAAGACAATGAGATACAGCCAATTAATGTTCTTCTCTAAAGCGCAGCGCCTCTTAATCCTCTTTGTGCATTAAGTTTCTCTATGTAGTGCAAAGCGCCTCGGTGTGCTCAGTGGTTCAATACCTTTATTCACTAAGAGAACTGAATGAGAAAACAATGAGATACAACCAATTAGTTATTTTCCTCTAAAGCGCAGCGCCTCATAATCTCTTTGTGAAATTACCTTTCCTCTAAAGCGCAGCGCCTCGGTGCTCCTTAAAGTTCAAATATTTTTATTCACAAAGAGAACGGAACGAGAAGACAATGTGATACAGCCAATTAATGTTCTTCTCTAAAGCGCAGCGCCTCTTAATCCTCTTTGTGCATATTAAATCTAAAGCTCTTCCACTTTCTCTACCTCAACTGGCTCCGCCAACGCATTTTCATAAAATGCGAACACCGCTTGGGTATAAGGCTGAGCATAATGCTCATCAAGGGCGGCTTGCGATTCAAACTGCTCAACTAAAAACAAACAACGCTGCTCTTTGCTCGCAAACAACTCAAAACGATTACATCCAGGCTCTGCACGAGTGGCTGCTAAAATGCTCTGTAAACGCCCTTTACATTCGTCAAATAATGCCGCCTTTGGGGTAATTTTTGCCACGATATTAATCATACTGACTCCTTACTAAATAACTTTAAAACCAATGCCCTAATTGGCGGGGCAACCGTAAAAGCCACCACAAACGCAGCAGGCCATGCATTGGCAAATGCCTTCATCCAACTTAGAAAAAATGTATCGCTTAGCCCTAAGTTGACATAAGTGACCCATGCCGAAAGTAAAAACGACATTAAAAACGAAAATGCCGCAGTAAAAGTAAAATGAATTTTCATATGTCCTCCTTGGCGTTACTATATTTGCACAGGCTAAGTGGCAACAGTCACGAAAATGCAAACTAAGATTGAGGGAGTCGTATGCTGGATGATCTGCATTTATTTATTGAAATAGCGCGCCGTAAAAGCATGAGCCAAACAGCAAAAGATTTAGGACTGAATCTATCAACCCTATCAAGGCGCATTCAGGCGTTAGAAGAAAAACTCGCTGAGCCATTACTGCAACGCACAGCCCGAGGCATTGTGTTAACCGCCAAAGGTGAATCACTGTATAACGAGTTAGGCGAGCAAGTGCTTGCTCTTAACAGCCAGCTTGAGCAGTTAAATGACTCACCCGCCGCAAAAGAGTTTTACCTGTTGTGCCCACAAAACATCATTGCGGGCCCACTGATGGGGTCCGTTAATCAGTTTGCTATGGCAAACCCTGCGCTAAACCTCCACATTTACCCAAGTAATGCCAATAGCCAACTAAGCCAAAAACGTTTTGACTTAGCTATTCGCATCGGCGAACAACAAGACTCAAGCTATTTTCAAAAGCGCCTAGGCATGATCGCAATAAAGCTGATTAAAAAGAAAGATGCCCCAATTTCAAGGCTGATACTGCCCTATTCAGAGTCACAACTCCCCAGCGGCTCACTTAACAAACTAAAAACCGAGTATGAACATATAAGCTTTTGCTTTGATATTACAATTGCCAGAAAAATGGTTGAAGCAGGCTATGGCATTGGCTTACTGCCGATGAGCGAAATTTGCTGTATAGACGACACCAGCAACTTTAGTTATATCGACTCCCCCCACGATATTCCCGCAAGGCCAATTTACGCCGTCTGGCCACATTCACGCACGCCATCTACAAATGCCCAGTTGTTGATAGAACAACTCCAAACCAGTATTGCAAACTCACCGAGTTTACAAGGAGAGGTGTTGAAACTGTAGTTGCGAGGCATCGTAGGTCGGGCTTTAGCCCGTCAAATAACTCAATAATAAGGTTTATAAATACACTTGTAGCAGCGATTTCATATCGCGTTTTAAATCCCTCCCCCACTGTCGCCATAAATGACGACCTACACCGTAGGTCGGGCTTTAGCCCGTCAAATAACTCAATCTTTAAACCAACGATAAAGACCAAACACAAACAACATGGCCGCAATGCCTGCCAAGGCTAATTGCCAAATTTTAAGGTCATTCAACTTTGTCACTTGCGGACCAACACTCCCATTTAAAGGAGTTGAAACTTGTTTAACAGGTGCTTCGATTATCGGGCTGTTTATCGCAACTTGGCTTGTGGTTTTATTTGCATTAATTTCTGTAATGGTTGGCTTTACAGTAATAACAATATCTTTATAGTCTGCTTTAGCTTTACCACTCCAAGCCGATTCAAATAGCGCCTTTTGCTCAGCTTTATTTTCGCTACACCATACAAAATCAGCTTGCTGAATTTTCTTCGCTCTACAACGTTTTGGTAATTGATAAAATTGCCCCCAAGCTTGGCGCTTTTTATCGTCATTATATGAATTTGAATACACCGTAGAGTTATGTACTTTGGTGTTTAAAAGTGCGGTAGGGTTAGAGCGATACGTATAATTACCGCCATTACCAGAACTTCTTTTTGGGTGTTTACAGTGTCTCGCCAGCAGCGTAAAAAGCTCATCTAAACGTTGATTCCACCGCTCACCTTGCTTAGCCGTGTAGCTACGATTCATTCTTTTACGAATGCTCTCGCGCTCAGCCTCAATACTATCGCAGCGACTTTTTGAATATTGCTCATCAGCAACCGTGTTGAAACTCGTTAGCAAAGTAGCGAGTATTAAAATCCATTTATTCATAACATTACATCTGTGTAATTTGGTAGGCCACATTGTACCAAATTCAGGGCGAGGAAAAAGTGACCTTTTAACTATTTATTTAAGTTATGTCGCGTTGGCGACGGCAACCAAAGAGAACTAAACGCCGACTTCTCTTTGGAATCTCTCGGCGCCCCGAGTTTCACACTATTCCCTCAATTTGAATAAATTAAATGAACGTAAACAGCGTAGATAGGCCATCCGTGGCCAAGCTACGCTTTTTACAGCATCCATGCTGTAAATTACTCATAATTAATTCAATTTCGGGTGTGAACACGGGGGTAAATCGGCAATACCCTCCGTAGCTATATTTGTCGATGTACAAAGAGTTATGTATATTAATTTTAACTTAGCTGAGAAATTAAAATGACAGAGCAAAATCCAAAAGGTGTTTGGCTTAGCAGTAAAGATGCGATGAAGTACCTTAAAATAAGTGCTTGTGAATTAATGCACCGCCGTGAGCGAGGTTTGCTTAAGTTTGAAAAGCGCGGTCGCGCTTATTTTTATTATTTTGAATAAATAACCCTATGGACTTTCCAGAGTACAAGCAATTAATTAAAAGCCTAAAGCATGGGAAGTCTTTACCTACCGCTATTTATCTACATAAATCTTCTATTACAGAATGCTTGCCTGAAGCGCTATCAGCATTAATAAACACAACAATAAAAGCGTTAGAAATAGATGCAGATTGGAATCTAATAAAGCTCTATAAACGTGATTTTAAATTTACCCTGCTCGAATACCCTGGCTTTGATCAAAGCTCATACCCAGAGCTTCTAAAAAGCCACACAATAGACATTTACGAAAACACGGTAAAAACGACAGATTACAGTGGCTCTGCCAACCCACCAATATTACATCGTAAAGAAACATTCGTTTTACCAAACTACCCTAATTACAAGCTCTTTGAAGAATTAACGAAAGAAGGTGAGCAAATAGGCCTTTATCAAAACACCCAAAGTATTGGCTTCAAAAAGCAATGGCAAAACTTAATAAAACGCAAAGGCTACAAGTTAGATGAAAATGGCAGACTTCATCAAGTAGCTAAAATAGTTAAATCAAAAGGCCACGAACAACCACAACAAATACAGCGACACCTAACAGCTATAAACAGAGACAGATTATCAGCACCATTCCAAAAACTTGCAAAGTATGGCTACTTAAATGGTGACTATTCAATACTCGATTACGGGTGTGGGTTGGGTGACGATGCGACCGAACTTGAAGCTCATGGACTAAACATTAATGCCTGGGATCCTGTTCATCGCCCTAATGCAGCTAAAACACCGTGCGATATTGTTAATCTTGGCTTTGTACTTAATGTTATTGAAGATCAAACAGAGCGCCAAGATACTCTAGAAGCCGCATACCAATATACAAATAAGTTGCTACTTATTTCTGTCATGCTGGCTAACGAAGCTAAGCAAGAGCATTTTAAGCCATATAAAGATGGTGTGATAACTAGCCGTAATACGTTTCAAAAATACTTTAGCCAAGCGCAAATACGCTGCTACATAGAGCAAGTTCTAAAAGTAAAAACAACTCCATTTGGGCAAGGTATCATTGCTGTATTTAAATCTGCACAACTTGAAGAAGCACACCATCTTGAGCTGCAATTTAAAAATTATAACTGGCAGCACATTACACAACGCCCAACACCTAAGGTTGTAAATAAAGCTGAGCAAAAATCGTTATTTGAAAAGCATCAAGACTTATTAGCTGACTTTTGGCAATACTGTTTACACTTAGGCAGAATGCCTGCAAATGATGAATTTGAGCAAAGCCCCGCAATTAGGCAAATATTTAGCAGCCATAATAAGGCGTTTAAGTTTTTACAAGGCTACTACAACCAAGCCGAATTTAACCAAGCAAAAATCAAAAGGCATGACGATTTACTTGTGTATTTTGCCCTTAGTCTGTTTGGAAAACGCAAAGCTAAAAGTCATATGCCAGCAAAGCTTACCCGCGATATAAAAATACACTTCGAAAGCTATAATCATGCACTCGAAGAAGCTAAGTCACTGTTATTTTCAATTTCTGAGCCTGCCAATATTGGTAATGCATGTTATCAAGCATATGAAAATATCAAGCTTGGCGAACTGCACGACAATCACTCTTATATTTTGCCTACCCGCTTTTTAAACCAACTCCCTGCTATTTTACGTGTTTACATTGGCTCTGCAGCGCAACTTTATGGCGACATAGACGAAATAGATTTAGTAAAAATACATATGCGTTCGGGCAAAGTGACCTTTTTAAAATACGATGACTTTAGTAAAAAGCTGCCACTCCTCACGATGCGAGTAAAAGTGAAATTACTCGAACAAGATATAGACTACTTTTTCTATGGTGATGATTTCCCAAATCAACCCTTGTACAACAAGATTGATTACTTACAAAAAGGCAATAGTGAATACAAAAGCCAGCAAAACTTCGATAAGAAACTAGCAGCCATGCTCAAAGGAGTCAAAAAATCAGAGTGGCCAAACTGGCCAATACTGAAAAAGGTGTTTGAGTATTGGTCAGTTGAGCTTAAAGGGAGTAAGTTTTATAACTTGTCCAAGCAGGGCTAGGTGCACTTTACTAGCCCTAAAGTCCGGCTCGCTTGCCAAGTAAGCCATTAACTTTATCACCAAAAAAATGTAGGTCGCTGATAATTTCTTTATGGCGGGTCTCGACTTCACTATTAATAACATGATGCAATCGATGTAAGGCTTGCTTTTCTGTCAATAAACCTGTTTGCTTTTGACAAGATATTAATGACACTTTGTAATGAGCTGTTCTATAACGAGACCACGCACGCGTGTAGCCTTCAAGTCGATTAATTAAGTAAAAGATAATAGACATTCCTATACCTATGCCTAATAAAGGAATCACAGAAGCTTCCCAGTTCATTTCTAATAACTTGAGCATTGAAGGTGCAAAATAAATCGATATTAATAGTAAATTCGATTTAGACTTTATTACATCTTTATCTGTAACAAAATCTGGTAGTAAACTTATTAGTAAAATTAAACAGGCTAATGAATTTAAAAGCCATAACTCTATACTGTCGTAACTACCCTCAAACTTATTTATGCAAAAAAGTGAACCTGCAAACATGGCTAAAAATAGCCCTTGTTTCATCGCAAAACGACAAACATTACTCTTTTTAGCAAACCAGTTTACATAGCTACTCAAGTAATCAGAATAATTACTACATTGACGTTCAAATGTCTGATATTTAGTAAAGTCGTTCCATTGCGGCGGGCTTAACCTTTTGTATTTTTCTTTTTTCATTTTAGTAACTTAACTTTTTAAAACGCCAAATCTTACCATTGCGAACTATTTGTTCTAACTTAGCAATAGCATCCATCGATGAAAGACCAATATCATTTTCAAGGGTAAGTAAAATATGGGCATACTCGTTCCTTAAGTTTGTAGCAAAAATACCTGGATCATCAGAGCCTAAAACAACCGGCACTTCCATACCTTTTTCATCGGTTACTCCTAACCAATCAAAAATATGATGTTCTCGATAATGTTCGTAAAAACTAATTCTCACATTACTCGTTGGTAAACTCTCAATAGCCATATGACGTCGATTTATTTTACCAATTACATATTTTTGTAAGATGCGAAAATTTTCATAATTAAACGCACGCTCACATGGGCATGTCATATCTACTTCTATAAGCTCTTGATAGCGAATTGCACATTCTGCGTTATTGACACCATGATATTTACCAAAGATCTCAAATGCTTTTTTATTAGCCTTCTTCAACTTCAAAATACTATCTATTTCATTTTTTATATCTGACCGTAAATAGCTATCATGTTTACGCTTTAGCTCAAATGCTAATATTGGATCAATAGCTCTTAGCCTCCATGCATCGTATAACTCAATTGGCGAGTATTGTTCTTCGTAAATAAATGCAGAAAGTGTTCTTATCTCTCTCTCTATTAAATGTAAAACGGTACCATTGACTTCATTATCACAAAAATGTTTATATGCAAAAACAAGGTCGTCTAAGCGTTCGCCTCGCTTCATTACTACATTGTTGCCAATTCGCTCACGCCATAAGCCTGGATTTATTCCTATTGCAGTTCCATGTCCGATGCGATTACCTGTTTTTAATTCTAAAAAGTCGATAGCTTCAGATACATTTCTAATACCCGACAATAAATGCACATAATCTTCACCAGCATGATAAGTAAAATTATGATATCCAGCTTTTCTAAGTCGTTTAAAAACAGGTGCAAAGACTTCAGGGCCTGCATCTAATTCATTAGCTGCTGCATCAAATCCGTATAAGTAATCACTTAAATCGATGTATCGCTCTTGTAAAGACTCCAAGCTCCTCCGTGTTTTTTCTAATTGATTGCGTAACTCATAGTGCCTACATTGCCAAGAAAGCTGAATTTCACCTTTCACTAGCTTAGTTAAATGCTTATCTCGTCGCTTAATAAAATGAGCTATTAAGCTTAGCTTCAAACTAGTTCCTCTCGCTTTATGACTTAATAGGTCTTTTAAACTGTATGGGTTTACTTTATTTAACCTATCAGCAATTGCGTTATTAGATCGTTCTTCTTTAATTTGATAACGCTTGTAATCTGCTAAAATTACCTTCAATCGTTCTACATTACTTGGCATATCTCTACTTGGAGCAAATCGCCCCTCTAAATAATCGAGATCACCCAAATCAGAATAATTTAATTGATGGTACCTGGTTTGATATTCCTTTTCCGTAGTGCTGCGTATTTCGTTCACAGTAAACTTTTGAAATTGGTCAAAGCCAAACTGATGAGTTTGTTGTACTATCAGCCTATTAAACTGGCATTTAATAAGCAAATAGTAGTAAAGGGCATGAGCAAATGCTTCATTATTTGTCTTTTTGAGATAGCCGAACATAGCTACTAAATAAAAAGCTTCTAGAGCAAGAGGAGTCTTAATGTTCTCATCAATGTGACTAAGTTGATCGGAAAGGACAGCTTCAATTTCGTAGTTAAAATTATATTTATCATTTACTTTTAATGAGTCAATAAAGCCTACTTGACTATTGGCCTGTTCTATATGAACTAGCTGTATTTTGAAAGCAGATTTTTGATTTGAACTATGAGTATGTTCTGCACTGAAGCTTTCAGTATCAAAAACTTCATTAAGCAAAAGAATCCTTAAGGATTTTGCTATATTTAATCTCATCAGTTGCTTTTCTTGAGTTAAGCCAACCTCTTCAGCTGAATAAAGCTCTTTTACTAACCGATTATTACTAGCACTCTTTAATTCCTTTGCAAAAGCTTTAGGTTTACATAATGCTGTACGCCAAATAATTTCTATTTCACTAGAACCATTTAAGTGAATATGTAAATCGTCTAGCTTCAAACGTTCAATAAGTTCATCAAGTCTAGGATCTTTTATGCTAGGTAATGCACTGTATCTTACCTGAGGACGAATAAAACGCTCGAAATATAATTTAGTTTGTGTTCTATCATTATGATCAGGGATATCATAGGAATCTCTTAAAGCGCTGCATATACCAAACAATGGCGGAATTTCTGTAATTAAATCTTGCCATTCAGAAAATAACTTTGATTCTACTAAAAACTGCCCATTAGATGTAGGTTCAATATACCTATCACTAATGGTATTAAGCATCTGATTTAAAAATATTAATATTGAGCCTGAATTTGGTTCAATAAACTTACTCAGTTTATTTTTTATTACATGATCAGGGATCTCAGGCTTACGTCTACGTATCCCTTGATATAAAAACTGTTTTAGATCATTACAACTAAGTTCATGGTCATCAATGTAAGTAAATAGAGCTTCCGTATTTCGGAAGCCCTCTCTTAATAAAATTGCAGGCATTTAAATTCTCTCGGCTTATTTTTATTCATTGGTATCTTCATCACCAAAATGAATTGTTGTTTGCCCTTTATTAGAGGTAGTTTTAGCTGCTTTATTTCTCTTGATTACTTTCCTCGATTCTTCATCGGCATCAGTTTCATTACCTGCATCAGTTTCATTACCTGCATCAGTTTCATCACCTGCATCACCTACATCAGCTTCATCACCTGCATCAGCTTCATCACCTGCATCAGCTTCATCACCTGCATCAGCTTCATCACCTGCATCAGCTTCATCACCTGCATCAGCTTCATCACCTGCATCAGCTTCATCACCTGCATCAGCTTCATCACCTGCATCAGCTTCATCACCTGCATCAGCTTCATCACCTGCATCAGCTTCATCACCTGCATCAGCTTCATCACCTGCATCAGCTTCATCACTTTTAGCTTTTGAAATCAAATCATCTGATGCGTCTACAAGGTCAATCCCAATATTAAGCTTTTGCCATTCAACAGAAGTTGTAACAGGTATAGAGTTTAATACCTCACATAAGTTATCAAACTCAATATCAACACCATAAACATTTCCTCTGATTTTTAATTCTTCTAAATACTTTTCTATATCGCTAAGAAACTCAGCTCTTACAAGTCTGTTTAATTGAGCTCTAGTTGCTACTTTATTGACTTTCGAAGAAGTGCTCAGTTTTTTTATCAAACTATCAGCTTCATTCTTACAATCTTCATACGAACTTTTAATTTCATAACCTTTATCTGTACAATATGTAAGAAAGTAGTTTGCATGTAACTGAAGCCAATCCCAATCCTTAGGCCCACTTGCATAACTTTTTGGCACTCGTCTTAAAAAAAGACCGATTAAAGGGCAAGATATGAAAATACCAAATAAACTACTTCTTTCATTTTGAATAAGAGTCTTACTTATAGGGAATGAATTTTGTCCCCTATGATTGAGGAATTTACTATAGTTTTCCTCAAACCCCCTTTCGCTGGTAGTTAATGAACGATAGCTAAGAGAACCTAAGCTTTCCCTATTTGCATCTTCTAAAAGGGCTGCATGTAAAAAAGCAACAATTTGAGAATGAATTAAATACCCAGAGGCTCGCTCTTGACTTAATGAGCCAATAAAGCTGAGATAATTATCGTATAAACGCACCAATGAGCTATGAGATATATCAATATCATCCCACCGTGTTTTTACTTCTGCAATCCATTTAAAAAGAGAGTCGTAAAATGTATTTGATGAAGAGTTAATATTGTTTATGTTTTCTTGTTCTTCTTCATTTTCATCCTCAAAATCTTCCTCTTCAAGAATTTCAGACCAATTAGGCATTGATAATGAACTTGACTGTTGAAGAGAATTTAGTAACTCCTTCAAACCTTCTTCATCTTTAACATCAGAATTTAGAAGCTCAATTACCACTGAAAAAAGTGATATTGAAGATAAAAAAGATGTTTCAACACTATTAATGTACCCTGAAGCAGTTACCTTTAAAAAATTAACTAAATACCCTAACTCAAAATTGTCTTGGATAGATTCTGTTGAATTATAAATAATCCCTTGAACAGGACTTTTGTTAGGGTTATTCAAAGCTAATGTTGAACTCTCAGATGTATAGACTTTATGAACCTCTCTGAACCACTTATCTAAAGCACCATAATCCTTTGTTAAATCTAAGCTTTTTATTGAGTAGTGAAAATCTTGCTTTAACTTAATTAATAACTTAGTTTTATTATCCCTATCCTGTTTTGTCTTATTTTTCTTGCTATCAATCCCTGAAATTTCTTTCCTTATCTTAGTTAAATTCTTAGCAGTTATTAATTTATTTAGAACCCCATCTAATTGTAATGAGATACCTTTTTTACCAGGAACACGAAAGCAACCAAGTGCATGGGCATGTTTTTTATTCTGTCTTAATTGTGCCAAAATTGCTTTTTGAGTAGTTTCAACAAGATTTTTATATTGTTCGCCGATAGAAATATAAGTAAGAATTTTTTCTAGTGTTGAATCAAGATTTCCCGAATCTCTGTAAGCAATCGCTAAGTTTTTAGGATAAGAAGCTAATACCATCCATGATAATGCTCTACCTATATCCGATCTTATATGCTTGCTAATTAATGTTAGAAAAGTAAATATTCGAGCATTAACATCCTCATTATCAGTATATGGGTGTAAATAGTTAAAACGTTCCCAAATGTCCTCTTCACTCCCCCACTTCCAGAAAAGCTCTAAAAGCTTTTTCCATGAATATTGAGCTGTACTTAATTCTGAAGCCCTAAATTCGAAGACATTAAAAGCAGTTCCTAAAACCCCCAAAATGCTTATACTGAATTGCTCAACATTACTCTTGCTTATTGATCTACTATTCAAATCATCTAATGTTTCAACTTGAAATGACATTTTAATTGCTTTGATTATTTGCAGTAATGTCCTAGCAGGCAGATTTAATATAAATTTATAGTAAGCTACTCTTTCACTTTCTTTGGTTACACCATAAACATTGATTAGTAAATTATCTAAAAACTTTTCTAGAGTAATTTCTTTATATTTTTCAGTACCATTTCCGCTAACCACCATAACGTTAGTTTTATAGTTATCTCCTTCAATACGAGTGGCTTTTTGATGTAGAGTTAACATATGAACGCGGTTTTCAGGTTTCAAAACCTTCATCATGTATTGTTCTTCAAGCTCATTTGCTTTTAACATTACTTTGTCGTTTTTGAAAACAGGCAGGTGTTCATGGTTATGGAACTGCAGAGAAGGTCTTTCATAATCCAGCACATTTCTACCAAGAGATTCTAATTGTGCAGCCCTAACCAACGTAGAGTACAGCTCTATGTCACCAGATATTAATACCACAAGTCGTGGACTTGTAAGATATTTACGAACGGTTTCAAGAACAGGCCAACCTCTTTCAAATTGCGTATCTATATCATCAAAAGTAACCACAAACGCACGTTTATTAATCACCTTCAATGCCCGTAAAAGAAAAAGATTAAACTTGCTCTCTAGATTTCTCCCTTCAGAAGCTTTATTTAAGCCTGTTTCCAAAATATATGATTTATCTTCCCATTCATCACCGTACTTTGATGCTCCAATACCATCAATTTGACATAAGCCCCCAGCTAATTCCTTAAGAGCTTTTTCATATAACTTGTACTCTTCAGAATCTACATTTTTCCTTTCTTTACTCACTGCGTCACGAATGAGTGATATTAGAATTATCAAAACATGCTCTTTTGAAGAGATCAGAGTTGGATCAATTACCTTTATAACAGTAAGGTCTAAAGGGATAGTCGGCTTTCCAAACTTAGCTGGCTGGTCTAAACATGTTAAAACATGACGAATAAAAGTAGATTTACCACTCCCCCGTGGACCACAAATGGTTATTGCATTATGGAATCGATCATAAAACAAAGAACTATTTCGCTCTAAATCCTTAATTGAATGTTCAAGGTTATCAACTTCTTTACCTTCTAATTGCTCTTTAATTTTTTGAAAAATCGAGTCCCTAGCTTCAACCTGAAAAATTTCTTCGTAGCTAAACTCTGTAACGTCAGTAGAGGAGTTTAAATTTAAAATAATTGGTGAAATTGTTTTATTTGATCGTTCCATTATCGTATCCATCATTCATAGACTAATTCTATTAATATCATATATATAATCAATTCACAGGCTAAAAATCATAGTGAAGATAAATAAAAAATTAACACAAACTGAACATGGCAATACTTTGTTATTTATAACAAACCACCTTATAAAATTAACAAACAACTGTTATGATTTATGAAAAATAACAAAACCTAAATTACCTATGTTTGATAACAAGTATTGCTACTCCTTTCCGACTGTAAGGGGCCAACAAGCTGGCCGACCATTTTATATTGCGACATGTCCATTAAGGATAATTCCTAAAATATTCCTTTTTGATGAAGAAGAAGTACCAGCCGAGTTACGGGCTCAAAGAAGTTTAAATAGAACACGCCTCCCAGAAATGGTCCGTTATTTAGTTGATAACCCAAAAGAATATGTTTTTTCATCTTTAACGGCGTCAGTTGGTACAGAAGTACGTTTTATTCCTCATGAGGGCGCACATGACCTGGGTATTTTACAAGTTCCAATGGATGCGGAGATTCTTATAAATGATGGGCAACATCGAAGAGCAGCAATTGAAGAGGCTTTGAAAGAAATGCCTGAACTTGGACAAGACAATATATCAGTATTGTTTTTTGTAGATGAAGGGCTCAAGCGAAGCCAGCAAATGTTTGCTGACCTAAATAAGTATGCTGTAAAGCCTAGCCCATCTATAAGTGCGTTATATGATTTTAGAGATTCATCTGCTTGTATCGCTCGATATTTATCAATGGAAGTAAAGCCTTTTATCGGTTACACCGAAATGGAGTTTTCTACAGTTTCTCCAAAAAGCGCGAAACTTTTTACTTTAAGTAGTATAAAACAGGCCACACAAATACTTTTGAGTAAGACTGCTCGCTCTAAGTTTGATGATAGTGACCTACAGTTAGCCGTTAGCTTTTGGCAAGGCTGCTACAGTGCTATTTCTGAGTGGCAACAAGTTCATAGTAAAGAACTTTCACCAGCAAACTTTAGGCAAGAGTTTATTCATGCTCATGGTATTGGATTACATGCTTTAGGGCACTTAGGTCGTTCGCTATTAAGGCAACACCCTGCAGATTGGCAATCTAAACTTCAAAATTTAAATAAAATAGATTGGCGAAAGAGCAACCCAATATGGGACAATAGAGCCTTACACCACGGAAAATTGTCTAAAGCTTCTAGTAACATTAAACTCACTGCCAATATTTTAAGGCAAGCTCTTGATTTACAACTTGAAGGTGATGATAAGAAACTAGAAAAAGAATTTAGTAGTAATCATGTTTGAATTTCAAAACTATGACGATATCCATGACTATATGGACTTTATCGATGATCAGGTTTTTGCTGAGCGCCCTTTAAAAGAGCAATTAGCAGAAATCCAATATTTATATCTACGTGAAAATCAGCCTTGGGTTGTTGCTTTTAGTGGCGGTAAAGACTCAACAGCAATTTTAACGCTTATTTATCTTGCGTTGCTTGGTTTAAGCCCCGAGCAAAGGATTAATAAAGTATATGTAGTATTTTGCGATACATTAGCTGAAGTACCTATCTATTTACAAAAAGCTCTTCATGCACTTAATACCTTACAGCGCAGTGCATCAATTTCTGGTTTACCTATTGAAACAAAGATTATTACTCCAAAAGCTAGTGATACATTTTGGTCTAGGCTTTTAGGTCGTGGTTATCCGGCCCCAAACTTAAAACTTAACCGTTGGTGCACAGAAAAAATAAAGCTTAATCCATTTAAAGATTTTGCTAAATCTGAATTTACAGCAGACCAAGCGCCTATCGTTGTTATTGGTTCTCGCTCTCAAGAAAGTAAGAATCGAGAAGATATTCTTGATAAATACCATTCAGGTAAGAATTTTTTTGATGAGTCTGACCCTCATTATCGCAGGTATGCCCCAATCAAAGACTGGCAAGTTCAAGAAGTATGGCAATTATTGGGACAAAAAATAGCTCCTGGTCAATACGAGGAGATAGGCCCTTGGGAAACTCCTTGGGGAACCTCTAATATTGCCCTTGTTGAGTTATATGACAGCACAAATTCAACAAGTGGTGAGTGTCCACTTGTTGAGACAGCGACATCTCCAGGCTGTGGAAAATCTCGATTTGGTTGTTGGAGTTGTACAGTAGTAACAAAAGATAAAGCTATTGATGGCCTTATTGCTAATGGTGAAGAGTGGCTTAAACCTTTAGCTGATTTCCGTAACTTTTTACACTCAACTACAGAGCCTAGCGTAAAAGGCCTTTACCGCCAGAACCGCCGCAGAGATGGAAAAGTAAGTGTTAAGCACGGAATGCAAGAAGAAGAAAACGTTGAGTTTATTCATGGTCCTTATTTTTTACACCTAAGGAAAGAGTGGCTTGAACATCTCCTTAATATGGAGAAAGAAATAAACCAGCAAGGAAGAGATGTAAGTTTAATAACTGAAGCTGAACTTCATGAAATTAGACATCAGTGGAGAAATGACCCTCTTACGCCAGATTGGTCGGACGATCTCCCAAAAATCTATAAGCGCGTTTACCCAAATGGAAACATTGAATTTTTAGAAGACGATGGAAATGCATTTAGTAATATTGAATCAGAAATGATTGAGCATTTGTCAAAAACTCATGAGGTTGATTCTGAGTTAATCAAAAAATTAATTGATATTGAACTGAGTCTTTCTGGCCTTGGCAAACGACAAGGAATTTTTAATCGTCTTGACAAAGTGCTGAGGCAAGATTGGGGCAACCTTGAAATAGCAAAGCAAAAAAGAGAATCAGAAAAGACGTTGCAATATGCGTTACTGCAAGACATTAACGAAATACAAGCTGAGTTAAATGGCATTGATTCGTTATTAAATAGTGAGCTGTAAATGATCATCACCAAATTAACCTTAAATAACTTTAGAGTATTTGCTGGTAAGCATGAGATTAATCTGACTCCTAAAAAAGATAAGCCTATCGTTTTATTCGGTGGCTTAAATGGTGCTGGCAAAACAAGCATTTTGACAGCTATCAGATTTTCTTTACTGGGACGACAAGCGTTTGCAAATTCATTATCAAACCCTGCATTTATAGAAGAATTACAGAAATTAATTAATAACAGTGATGGTAATACAGTATCAAAAGAAGCCAGTGTCGAATTAGAGTTTAATTTTGTTCGCCAAGGTGAGAATTACCACTATACAGTTACTCGCCATTGGCAACACGGCAATCTAGATCAATTAGTAATCACTGAAAATGGGATAAAAAAACTTGAACTAAATTACGACCAAGCCCAAGCGTTTTTACTTGAGCTCGTACCCGCAGGTATAGCTGATCTCGTTTTCTTCGATGGAGAAAAAATTGCTGAGCTCGCAGAAGATAACTCTGGCCTAGTTTTACAGCAAGCAGTAAAAAGGCTGCTTGGTTTAGACACTGTGAATAGACTTAAAGAAGACTTACGTATTTATTTACGCAAGGCAGGTATAGCTGCAAGCGAAGAAAAACTGCAAGCACAATATAAATTACTAGAATCAGAGAAAGATGAACTGCTTAGCCAAGCGTTACAAAAAAGAAATGAAGCAGATTTAGAGTTCAATGGAATTGCAGAGTTAAACAGAAAAATTGCTGTTGCCGAGCAAGATTTACTTTCGGGTGGAGGAGCTTGGGCTACTAGCAGAGAAGAAACACAAGCCTCTATAAATGAAAAGATACAAGAAAAAGCTGTATTAGAAAGTAAATTACAGCATGAGTTAGAAAATGACTATGCTTTGGGAATTGCTAATTCTTCGATGGAAAAGCTGATTCAAGAAATTGATAAATCTTCAGATAACTTCAAGCGTAAAGCTTTCAAAGAGCAACTTGCAATCTTTTTGGATAGTGAACAAAAATCAGGCTTTTATAACCATAAGCGTGAACTACTCGAAAAAGCTGAGCAGTATAGTAAACCACAAAAAGATGTTTTAGATTTTAATTTAAGTGAACAACAAATTGCGTTGCTAAAAGAGCAAGTACAAAACCGTGCACCTAATGCTATTCAATGCGCGAAAGCTTTAAAAGGCGAATTGCTAAAAACTCAAAATATAATTGAAAATGCATCTTTAAATGTTGCCAGAGCTCCAGAGCAAGAACAATTACAAAAATCTTTTGATAGCCTTAGAGCATTAGAAAAACAAAAGAATGAATTAATTAAAACATATAAAGAGCTATTACTAGATGCCAAAAGGCTTTTCAAAAGTGCCCAAGAAATTACAAGTAAGCTTGTAAAACTGCAAAAAGAAATGAAGTCAGCATTTGGTGAGCAAGACTCATCAATTAGAGCCAGTAGGGCAATAGCATTACTAGAGGATTTTTCAATTGATCTATCCAAAGTTAAGTTAAAGGAAATTGAGTCAAAATTTATTAACTCTTATAAACAATTGACAAGAAAAGATGAACTTCAATTAAACGTTAAAATTGATCCTCACTCATACAATGTTTCATTGGTTAATATGGAAGGTGTTGAAATAGATAAATCTGGTTTATCTGCTGGTGAAAAACAAATATTTGCAATTGCAATGTTAGATGCATTGGCTGCTATATCTGGTAAAAAGTTGCCTCTTGTAATTGATACTCCCTTGGGCAGGTTAGATTCGGAACACAGAGATAAGCTGGTTCAAAATTACTTTCCATTTGCTTCGGAGCAAGTAGTAATTTTATCTACTGATACTGAAATAAATAAGAGTTATACCGAAAGAATGCAGAACTTTATTTCTAGAAAATATGATATTAGCTTTAACCAAACTAATAAAACATCCACTATTTCTGACGGCTATTTTTGGGATCAAAATCAGGAGCGTTTAGCATGATTTTACCAAATAGAGGAATGAAGTTAAGTATAGAAACAGATGACTTTTTAAGACGTTTAAAGGGGAGAACTAAGGTAACTCCAAACGTACTAGCAAGAATAGCCTTTTTTACATCTGTTGAAGCTGGTAATCGCTACAATGGTGAACCAATTGAACTGAATGGCTCACTTTCTTTAGACAAGGTTACATGGCTTGGCGAAACAATGCTTGCAACTGAGCTAATGTTGCAGCTGCTTTACCCTTCCCATAACCAACAACAAAACACAAAAGCTTGGGCTTACCATGTCATGCAAGGCTCAAAGAGCTTTAGAAATGTAAAAAGTATTGAAGATTTAGTTGTTGGGTAAGCTTTGATACTTTAAGAGCACTGTAATCTGAGTGCTCTTAATTATTCCTACTATCTCGTTCTTCTATGCAGAATAGCGTTTAGCCATGTTTCTGTGGCGCGCTCTGGGCGTTGGTCGGCGCTTTGCCATGACTTGAGGATAAATAGGTCTGTGCCTTTGATAATGCTCTCAAGGGCTTGTTCGTTTAGGTCGGTAAATTCGCGACCGTTGTGTTCGCGCTCGCCGTCGCCGTATTTAAACGATACATACACGATGCCTTGTGGCTTTAATGCGCGGGCAAGGTTATTAAATGCGTCGGTTAAGTCGTTTTTTGCTACGTGAATAAGGCTTGCGCAGCACCAAATGCCGTCGTATTTAGCAACGTCGTTTAGCTCTAGAAAGCTGCTTACTGCTACGTCTTGGTTTAAGTATTCTGACGCCAGTTTTGCCATAGCTGGGCTGATATCGAATGCATCTACGCTATAACCACGCTCTTTAAAGATGAAGGCGTCGCGGCCAGAGCCACAACCGGCATCGAGTAAAGCGCCTTTTTTTGGGATCAGCGGTAAGAATTCGTCGTAAAGTTCATTGAGGTCTACATCGAGTGTGGCATCTACAAATGCTTGCGCATTTTGGTTGTAGTATTCGACGGTTTTGGATGCCATTTTACTTCCTTTATAGGGGCAAGATTGCTTGGCGCTAAAATACCATTAAAGCAAGGTAACGCAAAGGATGAAATGTGATTTTAAATGCTAAAAATCAAGGGTTTTAGGGTAGGCATTAGAAGTTAGTTGGAGAGAAATAGGAGATTATAGTTACGAGGTGCGAGAATAAAAAAGATGATCAATTTTAGTATCGCTTGATTAAAGGCTTTTTATTTCATTTATAACTGTTTTCATTCGCTTGGCTAATGGCCTATTGCGATGATGGCATGCATATATATCTTCACAAACGGGGTGCGTTAGTGTGTGCACGTGTATTTTTTCTTGATTATGAAACGCACTAACAGCATGAGCAGGGAGTACAGTGAAGCCAAGCCCTAAACTTACTGGCTCTAGAATTAAGTTGATTTGATTCGAAAAACCACTGCACTCAAACTGAGCTATTGATTCAAACTCTGCAAAGTTCGCACTTAATAACTGTTGTGCATGATGTTTTCCATCTGGGTGATTAATAAAACCTAATTGGCAAAGTTGCTGCCAATCTATAGTTTTGAACTGGGCTGGCGTTATCAATAACAAGGGTTCATTAGCTATTTTTTGCCCTGTAACCTCAAGCATTGTAGGTGCTTGGCTCATAAAACCAATGTCTATTTGATGACTCGCTATGGCCTTTTCGACCCCCGAATTAGGCGCAAACGCATATTCAATAAAAAGTTTTGGGTGCTTTGATTGCAAGCTTAACAATTCGTTATAAAACTTAAGCCCACAACTTCCCGGCGATTGTATTTTTACTCGGCCTTCAAAAGGTGAATCATTTTTTATTTGTTGCTCCAAAAATTGCCATTCTTTTAGTAACTGGCTACCTCTGTTGTATAAGCTTTGGCCCTGCGGAGTAAGTGTAAATTGTTTGCCGTGTCGCTCTAGCAATAAAGCTCCAACTTGCTGTTCTAGCTTTTTAATATGCTGGCTTACGCCTGATTGGGTCATAAACAGTCGCTCAGCTGTTTTTGTAAAGTGATTGACTTCGACTAGTTCACAAAATGTTTTTAACCAAACCGGATTTATCATAACAAAATATACTTATTTGAATGTTAAATGATAATTTAACTTAATACCTAGGCACTCGTAAACTATAAACTCATTCTTATTTAGGAGAGTTAATTATGAGTAATACATACCCACGTACTTTTTCGCATATTGGTATTTCTGTTCCGGATCTTGATGCGGCCGTTAAGTTTTATACCGAAGTATTAGGCTGGTATCTTATTATGGAGCCAACGGAAATAACCGAAGATGATAGCCCTATTGGCCAGATGTGTACTGATGTTTTTGGTGCTAACTGGGATAAGTTCCGAATTGCTCACTTATCAACGGGTGATCGAATTGGGGTTGAGATTTTTGAGTTTAAAAACCAACAAAATCCAGAAGATAACTTTGAGTATTGGAAAACAGGTATTTTCCACTTTTGTGTTCAAGATCCTAATGTTGAAGAGCTTGCAGAACGCATTGTTGCTGCAGGTGGTAAGAAACGTATGGAAAAACCACGTTATTATTACCCAGGTGAAAAACCATACCGCATGATTTATATGGAAGACCCGTTTGGCAATATTTTAGAAATTTATAGCCACAGCTACGAATTAACTTACAGTGAGGGCGCTTATTAATTAAGCCCATAAATTAGTAATTAGCTAGCCATTATAGTAAGTAACGATTTACGAAAGTAGATCGTTACTTATCATTTGGATTTACCAAAATGATGAAAAGTTAAACTTCGATGTACTTGAGTCTTTTTATTCCACTTAACATTGCGATAAAGCCAAATGTTGAGAGATGATGCAAAAAACGAGATATTTATCAATTGCCCTTACATATTTGGAGACAAACCTACCATCAAACAGTAGTGTAGGCTGACGAGCTATTTTAAAAAAATAGCAAGTGCATAAAAAGGAGTGCTTGTTCCAAGCCCTTTATCCCAACTAGGTGGGTAGCCCCATTTTCTGGCATTTTATTATTAATATGCCTTACTGATATTCTCGAGAATATAGTCATTATCATCATTAGGAAAAAGAAGAAAATGGTGCAGTATAGAATTGAGTTGAGTATAAAAATTTTTTAATATACTTCACCCGGTTACTTATATTTTAGTAAATAAACGCGTAGATCTAGCTATGCTTTAAAAAAGTTATTATACATAGGCTGAGTACAGCTCCGATAATAGAAACCAAATGGATTGCACCAATAATTTTATCTAATGTTCTTGTGTACTTTGCGACAAAACGGCCGTCAAACATAGGCGTCGGTATACGAGAACGTTCGAAAAACATTGCGAATATATAAAATGAAACACTTGCACCAATTCCTTTATCCCAACCAGGCGGAGATACTCCATCTTTTTCCATATGCTTATCTATATACTTAACTGATACTCTATAAAACAGCACTCCTGAAGCAAAAGTAACTACTGTAAATACGAGTAGGAAGTAGAAAATAAAGATTTTAAAGTCCATTTCGCTAGTTCTATTTTATTTAGACTGTATCTAAATACATGGCAGTAAACACACTAATTGTAAGCCCTGCCATTGTGAAAAGGTGCAAGAATGCTAAAACTTTATCTACCGGCCTTGCATGTTTTGCTATAAAACGGCCATCAAAAAGAGGTGTGGGTAATCGCGAGCGTTTAAAAAATATTGCCATAGCGTAAAAAGGGGCGCTAGCGCCAACACCTTTGTCCCAAAGCGGAGGGGTAATATTATCTTTTAGCATTTTTTTATTTATGTGTTTGATAGAAATGCGTGCAAATAAGACCACAAAAATAAACGCTAAAGCCATAAAGATGAACATACTTGCCAGAGCAAACTTATCTATACTAGGCATTATAATAACGGCTCTCTGTCATAAATTTTTTCAGTTAGCGACTTCACTTTTTCGTTTACAAATAGCGATGATTTAAATTCTGTATATAAGCCAGTTCCTATAGCTACAACCCAAACATCAGGCGTTAGCATGAGAAGTGTGCTTGCTGCTAACTTGTGGTGTTAGTTATAACAAAACATATTCTAATAAGACCATAATTGAAATACTAAGAATAAAGCCAAATGTAGAAAGAAGATGTAAAAAAGCGAGAAACTTATCAATTGGCCTTGCATGTTTGGCGACAAACCTACCATCAAATAGTGGTGTAGGCTTACGAGCTCTTTTTAAAAAAATAGCAAGTGCATAAAATGGAGCGCTTGCTCCAAGCCCTTTATCCCAACTAGGTGGGGAAGCCCCATTTTCTAGCATCCTATTATTAATATGCCTTACTGATATTCTCGGGAATATAACAGTCATTATCATCATTAGGAAAAAGAAGAAAATGGTGCAGTATAGAATTGAGTTGAGTATCAACATTAAAACAAATCTTTCATCAAAGGCTGCCTATCATATATGTTTTCTGTTAGCTTTTTGCTTTTTGTATTAACCGCTAGGCTCATTAAAAAACCAGCACCTAACCCAACGCCTAAAGCAACCACCCATCCATATGGGGTTAACATTAGAAATGAAGATAGGGCCGTGGTGACTGATGATGCTGTTATGATACCTGCAAATGTTGAAGCCCCAAAACTAGCTAACTCTGTAGATAAACTTCGCTGCCAGTCCTTATTGTTTTTATAGTCGTTGTAAACTTTGTTCGCTCTAAATGCACCATCAAGTAAAATCATGCCATTGCCAAGCCAGCGTCCGGTATTTTCAATCCGCTTAATTTTATTGAATTCAGCGGTGCTATTTATATCGAGCTTGGCAGAATGCCTTGCTGATTTAGCTATATTGATTCCCCGATTCGGATTAGACCAAACCGTGCCACGACGGCTTGCACGGTTTACACTCATAAAACGTTGCAATTCTGCACGAAACTGACCGTTCAGCTCTTTGAATATACTGAATGCTTTTTGTTCTAATGCAACCATATGATACTTGGGCATTCCTGATTTATGAGCCATACGAATATCTCTTAAAGCGGCTTCATATTTGTTGGCATAGGTGGCGAACTTTGAACTACGAGCCTGAATTGATGTTGCTCCAGACCCAACTATTCCATGTGTATTTTCAGACAAAAATGGCATAACTTGGTTTTGAAAATCAGAGATTGCCATAAGCGTTTCACTGCCAAAATCGCGAAGCATATATGCAATGTTTCGGCGGGATTGCGCAGGCAATAAATCAAATTGACGAACTATACTTTGCTGTTCATTTGTAGGCGGAGTGTAAGAGTCAGAGTATTCTCTTCGCCATATATATGGCGTGCCTGAAGTGATAACTTGATTTTTTATATGGTTATTGTCTTTGGTAAAGCTGTCTTCTTTATCTTCTTTACATTTCACAAATTCAGCGGTTACTGAATCAATACAAATTCTAATTTCTAAAGCCATAAGTAGTATCCATACTAACTAATCATCCTTATTTAGAGGTTATCTTCATCACTGTAATGAGTCAATGAAGAATAAATAAAATGGGTACATGTTATGTGGCAAATGATTTTTGCTAATAGTTAATGGTTTTCTCGTTCACTTATCTTTGTGCGTGACGTTTTGAATCACTGAGGGCACCGAGGCGCTACGTGTTAAGCGCTACGTGTTAAGCGCTACGTGTTAAGCGCTACGCAGAGAAAGACAAATACTCACAAGACACTTCACTTTAAAGAAGTACACTTTAATACCTCCTTGTCTTCCTCTGTGTTCTCTATGTCCTCTATGGTTAGAGAAGATCTAATATGTCTATGAAAACATACGTAAAGTAAATACGATAAACCCTCATTGTTTTCTCATTAACTTCTCATTGTGCATAAGAATATTTGAACCACAGAGCACATAGAGGCGCTTCGCGCTTCACAGAGAAAAACAGATACTTACAAAGAGGATAAGAGACGCTGCTCTTCAGAGAAGTAAGTTTTTATACCTCATTATTTTCTCGTTCACTTCTCTCTGTGAAGAAAGAACCTACAGTAAATAAATGCCTGTTTGACGCTATGTAAAACGGCAGCAACATATTTTCTCTATAGTTTTATACTTTTGACTCAACAACATTGCACAATTGATAATTTACTAGCACTATTGAGTTATTAAGACTTCATTCAGAGGTGCTAAATGCACAAAGAGCAAACTCAATGTCAGCCAACAGGTTGTAAACATTGCGAAGACCATTTAGCACTTGGTTTTGATTTTACAATGGCTTTTCAGCCAATCGTTGATTGCACCGATAAACATATTTTTGGCTACGAAGCATTAGTTAGAGGCCTTAATAATGAGTCGGCTTATTCGGTCATTTCGCAAGTAACCGACGAGAATCGCTACACATTCGATCAACTTTGCCGTATTAAAGCTATTTCACTTGCTGCCCAACTGAAAATTGATTCAATCGTGAGCATTAATATTTTACCTAATGCAATTTATAAACCTGAGCGTTGTATAAAAACGACACTTGAAGCTGCTAAGCAATATGATTTTCCGGTAGAACAAATTATGTTCGAGTTTACCGAGGTTGAAAAAGTTGAAGATACTACACATATCAAACGTGTAGTTGATTATTACCAATCTTTGGGGTTTATTACTGCGACCGATGACTTTGGGTCAGGTCATTCTGGGTTAAATTTGTTGGCTGATTTTCAGAGCAATATAATTAAACTCGATATGAATTTAATTAGAGATATACACCTTCACAAAGCAAGACAAATTATTGTTAACCATTGTATAGCCATGTTTGAAGAGCTCAATATTGTTGCTCTTGCAGAAGGCGTAGAAACAGTTGAAGAATACCAGTGGTTGCGCCAAGCTGGTGTTAGCTTAATGCAAGGCTATTTTTTCGCCCACCCTGGGTTTGAGAGCTTGCCAGACGTTGACTTTAGTAAGTTGGATTAAGTGGTTATAACGAGAATCGAATTTAGACAAGGCAAGAGCTGTCAACCTTCAAACGCGCGAAACAATTTTCACGCCTACGTGTAGCAGCGGATTTATCCCGCGTCATCATCTAGGTTTTAGGTGCTAGGTTCTAGGCGCTTGGACGCGATGTAAAGTCGCTGGTTTCTCATAACTTTACTCTTTTTCGTTGAATTCTTGCTAACCTAAACCATTCCCGGCTAAAGCCAGTCCTACGAATTCCATGCTTGAAACTTGCTAACTTCTTTTAGTATTTAGTCGTATTTATATTATAAATTTTTATTTAGGATGCTAGGCTGAATATTCTTTAAGCATATTGAGAAAGGATAATGATGTTTTTACGCATACTGTTAGTCTCAGCACTTGTTTTATGCTCTTCTGCTAACTTAATCGCAAAAGAACAGCCTCTTAGTTTTGATGCCGAATTAAGCAATTATCAATACGACTTACCCGTTCAATTTTTTAATTTTTCATCACAAAATACGCCATTAAAAATGGCTTATTCTTACCTTAAACCAAGCAATAACATGCCAACCGTTATATTGATGCATGGTAAAAACTTTAATGGCCATTATTGGACCAATACTGCCAACTACCTTAATAGCAAAGGCTATGGCGTATTGATACCGGATCAAATTGGTTTTGGTAAATCGTCAAAGCCTGCTGATTATCAATTTTCGTTTGCTGTATTAGCCAATAACACTCATCAGCTAGTGTCATCTTTAAATATTGAAAACCCTATTGTACTTGGTCACTCAATGGGCGGCATGCTGGCAAGTCGTTACAGCCTGATGTTTTCTAGCCAAGTTAGTAAACTTATTTTGCTAAACCCAATTGGTTTAGAGAACTATTTAAATTATGTGCAATACAAAGACACCGATTTTTTCTATAAAAATGAATTGGCTAAAACACCTGATAAGGTTATTGCTTACCAGAAGAAAAACTATTATGACGGTAAATGGAATGACACTTACGAGCAATTAACCCACTTTATCGGTGGTCAAATTCAAGGCCCTGATCACAAGCAGGTCGCATGGGTTAATGCTAAAACCTACGATATGATTTTTACGCAACCTGTAATAACTGAGTTTGCTCAGTTAAGCATGCCAGTGTCATTAATTATAGGCACACGCGATAGGACTGGCCCTGGCCGTAATTGGAAAAAAGCAAATATTGACTATGAGCTTGGCCGTTACGATAAGTTAGGCAAAGCCGCGGCAAGTATGATCTCAAAATCGCAATTAATTGAATTAGATGATATTGGCCACTTACCTCACATCGAGGATTTTGACCGCTTCAAAGGCGCATTAGACAAAGCTTTATCATTTTAATGTTGCTCGCGCGAAACAAGTTTCGCGCCTACGTGTAGCAACGGGTTTATCCCGCGTCATTAGTCAGGGTTCTAGGCTCTAGGACGCGATGTGAAATCGCTGCTACAGACTCGCATCTTTTAACTTCCCTTTCCCCTTATCGCTTTTATCTAGCAACTTTATCCACTTTTAGTACCGTTTTTGTGAAAAATAACGACTTATTCATTGATGTAATTACAATTTATATGTAACTTGTGTCGCCCATTTCGCTACGCACTACTATAATATTAAGCGAAATCAACATTTTCATACTAAATACTAGGGATACACAATGAAAAAACTTCCTATTGCATTGGCTCTATGTGCTGCTTTTGTGTCTGCAAACACAATGGCAGAGGTTCGCATAAACGGCTTTGCTTCTATTGTTGGCGGTAAAGCCCTTGACGACGACGCAACTCTTTACGGCTACGATGACGATATTTCATTTAAAAACGAAAGTATGTTTGCATTGCAGCTTTCTGCAGACTTACAAGAAAAGCTAAGCGCTACGGCACAAATTGTGGCGCGTGGTAGTGATGATTTTGATGCTGAGTTCGAATGGGCTTATCTAACTTATGAGTTCAGCGATGAGCTTCAAGTAAGTGCTGGTAAAATGCGTGTACCTTTTTACCGTTATTCAGACTTCTTAGACGTTGGTTACACTTACCGCTGGGTTCGTCCACCGCAATCTGTTTATAACCTTCCGTTTTCAACGTATGAAGGTCTTAGCCTGTTACACAACACACAATTAGGTGATTGGGATTCAACCGTTCAAGTTATTTACGGTAGCTTCGATGGCAACATTGCTGTGGTATCGGTTAATGGCGATACAGAGCTTAATGATATTGCTGGTATCAATTGGACAATGAGCTATGACTGGTTTAGCGCTCGTGCTGCATACTTTGTTGCAGATACAACAATTGATATTGAAAACGACACCGATGCAGGTGTTGCACTTAATGGCCTTGAGCAGACTCTTAGAGCAGCCGGTTTTGTTGATCAAGCTGATGATATTGCTGTAAACGAAGATGATGGCTCTTTCTTCGCTGTGGGCTTTTCAATTGATTACAACGATATTTTATTTGATGCTGAATACACTGAGTTTGAAGTAGAAAACAGCGCCCTTGCTAAACAAACTCAATACTACACGTCTGTTGGTTACCGTATGGATGAGTGGATTGTGCACTTAACTTACGAAAATAATGACGACAAGCACGATAGCAATCGCTACAACGCGCTACCTGCAGTACCAGCTTTAAATGCGGGTATTAATCAAGTGCTTGAGGGCGTGAAAGCAAAAAGCAACGTGTATACCATTGGTACGCGTTATGACTTCCACCCATCTGCTGCTTTAAAAGTAGATTTCAGCCGTTTTAAAGATGACATTTCAGATACAGAAACCGACGTTGTAGCTGTTGCTGTTGATTTAGTTTTTTAATTGGAGTTCATAATGAAAAAATTGTTAATCGCGACAGCACTAACGCTATGCTCGCACGCTGTACTTGCTGATGTTGCAGTTATTGTGAACCCAGCAAATAGCAGTGCTATTGACGAAGGTATGATCAAAAAGATTTACCTTGGTAAGGCAAAGTCGTTTGATGATGGCACAAAAGTAAACCCAGTAAACCAAGATGGCACCAGCGTAAGCGATGAGTTTAACGATAAGGTGGTTGGTAAATCGAGCAGCCAGCTAAATGCTTATTGGTCAAAACTGGTATTTACAGGTAAAGGTACTCCACCTGAGAAACTAGCAAACGATCAAGCTGTTATTGACTTTGTTGCAGGTAATGCTGATGGTATTGGTTATATCGATGCAGCAAAAGTAACTGATAAAGTTAAAGTGGTTGGTACTTTTTAAGTTTGACTACGGTTAATAAAAAACCAGGCGATGCCTGGTTTTTTATGCGCTAAAATTACTCGACTTTAAATTTAGCTGTGGCGTCGAGTAACGAATCAGAGAGGTAATGAAGGTTCTTCGCTACATCACGTACTGCCGATAATGAATCCATTGTTTCTTCAAACGACATATGCATATTCGTCACATTATCAACTACCATACTAGCAACAGATGTTTGCTCTTCGGTAGCTGCAGCAATTTGCGAATTCATACCGTTAATTTCTAATATCTGTTCAGAGATTTTATCAATCGATTGCCCTGTATTTTCAGCGGCCTCTGCATTATTTGTAGCCATATCTCGGGCTGAGTTCATTGCATTTACTGCATGGCTTGCTGCTGTGGTTAATGTAGAAAGCAGCTCTCTGATTTCATTCGTCGACTGCGATGTTCTTGAAGCAAGCTCACGCACTTCGTCAGCTACAACCGCAAAGCCTCGGCCTTGTTCACCTGCACGTGCAGCTTCAATCGCAGCATTTAACGCGAGTAAGTTAGTTTGTTCTGCAATCGAGGTAATAACGTTTAAAATTTGCGTCACATTCTTGGTGTCAGTGGCCAGTTGATTAATAGTTGATGCTGCTTGATTTATCTCTTCACTTAGTGTTTTTGATTCTGTCACAGAACGCTGTATTTGCGTTCGACTTTGCTCAACTTCTCGCTCGGCTGTTTGCGCAGCTTGTGATGCATTTGCTGCTGAATGAGAAATATCAGCGACACTCTGGCGCATTTCTTCCATTGATTGCTTAACTATTTCAGCATCTGATGTTTGTTTAGTTGTGGCACGCTCGGCACGTTCCATGCCTTGTACAAGTCGTGTTGAGTTCTCCATTAATGGCTCACAAACCGCTATAACCTCAAGTACCGCAGCTTTTAACAGCTGTATAAACGCGTTGAAGTTAATCGAAACTTGTCCGATTTCATCTTTAGCGTGTACTTCAAGTTGTGTGCTTAGAGAGCCTTTGCCGTCTGCTAATAGGCGTAAGTTATCTGCCGCAGCGCTAGCTGATGAACCGATTCCACGGGCAATCCAAATTGAGGTAACCACCAATAAAATAAGTGATACTACAGACACTACAAGCATTAAATTTAGTGCGTTGTCTGAACGCGCTTTGGTTGCTTGTACAAGTTCAAAAAAGCGGTCGTCTGCGCGGGTTTGTGCTCGTTTAAAGCCAGCTAGAACGGCCTCATACTGCTGCGTTTTTTGCTGTGCTTGTTGCTGAATTTTACTAAAGTCAGCGGTGCCGTCGATCATTGAAGTTGCTATGCTTGACGAGGTTTGTGCATAAAGCTCTAATTGTTTTTTGGTATCGGCATGCACGTAGCTGTCGTTGATACTGATGATATTTTGTAGATTTTCATTAATCGTTTTATACGTTTGCGCTGCACTATCAACTAAATCTGACTCACCAAATGTTACCGCTTGAGTGTATAACTCATCTAGTTTTTCGAGTAGCGCAACGTTTGCTGAAGTGAGTTTAACGACCTGATATGATGACTTTTCCAGCTCGTCGAGCGAGATCTTGTTGTCATTCATGGCTATAAAATTGGTTACTACTATGATCACGAATGCCGTAATGGCAATACATGTTATGGCGTGTATTTTTTTTGTGATGCTCAAGTTATTGAAAGAAATACCTGCAGACATTGAATCCACCTTTGCTGTCATATTACTTAGTATTATCGCCCGATTTCCCTAAAGTATTAACTATATTTATATATTTTCAGGTTTTTTTCGTAATTCGTTCAGTTTGTGGAAGTCTTGTAGGAGGTACTTCAGTGCCGAACCAAAAATAATGAGCTTTCAACCTTCAGCTCTCAGACGCGCGAAACAAGTTTCACGCCTACGAATGAAACATGGGCGCTAGGACGCGATGTGAAATCACAACTTTCATTTCTTTTTAATAGCGTTATTAGGGGCTGATCTGTATAATCCGCGGCCTATTATTTACCCTATTGCTTGTTTATTTTCGCAGTTGCTGCGCCCATAACCCTGTCAGTATTTTTCTAGGAATAATTCGTTGATTTCAACCGCAAATATCACCATGCAATTTGGTGCAGAGCCTCTGTTTGAGAACATTTCAGCTAAATTTGGTAACGGTAACCGCTATGGTCTAATTGGCGCGAATGGCTGCGGCAAATCGACCTTTATGAAAATTCTAAGTGGTGCGCTTGTGCCAACGTCTGGCAATGTGTCGATTGCACCGGGTTTAAAGCTAGGTACGCTAAGCCAAGATCAGTTTGCGTTTGAGCAATACACTGTGGTTGATGCGGTGATCATGGGTGATGCAGAACTTTGGAAAGTTAAACAAGAGCGCGACCGTATCTACTCACTACCAGAAATGAGTGAAGAAGACGGTATGAAAGTCGCTGAACTTGAAAGCATTTTTGCCGAAATGGATGGCTACACAGCAGAAAGTCGTGCAGAAGAAATTTTGATCCAAGCGGGTATTGAGCAAGAGTTTCATTACGGCTTAATGGCAAACGTCGCGCCAGGTTGGAAACTACGTGTGCTGTTAGCACAAGCGCTGTTTGCAAACCCAGATATTTTGCTACTTGATGAGCCAACCAATAACCTTGATATTCATACCATTACTTGGCTAGCTAACGAGCTTAACCAGCGTAAGTGTACGATGATTATTATCTCGCACGACCGTCACTTCTTAAACTCGGTATGTACACATATGGCCGATATCGATTACGGTGAGCTACGAATTTACCCTGGTAACTACGAAAAGTGGATTGAAGCTTCAAGCTTGCAACGCGAACAACTACTTGCTGAAAACGCAAAGAAGAGCGCTGAAATAGACGAGCTACAAGAGTTCGTAAATCGCTTTGGTGCCAATGCATCAAAAGCAAAACTAGCTAGCTCTCGTGCTAAGCGCATGGATAAAATTAAGCTTGATGAGGTAAAAGCGTCAAGCCGCATTAGCCCATCACTTCGTTTTGACGAAGGCAAAAAGATGTATCGCCAAGCATTAGAGCTTACCAAGCTAGGTCATGGCTTTGATGGCGAAACCCTGTTCAGCGGCGGTGACCTACTACTTGAAGCCGGTGCTAAGCTTGCGGTTATTGGTGAAAACGGTGTTGGTAAAACCACCCTATTACGTTGCCTAGTGAATGAATTACAGAGCAACGAAGGTGTGGTTAAGTGGTCTGAAAATGCCAGCATTGGTTATTGCCCGCAAGACAGCAGTAAAGACTTTGATAACGACTTAACTTTATTTGATTGGATGTCGCAGTGGCGCACCGCTAAGCACAACGATTTAATGGTACGTGCTATGTTAGGCCGTTTATTATTTACCGCAGACGACGCTAACAAAAAAGCCCGTAACTGCTCGGGTGGTGAAAAGAACCGCCTATTGTTTGGTAAGCTCATGATGCAAGACATCAACGTGCTCATTATGGATGAACCAACTAACCATATGGATATGGAAGCCATTGAAGCACTCAATAACGCATTAAAAGATTACCAAGGCACGCTGATTTTTGTGAGCCATGACCGTGAGTTTGTATCGTCATTAGCTACTCGCATCATCGATATTAAAGATCAACAGCTTATCGATTTTCAGGGCACGTTTGACGAATATATGGATCATGTCGCGCAACAAGCGCAATAACCCCCTCTTCAAATAGGTGAGCAAGTTTGCTCACCCTTTTTGTTTACGTTCAGTTACATAATACCTTTGACTGACCTACCTTATTTGGGTAATTTGCATTTCTTTTACACAGAAAACAACATTTTAAAGGATGTAAATGAATAAGCTACTTAGCGTATCGGCACTGACTCTGGCTCTAACAGCCTGTGGTGGCGGGTCATCAACAGACAAAAAGCCAGATGCAGAAGCGACAAAAAATACCGCCCCTACTCTATCTGGATCACTCACACTCTCTACCAAAGCACTTGAATCAGCCAACTTAGTTGTTGATATTAAAGATGAGCAAAACGACAGTGTGACAACCACGATTATTGATAAGCCAGAGTGGCTAAGTGTCACGACCAGCAGCAATCAAGTGACTTTTAATGCTGAGCCGAGCCTATTTGAAGTAGCTAACCATTCTTTTACTGTAGAAGTGTCTGACGGTAAGGCAAGTAATCAATACACTTTAACCGTAAATGTCGCTGAAAACCGTGCAGCATGGCAACCTATTGAGCTTAGCAATAACGAAGTGATAGGTAACTGGCAATCAAGCGATGGCAGTGTACAGTTGGTATTTGCTAGCGAAGATGCAGGTGTAATCGCTCAAAATGGTGAGTTAAGTCGTTTTGAATGGTCGAACCCTGATGTCATTGCGTTAAATACCCAAGCGATTGATTGCTTGCATGAGTGTAATCAACAAGCCTTACTTGAAATGGAAGTGTTGGCTAAGCGCGATGATGCTATTCGTGTTGAGCTATTTAATGTTTCAACCGATAAAGGCGAAGTTGTCACCCTTTATAAATCAAATGCAGAGTTTAGCTCTGAGTACTACGCTGATGTGGATCAAAGCTCGTTCCACTCTGTTAATTATTTAAGTACAACGGGCGAGGAAAGTTACTTTGAAGTATCGCTAGCAAGCTATATTCCAACGGCTTCAGGAAGCACTACGTCGTATACTTATGCTGACTTTTCGGCAACGTTAGAGGGTAAAGCATTAAAAATTAACAGTGATACATTAGTTACGACTCAAAACACAAAGCAATTGAGTAACCTTGGTCATGAAGTAGATGTCGCATTTGATCTTAATCTAATTGATGCAGAAGTTATTGCTCAGTTTGATGACTTTTTAGTGCTAAAACTACGTCATGTTTTAACTTATAAAGATGAAAGTGCACAGAATATTATTAATGAATCAACCGAACTGGCTGAAGCTCTGCTAGAAAAAACATCAATTAGCGCACTTCGAAAACTTACCCCTGTTACAGTTCCTGAGCTGACAGTAGGTAAATCATATACTGGTCGTTTAAATAATAAAAATTCAGATACGGGCGAAGGTTTAACGTTCCGTTATGTACCCACATTTTTTACAATCACTGCAGCCGACACAGCAACGGTCACATTCAATACACCTAAAAGTACTGACTCATTTAAATGGCATTACAACTTAGACAATAACGGCGAAACCGTTAAAGTAATGGGTAATGGCCTAGAAACGAGCTTACAATTTTTCACTCAGCCTGATGGCAAAATGATCATGGCACGCGAGCGTAATAAAGAGCAGCGCCAAGCTCGCTTAGGGTATGAGTTCATAGAAGTAGTTGATGATTCAAGCATCACACTCGATGATTATAAGCATCTATTTAGCTACTTACGTCAAAATTATACCAGCAGTAGCCAGAAAATATACTGGTATATAAATGATGATGGTAAAGGCAGCTTCTATTATGCTGACCAATATGGCCTTGAAAATAGAGCTGACTTTACACCAAGTAGCTATTGGCAATTAGAAGCTGATAACAGCATTAGCTTTGCAATGATGTCGCAGTGCCCAAATGCAGTTGATTACGCTAGTTGTAAAGATGAAGTATTAGCAAATCAAGAAGTTGCCTATTCATCATTATTTAATTTCAAAATTCTTGCTAAAGACGGTAATAAATACCTTTTTGACCGCCTGTTTTGGCAAAGTACGTATGCTTACAGCGAAAGAGAATTAAAAGAGAGTATTTTTCAAAATAGCTATTGGTTTAGAATTGAGGAGTAAAGGAGCTTACAGCGGTGCGCGAAACAAGTTTCACGCCTACTTTGTAGAAGCGGGTTTATCCCGCGTCATCAGCGAGTTCTGGGCGCTAGGACGCGATATGAAATCGCTGCTTCACAAATCAGTACCATTCCGATTTTAAAGTCTGACGGGCTAAAGCCCGACCTACAAGGGAAACATTAGGTGCTAGGTTATGGGCGCTAGGACGCGATGTGAAATCGCTGCTACTTGTTCGGCGTTAAAACGCCACCTACATCTCGTCACTTTCCCCTTGTAACTCGCTAACTTCTCTAAATAAAAAAGGCCACACAGTTAAACTGTGTGGCCTTTGTACTTAACGGAATTTTAAATTAAATGTCGAAGCGGTCGGCGTTCATTACTTTCACCCATGCGTCGACAAAGTCTTTTACAAAACGTTCATTGTTGTCGTCTTGTGCGTAAAACTCTGCATAAGAGCGAAGGATTGAGTTTGAACCAAACACTAAATCAACACGTGTTGCTGTCCATTTAGTTGCACCTGTGCTGCGCTCAACAATATCATAAAGACCCTTACTTGTTGGCTTCCATGTGTAAGCCATATCAGTTAGGTTTACAAAAAAGTCGGTGCTAAGTGTGCCTACATTATCTGTAAACACGCCATGCTTAGAGCCGCCGTGGTTAGTGCCAAGTACACGCATACCACCAACAAGAGCGGTCATTTCTGGTGCTGTTAAGCCCATTAATTGCGTACGCTCTAACATTAGCTCTTCTGCTGATACCGCGTAATCTTTCTTCAACCAGTTACGGAAACCATCATGAATTGGCTCAAGTACGTCGAACGAGTCTGCATCTGTCATCTCGTCTGTGGCATCACCACGACCCGGCGCAAATGGCACGGTGATATCAACGCCCGCTGCTTTTGCTGCTTGTTCAACCGCTGCTGACCCACCAAGTACAATTAAATCGGCGAGGCTTACTGGTTTGCTTAAACCCGCTTGCACTGATTCCAGTGCGCTTAATACTTTAGCTAAACGCTCTGGCTCGTTACCTTGCCAATCTTTTTGCGGTGCTAAACGAATACGAGCACCGTTTGCACCACCGCGATGGTCTGAGCCACGGTAAGTACGCGCACTATCCCATGCTGTTGCGATTAAATCTGCTTGGCTTACACCACAGTTAAGTAGCTTGGTTTTAAGTTCGCTAATTTCGCTGTCAGATAATGTGTAATCAACCGCAGGGATCGGATCTTGCCAGATCAGATCTTCGCTTGGTACATCGGCACCCAAATAACGTGATTTAGGGCCTAGGTCACGGTGCGTCAGTTTGAACCATGCGCGTGCAAACACATCACTAAAGTATTCAAAATCATCGTTAAATCGCTCGATAATTTTACGATAGGTTGGGTCCATCTTCATCGCCATATCGGCGTCGGTCATGATGGGGTTTAAACGAATTGATGGATCTTCAACATCAACTGGTTTGTCTTCTTCTTTAATATCGATTGGTTCCCACTGCCACGCACCTGCAGGGCTCTTCTTAAGTTCCCATTCGTAGTTAAGCAATAAGTAGCAATAACCGTTATCCCACTTAGTTGGATGAGTAGTCCACGCACCTTCGATGCCCGAGGTCATGGTATCGCGGCCAATACCGCGTGAGTTGTGGTTGTTCCAACCAAGACCTTGTTCAAACACATCCGCGGCTTCTGGCTCAGGGCCAACGTTTTCTTCGCTACCATTACCATGGGTTTTACCCACGGTATGACCACCAACTGTAAGTGCGGCAGTTTCTTCGTCATCCATTGCCATACGGGCAAAAGTTTCGCGAACTTGTTCTGCTGTTTTAAGTGGATCAGGGTTACCATTCACCCCTTCTGGGTTTACGTAAATTAAGCCCATTTGTACCGCTGCTAATGGGTTTTCCATGGTATCTGGTTTTTCAACATTCGAGTAACGCTCGTCACTTGGTGCTAGCCATTCTTTTTCAGCGCCCCAGTAAACGTCTTTTTCAGGATGCCAGATATCTTCACGGCCTCCCGCGAAACCAAAGGTTTTTAAACCCATTGACTCATAAGCCATATTACCGGCTAGGATCATTAAATCGGCCCAAGAAAGCTTGTTACCGTATTTCTTTTTAATTGGCCAAAGTAAACGACGTGCTTTGTCTAAGTTTGCGTTGTCTGGCCATGAATTTAATGGTGCAAAGCGTTGGTTACCTGTACCGCCGCCACCGCGTCCATCCTCTAAACGGTATGAACCCGCTGAGTGCCACGCCATACGGATCATTAAACCACCGTAATGGCCCCAATCAGCTGGCCACCATTCTTGGCTTTCGGTCATTAAGTTTTTTAAGTCGGTTTTAACGGCTTCAAGATCAAGAGATTTGAATGCTTTAGCGTAATTAAAATCTTTGCCGTAAGGGTTCGTTTTGCTGTCGTGTTGGTGAAGAATGTCGAAATTGAGTGCGTTTGGCCACCAGTCAGTATTTGATTGAGCGGTGACAGTGTTACTACCATGCATTACTGGGCACTGGCCCGTTTTTCCATTACTCATTGCTTGCTCCTCATAAGCTTAAGATACGACGAAAGCTAGTTTACTTAGCATCATCATAAATAAAGATTTCTATTAGTTTTGAATAACTAATAACTCAAAAGTTCCTGTTGTTTAAAACTATAGGAGCACTACATAAATAAAGCTAGATCTTGAACATGGTTTTAAATCGATTGATTCGATAGATAAATACGATTTGATTCATTTTACAAAACAGTCCATTTTATAAAGGTCTTTTTACTGCGAGTAGCCCTTATGAAAACAATTAATCCTGATGTTGCTAGACAATTAAGCATTAACTTTTTTATCGCCAATTTACCTATTTTAATGTTAACTGGGCTGGTAGTTGCTTCGCTTGTGGGGTTAACGTTTAGAAGCTCATTATTGTTTTGGCTGACGCTATTGGTTACACCTTTAAGCATTAATTATTTATACTCGAAAAAACGTATAAAGCAGTTTTGCAAAAACAACAAGTGCACCGATATATCATGTCTCGCTAAGCAAACTGATTAATTTTTAATTTTATTACCCAGTCACCAGATTATTTAGCCCTCAACTTGTATAAATATTAATTAGTTATGCGAGTTTTATAGGCAGTTTAAAATTAACTGTCATGCCATTAGAAGGTGAACTCGCAGCACTCACTTCACCTTGTAATGCTTGCGTTGCAAGGTTATAAACGATTGACATTCCTAATCCACTTCCACCAGAGCCGCGCTTCGTAGTAAAAAATGGCTCAAACACTTTATGCAAAGTTTCTGTATCCATGCCAAGGCCATTGTCTTTGTAGCAAAGCAAATAAACACCTTGTGCTTCGTCAATATTAACCGATATACTTATTTGGTTGTCTTGGCGTCCCACAAAACCATGAACGCAACTATTATTAACCAAATTCATTATGATTTGACTCAAAGCTCCAGGGACTGTGATCAACTCAAAGTCATCGACACAATTCACATTTACAGTTACATTATGACTGCGGGTTAAAGGCATTAAGCTGTGTAGAATGTTTTCTAAGTAGTCTTTAATGTTGGTTTCTAATAAATCGAGTGAAGATTGATCTACTGCCGTTTGTTTAAAGTCGCTGATTAATTTTGCTGCTCGCTCTAAATTAGTGAATGATATTTTAAAACATTCGTTTAAATGATTAATACTCTCTATCAGCGCAGCCTTAGTTAACGTATTTGACTGTATAAGCTTATCAACTTCAGAGAGTTTGTCTTTTGCCGAACTGTTTGCAGTCACCGCGATACCTATTGGCGTATTAACTTCATGTGCAATTCCAGCAACCAGATTACCCAATGAAGCCATTTTTTCTGCTTCAATTAGTTTTTCTTGCATCTCGGTAAGTTCAGATAAGGTTTTCTCGAGCGTTCGAGTGCGTTCAACAACACGCTCCTCTAGGTGCTGATTAGCGCGTTCAAGCTCTGCGTTTATACGTTCATTTTCTTGTGCTGATAGCGCTCTGCCGTATAGATCCGCTAATGCGCCTATAAATGAGCATTCATCTTCTGTCCAATGTCGCTCACTACCAATGTGCTCACAACAAAATATACCGATCATTTTTCCTTTATAGCGAATTGGTGCATCGAGCATAGCGCCAATATTAAGTGGTGTTAGGTAGCTTTCGCTAAATTCGTAGGTAGCAGGATCAGTATGCGCATCAACCGCTGTTATTGTGCGTTGCGTATCAAGTGCTTTGAAATAGTCAGGGTATGCGTCCCGGGGAAGCACTAGCATTTGAATTTCTTTACCATTTTCTCTGTCGAGTAATAAACGGCACTCTATTGCTGTATTTTCTTTATTAAGTAACCAAATGCCGGCACGCCCGATTTCGAGTCCATCGAGTACAGCATTAAGGATTAGCCGTTCAGCTAATTCAACATTTCCACTATCGAGATCAGACGAAATTGATACACCATAAAGCAGTTGTACTAGTTGCTGGCGCATATTCTCACCTTTTAGTTTTAGTATCCTTTAAGTTTAGACGAACAAACTCAATATCGCATATAGATTAACTTTTTTTAGAAACTCTTTAAGTATTAAGTAGTTGTTCAGATAAAAATGAGTATATTGTACCTAACTCCTGTTGATACCCCTTACGACTTTATGTTGTTTAAGCAGTTTGGCCAGCTCTCCCCCGAGCTGGTTTTTTTTTGCCTAGTCCCTAGTGCTCACGCATGTTACAGTTACCTCAGTAATCACCAAAAATTAATATGTTATGCGTTATACCCTAATTTTAATCACTTTTTTAATGAGCTTTAGCCCATTTGTAGCAGCTCAAAATGAGCCACAAAACCGCCCAGCATTAACTGAAGCAGAGCAACAGCAAGGACTCGATAAGCTTCAAGAACCTATGTATAAACCATTGTTAGAGCGCTATATTCTTGATGAATTAAAAGCGGTGCGCCAAGACCAACAAAAACTACGCGAAGATGTGACAAAACAAGTTGCTCATACACAACTTGATACTGCCGACCGTGCATTAACTTATACAACCGACACCATTAATAATGTGTTTTTCATTATTACCATTACCGCTTCAATCTTGGTCTTAGTCGGTTGGAATTCCCTACGTGATGTGAAAAATAAAGTAGAAGATATTGTTAATACACGCGTGAGTGCGATTACAAAAGAATATGAAGAGCGCCTAAAAGTACTCGAAGAAAAACTACGTGAGCGATCTGAAGAAATCTTATTAAACCAACAAAAGATCTCAATCACCAATGAAGTTCATTCTTTATGGATGCGTGCCAATTTAGAAAGCGATGTTGCGAATAAGATTGAGATTTTTGACGAGATCTTAAAACGTAAACCAGAAGACGTAGAAGCCATTGCCTATAAAGCAGATGCTCTGTTAGAAATTAACGAAACAGGTGAGGCTATCGAGCTTTGTAATCAAGCATTAGAAATTGATAGCGACTACGGCTACGCATACTGGCAACGTGCTTGTGCCTATGCATTACTACACAAACACGCCGATGCAATGGCTGATATTCGTATGGCTCTTGAATATTCTCCTAACCTACGTAACGAGCTATTACACGAAAGCGCGTTTGCCAGCCTACACGACAACGACAGCTTTAATTCGTTGTTAAATGAATCGGCATAGCCGAACCCCATGTAGCAGCGGGTTTATCCCGCGTCATAGGCGAGTTCTGGGTTCTAGGTCCTAGGCGCCAGGACGCGATGTAAAATCGCCGCTACCTCGTACCTCGAAACTCGCTAACTTTACTCTTTCCCCTTGAAACTCGCTAATTTTACTCTCGCTAACTTTAATCTCGCTAACTTGAACCCACTAACTTAATCCCCCTCTATTGCAAAAAAACCAAATACCGCTAAACTAATCATTAAGTATCTAATGATTAAAAAAGTAATCAATATGCGTTCTAAACAGGCTGCAAAAATGGCACAAAAGCTGGGAGATTTGATTCGCCAGCACCGAACTCTTCATTATACGCAAAGTACATTTGCGAAAATGATTGGGGTATCACGTTCGACAGTACAAAAGTTAGAGCAAGGTGATGTTGTGAAAAGTGACATTCTTTTTGAAGCGCTGGTTGTACTTAACTTACAAGGAGCACTGCTTGACGAAATAAATGAATTAGCAGCCGACGTAGGTGGATACAATGCTCGCCAACGCAAACGAAATTCACCACAGGAAATCAATGATGACTTCTGAGTGCTATGTTTTTATAGATGGTTTAGAAGAAAAACCCGTTATCTGTGGTTACTTTAAATTAGATAATCAATCAGGTCGCGGTGAGTTCAACTATGGTAAGAGCTATTTAGCCCGAAGCGATGCCTTTGCTCTAGATCCAATACATCTGCCATTAAAATCGGGGATTTTCAGTTACAGCGCAAACAGAGGTGTATTTGGCGTATTGAGTGATGCAGGAGCTGACTCGTGGGGGCGCAAGTTAATTCTTTCGCTTCATACTACAAAACCCAAAAACGAGTTAGAATTTTTATTAGCTGGGTCTGGATATGGCGTAGGAGCGCTTGTTTTTAGTCTCTCGCGAAGTGCCTCAAAGCATAAAACTAACAAAAACACCTTGTCTGATTTAGCCTTGCTAGACCAAGCTAAAGATGACTTGCTGGCGAATAAAACAATTTCTGATGAAGCTAAGAAAGCATTTGAGTTTGGCCAAAGCATGGGGGGAGCTAGACCAAAAACTTCTATACAAATTGACAACAAACTCTACTTAGCAAAATTCAATCGCCAAGATGATTTATTCAATCTAGTCAGAGCTGAACATGCTGCAATGAAAATGGCGGAACAGCTTGGTATTCGAACGGCTCCTACCTTTATTCATAAAACACATACCGGTTATGTGCTACTTGTTGAGCGGTTTGATGTTAGTAATGGGTTACCAACACACCACTTTTTAAGTGCGAATAGCTTACTTCAAAAACCCAAAGTTGCTATGAGTGATCTTTCAAGTGACTACTCATATGGTCAATTAGCTGAATTTATAAGGCATCAAACAATGCAAAATGCAGGTGATGCTGAAGAGTTGTTTAAGCGAATGGTGTTCAATGCGTATATTGGTAATACAGATGATCACACTCGCAATCATGCATTCCTATATTCATTTTCACAAAAAAATTGGCGATTAAGTCCAGCCTATGACATCACTCCAATAAACAACTCAAAACAACATGGTCTTGGCTTTGGTGATGATGGCCGTTATGCAAGTAAAAGCAATTTTTTATCTCAGGCTAAGCGATTTGGGTTAGCAAATTCAGCAGCAAAAAACATCATTAAAGAGATTGAAGAATATTGCAAAGATTGGCCGACTCACTTTAAACATTTTGCAGACGTTAGTGATGAAGATATCACCCGTTTAAACGGTGTAATTCCTGAAATTAATGAAGATTAATAGCGCGAAACAAGTTTCACGCCTACATGTAGCAGCAGGTTTATCCCGCGTCATAGGCGCTGGGATTTAGGTTCTAGGACGCGATGTAAAATCGCTGCTACCTCATATCTCGAAACTCGCTAGCTTGAACCCACTAACTTTCACCCATAAAAAAAGAGCAGCTGGGCTGCTCTTTTTCTAGCGGAAGAATAACACTTTGGTTATTTTACCATTTTCTATTTTATAACTAGTGACAAATTCAGCTCGCTTATCAACCACCTTAGGGTCTTGTGAACAAGTCTCTGATAGCTCATGGTCAATCACAATATTTCCATGCACAATTCGTTTAATTGGAGACGATTTTATACATTTAAGCTTTTTAAACATGATGCCATAACGAGCTATAAGCTTTTCTTTCCCTGTGAACATTAACTCATTTGGGAATGTGTAAAACTCGACGTTTTCATCATACATTTTAATAAATGCATCAATATTACGAGCATTATATGCTGCTATTAATTGCTCAATTACAGCGATTGATTCTCGTGACTGACGCGCTTTTTCTTGTTGCTTGGCTGTTAGCGCCTCTTTTGCTTGCTTTACAGCCTTTTCAGCCTCATCAACTGCTTGCTGCTTTTCTTCAACTGTTTTTGGTTGCTCGGCAGGTGTAGGCGTTTGAGTACCGAGTACTTTACTATCATCAACTTCTGCGACCTCTTTCTTAGATTCAGAAATTACTTTTTGCTCTGTTACTGGCTTTTCTTCAATAAACTCTAAACTAGGTACGTCTTTCTTTTCGGCTTTTTGTTCATGGCTAGTTTGAGGCTCGGCTTGTTCAGTGGTTTCTTCACTAGCAAATGACTGCCAAGAGAATAATAAACTAATTGCCAAAAATAACGGTTTCATACTTTTCCTAAATACATCATGCCTGATTTAAGGCGTTAAGGTAGCAAATTCTCACAGTTTGGCATAGTTTTTTACCAATATTGCTCAACGGTGATCTGCCCAGGCTCACGACGTCTGTTGCGGCTAAAACCAAGCTCTAACAAAATGGCCGTGGTATCTTTTACCATTTCTGGATTACCGCAAATCATGAACTGTGTCGAGTCAGGTTTAACAGGAAGCTCTACTACATCAAATAAGCGACGGTCTTTTATTACGTCAGTGATCCGGCCATTAAAACCGATTGTGGCTGACTCTCTGCTGACTACAGGTGAGTAGTAAAGATTTGGGTACTGCTGCTGTAGTGCTTTAATGCGCGCTTGATAACTTAAGTCCTCATTAAAACGAACTCCATGCACTAAGTGAACATGCTCAAACTTTTGCCACACTTCGCCCTGCTCTAATATTGATATAAAAGGCCCAAGCGCAGTACCTGTACTCAGCATATAAAGCTGCTCACTGCTTGGCACTTCATCAAGGGTAAAAAAGCCTGTCGCGCGGCGCTCTATAGTCACTGAGTCACCCGGCTTTAATTGCGCAAGTTGTTGAGAAAGTTGACCGTCTTTAACATTAATCAGATAAAATTCGAGGTCGGGATTATTCGGCGCATTAACATAAGAATATGCACGTGCAACCCGTTTATCACCCACTTGCATAGCAAGCTTTGTAAACTGCCCTGCTACAAATGGTTCAACATCGGCATTAACAATTAAGCTAAATAGTGAGTCGGTCCACCATTTAACATCTTTAACTTTAGCTTCAACCCAATTAGACATACACATCCTTAATTGTTGTTCCTCTACTAAAAGTGGCAACAATTGCTTGAATTTTCAAGTTTTAAGGGGCGGTTGCGAGCATAAATACATAGTCATAAAAAAAGCCGCATAAATGCGGCTTTGAGGTTAGTCTCACTTCACTTTGGGCGTGTTTCCAAATTTCAGTGAATACGTTACCAAGGAACTTATTTAAATTGATTCTAAAGCAATTTTAACCATTTCGTTAAAGGTGCTTTGACGCTCTTCACTTGGTGTTGCTTCACCAGTGATTACGTGGTCACTTACAGTAAATAGTGCCATCGCTTTTGCGCCGTATTCAGCAGCTACGCCGTACATGCCAGCTGTTTCCATATCAACAGCAAGTACGCCTAGCTTGTCTAACTCTTGATAGAATGTGTTATCTGCTTGGTAGAATGTATCTGTTGTAAATACATTACCTACTTTCGCTTCAATGCCTAATTCTTTTGCTGCGTTTACGCCGTTAAGTAGTAAACCGAAATCAGCAATTGCGGCAAAATCGTAACCACGTACACGTGCACGGTTTACGTTTGAATCTGTGCTTGCACCTTGTGCAAAGATAACGTCACGGATTTTGATATCGCTACCAATACCGCCACAGGTACCAATACGAATTAGATTTTTAACGCCGTAACTAACGATCAATTCACGGGCATAAATTGACATTGATGGAATACCCATCCCAGAACCCATAATACTCACTGGCTTACCTTTGTAGGTACCGGTAAAACCATACATATTACGAACGCCTGTTACTTGTTTTGCGTCATCTAAAAAGTTTTCAGCAATGTATTGAGCGCGAAGCGGATCACCCGGCATTAATACCGTTTCTGCAAATTCGCCTACATTGGCGCTGATATGAGGAGTACTCATTATTGGTTTCCTTTTTTGTTCGCTAATAGCTTGTCGTTAAAGCTATCACCGTATTCAAGTGCAGGAAGATTAAACCACTGGGCAAGGGTTTGACCTATGTCTGCAAAACTAGCTCGTTCTCCAAGCGGGGTGTTTGTCATTCCCGGTTGGTATGCAAGTACTGGCACGTATTCACGTGTATGGTCAGTGCCTGCTGCTGTTGGATCACATCCGTGATCGGCCGTGATAATTAACACATCATCACTATTTAGCTGATTTAAGATGGTCGGTAGGTAATCATCAAACTCTTTTAATGCTTTAGCATAGCCAACTGCATTACGGCGATGACCGTACTTTTCATCAAAATCAACTAAGTTTGTAAAAATCAAACTATGGTCAGGTGCGCTTGCGATTACTTCTGAGGTTTTCTCAAGCAAGTTCATTAGCCCTGGCGCTTTGTGTTTTTGGGTGATGCCTTGGTGCGCATAGATATCGGCAATTTTACCAATACTGATCACTTCACCGCCGTCTTGCGATAATTTATCAAGCAAGGTTGGCGACGGAGGTAACACCGAATAGTCACGACGATTGCCTGTACGGGCAAAATCGTCACGGCTCGAACCCAAAAATGGCCGCGCAATCACTCTTCCTATGTTCATTTCATCAAGCAGCGCCCGTGCGATTTCGCAAACCTGATAAAGTTTCTCCAGTCCAAATGATTCTTCGTGCGCGGCTATTTGAAACACGCTATCAACTGAGGTGTAGCAAATCGGCATACCGGTTTGCATATGCTCTTCACCTAGCTGTTCTAAAATGGTCGTTCCTGAGGCATAACAGTTACCTAAAATGCCAGGAATCTCTGCGCGAGCAATTAGCTCATCAACAAATTCTTGTGGAAAACACGGCTGTGTGTTTGGGAAATAACCCCAATCAAATAACACAGGTACACCGGCCATTTCCCAGTGTCCTGAAGGCGTGTCTTTACCACTTGATAACTCTTTAGCGTAACCCCATGCGCCAATAGGTGCTTGGCGGTCACTGACTAAACAAGGTTCTTTACCTGCGGCTTCGCATGCATCAGCTAAACCTAAACGGGTAAGATTAGGAAGCGATAAGTGCTCACCAGTTTCTTCTGCATAGGCTTTAAGTAAATGAGCGAAGGTATTTGCACCTACGTCACCAAACTTTTCTGCGTCAGGTGCTGCGCCAATTCCTAGGCTATCTGCCATTAAGATGAGTGCTCTTGCCATGGGTACCTCGTTATCAATATGTGAATACTTTATATGCTCTTTGAATTTTTGGTACAGGACATAAGTCCTGTTTCATAAAACGGAAACATTATAAATTTGCATCTCTAAGCGAAGCAAAAGAGATTAATCGTGTCTTTTTTGCTATTGTGATCTACCTAACAATGTTTCCTTCTGTGTGGGCGAGAACTTTAGTGACACGAACAATTATAGCTATTGCTGGCGCATCTGCGTCGGGCAAGTCTCTTTTTAGCAAGACAATTTATAACGAATTAGTCAATGAGCTTGAACCGGGCGCGATCGCAGTGATCGAAGAAGATGCTTATTACAAAGACCAGTCGCATTTGCCGTTTGACCATCGAACGCAAACCAATTACGACCACCCTGATGCTTTCGAGCATGAGCTTTTGCATGAGCACTTACTTCAATTGCGCGCTGGAGAATCAGTAGACGTACCAACTTATGACTATGCAATGCATACCCGAAGCGATGAAACGCGTCGAGTGGCACCTGCAAAAGTACTTATCGTTGAAGGTATTTTGCTACTGAGTGATCCGGCACTTCGAAAAGAATTTGATATTAAGGTGTTCATTGATACACCGTTAGATATCTGCCTTATGCGCCGTATGCAACGAGATATGGAGCAGCGTGGCAGAACATTACAGTCCGTTGTTGATCAATATCAAGCGACAGTGCGACCTATGTTTTATCAGTTTATTGAGCCATCTAAGCACAAAGCTGATCTCGTAGTCACACGCGGCGGTATGAATCGCGTTGCCATTGATATAATTAAAAGTAAAATAAAATATTTACTGCAACAATAACAACGGGAAACAGTCAGTATGACAACATTTATGAGCTTAGTAGGCATTGTTGTGCTACTAGGCATTGCTTTTGCGGCTTCAACGAACCGTAAAGCAATTAATTTAAGAACTGTAGGCATCGCCTTTTTACTTCAAGTGTTAATTGGTGGCTTTGTCTTGTTCTTCGAAGTGGGCAAAAACGTACTGGCAAGTATGTCACGAGGAGTCTCATCAGTTATTGGTTATGCCAATGACGGCATTAGCTTCTTATTTGGCTCACTGGCATCGCAAGATACCTTAGGGTTTATTTTTGCGATACAAGTATTGCCCGTTATCGTGTTCTTCTCAGCACTTGTTGCTGTGTTGTATCACATCGGGGTGATGGATTGGATAATCAAGATTCTAGGCGGTGGCTTACAAAAGCTATTGAAAACCTCGCGCCCTGAATCGCTTTCTGCAACCGCCAATATTTTCGTTGGTCAAACAGAAGCACCATTGATTGTTAAGCCATTTATCGCCAGCATGACTAAGTCAGAGCTATTTGCGGTAATGGTAGGTGGCCTTGCTACCGTAGCAGGTTCTGTTATGGCAGGTTACGTAACAATTGGTGTAGAGCTTAAATACTTAATTGCAGCCAGCTTTATGGCGGCACCAGGTGGTTTCTTAATGGCAAAAATGATTGTGCCAGAGACCGAAACACCAAAAGAAGATTTAGCTGATTTAGACGTACAAGAAGAAAAACCGGTAAACGTAATTGATGCTGCCGCATCAGGTGCCGCAAACGGTATGCAACTAGCACTGAACGTAGGTGCGATGTTACTTGCTTTCGTAGCACTTATTGCACTTCTAAATGGGTTATTAGGCGGTATTGGTGGTTGGTTTGATCATCCAACATTAACGCTACAAGAAATTTTAGGTTACGTATTCGCTCCGGTTGCATGGTTATTAGGTGTACCTTGGGACGAAGCAGTAATCGCAGGCAGTTTTATAGGTCAGAAGGTTGTAGTTAACGAATTTGTTGCTTACCTCGACTTTATTAATTATCGCGATACGTTAAGTGCGCACACACAAGCGATTGTCACATTCGCGTTATGTGGGTTTGCTAACTTATCATCGATAGCAATTTTACTAGGTGGATTAGGCGGTATGGCGCCTAGTCGGCGAAAGGATATCGCACGCTTAGGGCTCAGAGCAGTGTTAGCAGGATCTATGGCTAACCTCATGAGTGCAGCAATTGCAGGTTTTTTCCTCTCGCTAGCTTAGAAACTTAATGAGATGAGCCGTAGTTGCAAAACAATAGGATAGGACTTTAAGGGGTTAAAGGTCTATCTGACTTGAACGATACTTCACCAAGGGCCGCAAGGCCCTTTTATCGTTTTATGTGCTAAGATTTATTTACTAAATCCTTTTAAGTGCATAAATGAACTATTTTAGAATTTATATACTAACCTTTTTCTTAAGTTGGCCAGCCCTTTGCAAGCCGACCCTAACCGTTGTTACCGAACTATCACCGCCCAATCAAACCTTGATCAATAACCAAGTTGCCGGTAAAAGCACCGAATTAGTAAGAGCTATTTTTGCCAAAGCAAACTTAAATGCCAATATAGAGCTCTACCCTTGGGCCCGTGCTTACAATATGGCACTAAAAAAGCCGAATACTTTCATTTACAGCATGGCTAAAACTCCAGAGCGTGAACATCATTTCTATTGGATTGGTGAAGTAGCCACCTATGAAATGGGCTTTGTGAAATTAAGCGAACGCCGCGATATAAACATCACCTCCAATGAGCAAGCCAAACAATACAAGATAGCAGTTCAGCGTCATGACTTAGCAGCACAACGCTTAACTGAGCGCGGTTACACTGTTGTGTATACTTCAGACATCAATAAGTCATATCAGTTGTTGATGTCGGGGAAGGTTGATTTAATCATTGACGATAAAAACTATATCGCCGCGATGGCTAATGAATTAGGCCTTGATGAATCGCGCTTACACTTTGCCTTTGCAATTGATTTTTTAGCGATGAAAGGGTTCCTAGCTGCAAACAAAAATACTAACCCACACCATATCAATGCATTAAAAAATGCGTTTGCTGAGATTCAGGCATCAACGCTATATAGTCAGGTCATGCGAACAAATAGGCCTTAAGTAAGAGCAAGAAAAATTCGTTATTTGCTACTCTGAACAACCCCCAGTGACTTTTACACTGCACCATGATAGTAGTACTCAGCTACCGATAGCTTCAACGGCTAACGATGACTAATAAGAATTATTTTGTATTGGTATTACTATATTGCTCAATAAAAAAGTCTAACTTACCCTGAGCAATTAGCTTTTCGTAACTTGATTGCAAACGTTCAACTACATCGATGGGTATGTTTTTATTTAATGCTAAATAATTCCCTAATGTATCGTTAAGAGGAAGCTCAACTAGCTTAACGACTTCTCGTCCAGGGTGCCCGTATTGAGTTAGCTGATAATCAAATGATAGATCTGAACCAATAATTAGCTCGATTTTATTTTTGAAAAATAAATTAAGACACTCATAACTATGACTCACTTTCAGCAAATTTTTACCATCACTAAAACCAATTGTTTCTACAAATTGCTCATAGATACTATTACGCACAACACATAGGCTATGTTCTTTTACCTGGGGTAGATCAAGTGGATTAATACGCTCATTTGATTTTAATCTATAAAAGAAATTTCGCGATGAGGCCAACGGCCCTACCCAGTTAAACAACTTTTCTCTTTGCGTAATTCGGGCTGTAGAGACTAACCCTGACAAGGGCTGTTGTTGCGCCAAGTGGAATGCTCTTGACCAAGGTAAGAGCTCAAAATTGCACTTAATTTTGGCATCGATGCACATGGCCTTAACAAACTTTAAGTTAATACCCTCTAAATGCCCTTTATTTGAGAAGTTATATGGCGGGAAATGCTCGGTGTAAATGGTGACACTTTCTTTTGCAAACACTACAGGTGCAAAGCTTAGGCACGCTAACAACAAATATTTTAAAATAATTAATACACTCTAATGACACAGCTGCATTAAATATAGAAATATTAACTAGTCCAGTCAATTTTTAGACATAAAAAAAGCAAGCCGTAGCTTGCTTCTTCTCTATTTTACTTTTCAGTAAAATTATAGCGGCTTGATGTTGTCCGCTTGAGGGCCTTTTTGACCTTGTGATAGAGTGAACTCTACACGTTGGCCTTCAGCTAAAGTTTTGAAACCTTCAGATTGGATAGCGCTGAAGTGAGCGAAAACGTCTGGACCATTTTCTTGCTCGATGAAACCAAAACCTTTAGATTCGTTAAACCACTTAACTGTACCTGAAACAACGTTAGACATAGTCATATTCCTGATATAAAAAATTAAATATTGCCCGTAGTGGGCGGGTGTAGCAAAAAATCAGATGGAACTTAAAAACTTCAGGACGGTACTACAAGTATTACTTATACAACAACGAAATAAAGATTTATTAATTACACGCTTTTTAGCTACCGCTCACTATATAGAGTTGCCAGAATATGTCAAATACTATCGTTTGCTAGGCTATATAAACAGGGCACTTAAGCTACTTTAAAGTAACTAAAACAGTCCTTAAAACTCAAACTCAAGTGCTAAACGAAAGCTGTGATCTTTGCCCGATTGACTAAGTTCACTAATAAAACCCGCTTCCCATTTTAACTGGCGTTTAGGGCTAAATCTGTGTAGCCCAATAAAGCCTGGACCAACCCCAAAAAAGTCCTCTCCCGCATAGATTTCTATCGATGGTTGAAAGGCTGAACGATAGCGATAACGGTATTGTAAGCGAAACTCGCTTTCCCACTCGTTTGCAATATCAGCGCCCCATTCATACACTAAAAATGCGTTCATAGTCAGGCTTGTACGGCCAAACTCTTTTTCCCATAAAAACCCAGTTGTTGCTTCGTATGCATCGATATTATGCTGCTTTTCAAGCTCAAATAACGCTCCCCAATCGGCCCATAAACGGCCTTGCTCAACCAGCTGCCAACGTAACTCAAGCTCATACGAAGATAAGCCAAAATCACCGTTATCATCTCGTTCGCCAACTAAGTAGCCCTCAAGACTCATGGTGTCGTTAATTGCGCCACCAAAGCCTGCACGCTGTGCAAGGACATTACCGTTATCGGTTTGCCGAGACACTAAACGCCACTCGACCTCACGTTCAAACGGCATCACATAAGGGTGATATACTTTATCAACCACCATGCCATCTGCCTGCGCGACTTGGCTGACACTTGCTAACAACAAGCAACTTAAGCTAATTATTAAGAACCGCATACTGGCTCCTCTGTCTTTTTAATTTTTAAAACGCGCGCTAAGGCAATAAATACTACAGCAGCAATAACATACACCCAGAGCGCAGTTTTACTCGGCGTGGCTTCGTAGCCCACTAAGGCTTTTAATACGCGCCCAAGCTCTGAGTTTTCAACTAAAAATCCACGCCAATCTAAATAATTTGAGGTCACGTCTAGTAAGTCGACCTGACTTGCTAAATCGAGAAATATCAATAACTTTGCTGTTGCATTAAAGGCAAGCAGCACGACTAAAGGCTGCACACCTGCACGTCTGACGATACTTTCCAGTAAAAAGAACAATAACACACCAAAACTAATACAAATGCCCACACCTAAACATGTACCGAGTATCAATGGCTCAGCGGTATCTTTACTGTGCCAAAAGCTGACCAAATAGATCATGTAATGGCTTAAATACAAGGTCATGGTTGCAATCAAGGCCAGTGCAGCCGCCATTTTTCGATGCTGACAACTCATTAGTGCAGCGACAAAAATCATTATACACAGCAGCATTTGTATGAACTCTAAGCCTCGGTGATCAAGTAACTGACTCAGCCAAGCAGCGGCTTGTACAAATACTAAGCTCATCAGGGTACCAATAACGGCATAAATACTCAGCTGGCGCTGACTTAAAGGCACGATCAAACTCAAAAGCACAGCTAAAATAACCACAGGTAAAAGCTGATTAATGCTCATTAATAAACTAGTTATCAGCATCATTCACCTCCGTAGCCACGACAGTTCCTCTGGCTGTATTAGGCGAAAATTCTCCAAAAAAATCATAACGTCCAGGGCTGAGCGGTCCGATATAAATGACACTCTTACGACCTGGGTAGAGCACTTTTTCACGGTTTAAGTCAAAGCTATCGAACTCTTCTGGGGTATCATCTTGGTTTTCGATAACTAATCGCAGCTTTTTATTGGCAGGTACTGTTATTTCAGCGGGGTAAAACAAATGATCTTTTAAAATCAGCTTGTACTCTTTGGCATAGGCAAGCCAAGACGACATACATAGTAGCAGCATAGAAAGCGCTAAAATCCATTTATTCACTGACATCTCCTTGCATAAAAGAGACACTCACTCGCAAGCCACCAAGGTGACTATCTGCTAAAGCAATATCAGCATTATAAATCGAGACTATGTGTTCAACAATGGCCATACCAAGCCCGGCTCCTTGTTCACCTGATGGATGTTTATCACCACCCACACGGTAAAAGCGGTTAAAAATGCGCTGTTTTTGAGCTTCATCAATGCCTGGACCCGAGTCATCTATTTGCCAAATAAAACGATTATTTTCGGTTTTCAGCGTAATACAAATTTCTCCCATAGCTGGGGTATATTTTATGGCGTTACTCAGTAAATTGCCAAACAAAGTAACTAAGGTGAATTCGTCACCGGCAATGATAAAATCATCGCCATCAATGCTTATGGTATGCTCTTTTTCGTCAATACGATCATAAAGTTGTGCAACAACTTGTTGGCTAATTTCTAACACCGACACGGGGCTAAATTGCGCTTGCCATTGCTCTGGATAAGTACGCCCCAAAATCAGCATTTGCTCAACGATATTGTTCAGTTTATCAACGCCTTTTTCCATCGCATCAAGCTCAACACTCTCAACACCTTGAGCCACTAAATTATGCACATTGATTTTTAAACTACTGAGCGGGGTACGCAGTTCATGGGCCGCATCTGAGGCAAAAAAGCGCTCTCGTAAATAGGCACTTTCAACCCGTTTGAATAGATCGTTTAAGCGGCTTATTACGGGTTTTATTTCTTGCTCTGGGGTTTGCCAAGGGATTGCAGTAAAGTCATTTGCTTGACGATGTTTAAGTTGATTTGATAACCGAGTTAGTGGCGCAAGCCCTTGTTTTACAAACACACTAATAAGGAGAGCAAGGATAGGCACACTCCACAACAGCGGCGTCATGGCCGATAGAATCACGGTTTCGGTTAGCGCCACACGTTTACTCAAAGGCTCAGCAATAAGCACCCGCTTATTACCTTCGCTTAAGCGATACACTTTGACGCGTTGCCCAGCCAAGTTCTCAACACTAAACCCGGTTTGCCACTGACTTTGATTACTAAGATTTTGCTGCAATGATTTTGAGCTTGAGGCCAAGCTGTCATCAACCCAAACTTGAAACAATAACTGCGGTAAATCACTGGTATAAGCTGGAGTTTCTTTACTGAGTGGCTGCTCGATTAACACATGTGCCAGCGTTACTAGCTCGTTATCGAGCAGTGCTTCAGCCTGATTCATACTTTCACGGTAACCTTTAGTAAATGCCAAAAAGCAGGTTAAGATCACCATAGACAATATAAGTAGAGTCAGCCTTTTACGAATTGACACTAGCGTTTACCCACCACATAACCAATGCCGCGCAAGGTTTTAATAAACTCTTTTGGGAATTTTTTACGCAAGTGATGAATGTGTACTTCGATGGTATTAGACCCCACCTCTTCGCCCCATTCGTACAGTTTACTTTCTAACTGCTGTTTTGATTGCACGCGACCTTGGTTTTCTAGCAAGGCTTTAAGGAGCATAAACTCTTTGCGCGGCAAGTTTACTGGCTCACCTTGAAAGCTCACGGTAAAAGCGGCGGTGTCCATTTCAACATCACCGACTTTTAAAGTGCTGGTCTGAGCTTGGGTCACACGCCTGCTGGCAACCCGAAGACGGGCAAATAATTCTGCGGGATCAAAAGGCTTTGCTAGGTAATCATCAGCACCTAAATCAAGCCCCATGACTTTATCATCAATACTGCCCCGAGCCGTTAAAATCACCACGGGCAGGTTTTTACGATGCTTTTTGATGTGTTTTAAAATGTCGATGCCATCACCGTCTGGTAGTCCTAAATCAAGGACTACCAGCTCAATTTCATCATTTTTCAGCCATTGCATCGCTGACTTAACGGTCGAACTATGTTCAACACTGTATCCTTGTTGACGTAAAGAACGACACAGGCCTTCTGCCACTAAGTGGTCGTCTTCAACGAGCAATAAATGCATAGTTTATCTCTTTATTTTTTTCTCTACCTTAGCCAATAGCTTAGTAATTTCTTGTTGGCGGTAAAGATCTGCTTTTGGTCTATCAGGGCGTGCTGGCGCTTGCTGTGCAACCAATAAAAACTCTCTAGCTGATTTATACTTGCGCTCGTCATATAGGAATGACGCATATAAATAGTTGCTATCGATACCACGCGGGTTTAATTCAAGCGCTTGCTTAAACAATTTTTTCGCTTCATCGTCATCACCAAACCCAATTGGCCAACCAGGTACTTTACCGTATAAGGTTGCAAGGCTCGTGTATGCTGAGCCATCAAGCGCTTTTGGATCTAGGCTTAGCGCTTTTTCAAATTGTGCTTTCGCATCTTTTGCAAGACCTAGCGCGCCTAAACCTCCTTTCGCCCCCGCATAGCTCGATAGCACAATACCGTACCAAATATGGCTGGCTGCTTGCTGGTCGTTCGCTTTTGTAAACTCTGCGGTTTCGCTCGCTAATTTTTCGAATGCATCTAACTGCGCATCGTCAACTAATTCGTAATTAACCACTGCCCACTGTTTTTGCACCGAACTTAAATCGCTATTAAAGTCGGCTTTTGCAGGCGCAGCCATGATAACACCTAACATCATTAGGGCTTTAAAATTTAGTTTAGTCATAATCATTCACCTTAATCAATTTAGTTGGCAAAAAAACTTTTAATTTTAGGAAGTTGTTTTGCTATTGCGTTATCAACGAGTGATGGAAATGCACCGTTAATACGGGCAAATAATGTTTCTGGAAAACCAATAAAACGACGACGTTTTTTTGATTTAATTAAATCTATTAATGCATCAGCCACTTTTTCTGGCGGATCCATGGTGTTACCCAGCTCTTTGTTCATCGCGCGTACTTGCGGCGAATTAATCGCGGTATCGGTGGCACGAGGCGCTAAATACAATACTTTGACATCGCTGTGGCTGAGCTCTCTGGCAAGGGCTTCGGTCATCCCTCTTAGGCCAAACTTGCTAGCGCAGTACAAGGTTTGATATGGATAACCAATGCTGCCAAACGACGAACCAATATTGACAATCGTGCCTTTATTGCGGGTCACTTGTGGTAAAAACAGCTGACATAATTTAATAGGCACATGCAGATTAATATTTAACAGGTGATCAATTTGCTGCTCGCTAATTTCACTAAACCCCTGCATTACATTAACGCCTGCGTTATTGATTAGTAACGTTGCCCCGCCAATTTGCTGAGCAAACTTAGCAAGGTCATCGCGAGATTCACTGTTACTTAGGTCAGCCTGAAAATACTCAGCATCATTGCCACATTCCAATTGCAGTGCAGCAAGTTGCTTCACATTTCGACCAACAAGTAATAAACGCCAACCTTCTTTTGCAAGGCGAAGGGCAATAGCACGGCCAATCCCCCCTGTTGCACCGGTTAGCACACAAACTGGGCTACTCATGCGCTTTGCTCCAAGTCAGCCTCGCTAAAGAAAGGTTCTGAATCGAGGTCACGGAAAATATTGCCGTACAATTTATAAAAACATTTTGCGGCGTGAATGATGGCTTGCTGGTCGTCCTCGTTATCAATTTTGTTCATGAGGTTTTCGAAAAACTTCACATGCTCAATATCCAGTGCACCGTGCGAAGTAAGGTAGGTAAACGCCTTTTTAGGTAAGCCTACAGCCTCACGAACTTGCCCTGCTGCATTATCGGCTAATGCAATCGAAGTACCTTCAAGCACATGAACCATGCCAAAGAATGCTAATGGGTTTCCGCGATTAATTGCATCATAGGCATACGACACCATTAATTCGGTCGAAAACTGTGGACGAGAATGACGCACTTGCTCTTTATCAAAACCACAGGCTGCAATATCGTTTAGCACCCATTCTTGGTGGCCTAACTCTTCTTCGATGTATTCTGCAACAGCTTCGCGCAGCCACTCTTGTTTATCGCTCAGCTTTGCACCGACTGCCATCAACAGTGGTACTGTGTGCTTAACATGGTGATAAGCTTGCGTTAAGAACGATGCATATTCACTTAGGCTTACTTCACCTTTAAAAACGCGGCCAATAACCGGCGCAGCTAAAAGGTAGTCACGCTCTGTTTGTGTTTCGGCTTGTAATGTATTGAAAAATTGACTCATGCTCGTCGCCTCTTGATAAAGTGCAGAGATCTCTGCAGCAAAAAATTGATTGATAACATCGCGTTTTGGGCGACTATTGCAGGTTAATAAACCTTGCGTGTGGCTCATAGGCTCTGCCATTCGATGCCATTTTCTGATTTGTGCGTATTCGGGTAGTTGCGCGTTTTGTGCCGTGATATGTGCAGCAAGTTCAGCGTCATTCATCGCTTGGTTTGCATAGATAAGCGCAGCTAAAAATGCCTGGCCTTCGCCAATCACCACCGCTTGTTGTATCTGGCCGTGGCTAAGTAATAACGACTCTGGCCATTCGGCGCTGATATTGCGCCCAAAGCTGGTGATCAGCTGATTTTTCAAGCGGCCTTGTATAATCAAGCGACCTGCTTGCTCAGTAACGAGATCGCCGGTTGCATACCAATCGTCAGCATTTTGCGCGGCTTGACCTAAGTACCCCAAAAACAATGAACCCTTGATATAAAGCTGGCCATTTTCAATTTTGTATTGAATGTGCTTAAGTACTCGCCCTGCGGTGCCGATGTCATCATCATCGCGAGTGTTTAAGCTCACTACCGATGACGATTCAGACAAACCATAGCCTTGATAAACCGGTAAACCGAACTCACGGGCTTGCTTAATGAGCGCTTGGCTTACAACAGCACCACCTACTGCAATAAACTTTAAGCTTTTAGGTGCTTGCCAACCTTGCTTTGCGAAAGCCACTAAGCAAGTCAGTAGTTCAGGCACTAAAATAAGGGTATTTGGCTCAGTGCGCTCAATTGCGGCTATTAATTTGTGTGGCTCAAGTAACTGTGCACCAGAAAAACCAAGTTCAGCTAAAGGCACTAAATTAACCGTGCCACCAGCTAATAGCGGCGCATAAACACCGGCTAAATTCTCAAGCAAAACCGGTAGCGGCAGTAAACACAAATGGTTTGGCTTTTCTAAATCAATGCTTTGATAAAGTGATGTTGCCACCTGCAATTGACTCTCAAGCGATAAACACACGCCTTTCGGTGTGCCTGTTGAGCCAGACGTAAAGGTAATCTTTTGCGTGTTTGAAAAATATGGCACAGGCTGTGTATTACTCAATTGGTAAACATATAAAGGGTAATGCTTACATACATCTACTAACGCCACTAATTTAGCATGCTCACCTTCGTAAGCACGGTCACATACAAATAGCCCTGCTCCGCTATTTTGCAAACCAAACGCTACTTGCTGAGCCGTAAAAAACGTTGGTAGCGGAATGGCCACTCTTTTAAGCTCGCTAAGCGCAGCTTCTAATACACACCAAGCAGGTGTGTTATCTAATTGATAAGCCACACCTTGGGCATCAAATTCTGCCAAAGTAGGTAGTAAACGAGTTACTTGCTCAGTAAATTCTTGTTTAGTTAGTGAGCGCACACCATCGCTTTTGTGGCAAACCATTAAGGTATCGCTATCTTTATGTGGTAACTGTGTTAACCAACTCATAACGCCTCCAAAAATACAGCAAGCTCAAGCGATGACTGTAAACACTGCTGTTTGATATTGAATAAAACGGGGGTATTTAAAACACGCTGATGAGCTTCGTTTAGGTCAACCACACAAATGGTTGGTTGATTGTCGTAATAGCTACCCCAGCTTGCTGGATCTTGAAGTGCTTGCGCATTTGCAACACCGATTTCTTTGCAATTTACACCCAGCATTTTTAATAGCGCTCTCACTTTACGGGTTGCACAAAACACTAAATATTTTGCCCCTGCTTGATAGAGTGCTTCGTTCATTAAAACAAAATGTGCCAAGGTGGCTTTTCGATGCGTTGAGCATAAGTTACCTAGCTCAAAAATGTGCTCACGCTTGGCACCGACAAAGTGCTCAATAGACGCAGGGAGGTATTGTTCAATAAACAAAGGTTGTGATGCAGAGCGAAGACCTAACGTACATACTTCATCATCAACATTAAGCTCACAAAGTAGCGGCATGAACTGCGAAATTTTCGCATCATAAGCTGCAGCAAAACCTTGCTTGATATTACTCTCAAGGCGGTCACGGAATTGACCTCCTTCACGAGTGCAAACAAAGGCCGGATCTTGAACTTGAGTTTGATGTGATTGTTGAACTGAAAGCATAATTGTTCGCTCCACTTAGGTTATGTGTAAAATTTATCGAGCGAAACTTAAATAAAACTTAAGAAAAATTAATTTTTACAAATATTTTTCAACCTCATGATATTTAATGCTTTTATTTTTATTAAAAACAAAAATGCCAGTCTGTTTGACTGGCATTTTAATACTAAAATTAACGTTAAACTCAGGTTACTTAACGATAGTCATCTCTTTAAGTAAATTTTGAGCATTATCAACTTTATCCATTACCCACAACATGTATCGTGAATCAACGTGAATTGAGCGATTTAAGTTTTCATCGTAATCCCAATCACCAATAATGCTTTCGTAAACACCATCAAATAACAAACCAACGAGCTCAGCATTACCGTTTAATGTTGGAGAGCCTGAGTTACCACCTGTAGTATCTACGTTCGATAAAAAGTTAACCGGAACCGTATTCATACCGCCGGTATAATCGCCATAAAGCTTTTGCTTAATTAACTCGTTTTGTTTCTCTGGCGAGTTGAATGGTTCAACACCGGTGTTTTTAGCAAGCAGTCCTTCTAACGATGTAAAGGGGGTTGCCACTAAGCCATCTTGCGGTGAATAGCCGCCTACCGTACCGTAAGTTACACGCAGGGTGCTGTTAGCGTCTGCATAAACAGGCTTATTAAGTGCCTTGTTATAAGCAATGATTGCTTCCATTAATGCAGGACGAGCAGCTTGCTGTTTACCAGCCAGTTCTTTTTTCGCATCTTCAATATCTTTTGTGACCGCAAAAATTGCATGCGCATATTGAATAAATGGATCGCTACTTTGCTTTAACTGAGCAAGGTCAAGATCTGCCATCCATAAACGTTTGCTTTCATCTGCAAGAACCGATTTAGCATACATATCATCAAGCATGGCTTGTTGTTTTTGTTTATCAAAACCGTTTGTTAGACCCAGTGCTTTATCAACCTCTGCAACTCGCTCGTCTTTAGGTAATGCTGCATACTGCTCAATAAAATACAGTAAAATAGCTTTATCTACGGCTTCATCATAACGACGGCTCATGCTTTTTAAACGAGACTCGATACGTGGCATATCACGCTCTTGATAACCGCTTTCGCGCTCAGCATCTGGCTTTTGTTTTTCGTAAGCTAAACGGTATAAACGTCGAGCAGTTGAAATCATTTGTGAGCGGTGTACGTAACCTAACATACGGTCACGCTGGTTATGCTCTTGCGACTGTGCAACTAGCGCAGATAAATCAGCAAGTACCTGTCCGTATTTAGCTTTGCGCTTACTATCTTCATTGATCCACGCGGTGAGATCTTTTTCGAATTGTTGCTTACGGCTATACATTGACCCTTTGTTAAAGCTCTCAATCATTGAACCGTAGTTTTTAATGTAGTTGTTATAACCCGCAATCGTGCTTTCGTAAGCGATACGTGCCTCTGAACCCTCTGGTGCATTTTCTTCGATTAACGAGACATATTTCGAATTATACTTACGCGCTAATGGGTAGGCCGTGTTAAACACATAGTCAACTTCAGGCGAAATACGGTAACGGTTTGTGCTGCCTGGGTAACCGGTCACCATCACAAAATCGCCTTCTTGAACGCCTTTAGCGCTTACTTTTAAAAACGCATCACTTTGGTACGGCACGTTGTCTTCTGAATATTCAGCAGGCTTGCCATCTTTGCCAACATACGCGCGATAGAACGAGAAATCACCTGTGTGACGCGGCCACATCCAGTTGTCGATATCGCCGCCGTATTTACCGACGCCCATAGCGGGTGCATACGTTAAACGCACATCTTTGATTTCTAGCGATTTGATCAGGTAATACTCAAGACCACCGTGGAAAGTATACACATTACAGCGGTAGCTTTGGTCTTGCTCACACTCACTAACAAGTGCTTTTTCATTTGCTTGAATAGCATCAAAACGTGCTTTACCCGTTAGCTTTTCAGTACCTTGGTTTACTTTATCAGTTACTTCAACCACTTCCTCGGTTACATAAACACGAGAACCCGGCGCTGCAGGCACTTCTTCGCCCGTTGTTTTTGCTAAAAAGCCATTTTCTAAAATGTTGTTTTCGGTGGTCGAGTTGTATTGAATCGAACCATAGGCACAGTGATGGTTAGTTACGACTAAGCCTTTCGGTGAAACAAACGAAGCAGTACAGCCACCAAGGCTAATTACCGCGTTCATCGGAAACGCTGTTAATTTAGAAATTGACTCTACATCAATGCTCAAGCCTTTCGCTTTTAACACTGATTCAAGCTCTGGTAGCTGGTGAGGTTGCCACATGCCTTCGTCGGCAACAGCAACATTTGCTACAGCGAGACCCACTGCAGCAGCAATAAATTTAAAACGCATAGTCGTCCTTTATATTATTATGTTTATCATTTTTAGCGGTCATATCATTATCATTGTGAAGATGAATAGCAATAATTTGCGACCGCTAATGTCAAAATTTGTAAACCATTTTAGGTTCATGAGCCTAACACTTAGACTCATCAGCTTAATGTTTAGATTCATGAACCACGGCATTGTGGCCATGTAAGCTTTCTTGGTGTTCGACCTTAAACTGGTAATCAGTAATACTCGGCATGGTTTCGAAACACTGTTTTAATCGCCTTGCAGCATCTTCGCAAAACAGTAAGTTTTTTGCGTTAAGGGCAGCAAATGCTTGTTCATCTTCACGCTTCACGGCCGTTTGTACAGGGGTACCAATAGCTTGCTCACATACTGTGATAAAGCCGCCAATATCGGGTAGCTTCTCATTACTAAAAGTGACATCAATATAAGCATAAGAACGCTGGCTATGAGGGGTTGCAATAGAGCCCTGTTCACTTGCAAGCCAACTGAGTAAAGAGGCTTTATCTATATGCTCATCGCTAAATTGTTTATCGACGGCTTCGCTCAAAAGCTGCCTCGATAATGCCGCTGAACACGGGCAGGTACTGCTGTAGGCTACATCAGCTTTTAAGTTGATAGTCATCGACTGCTTCTTAGTTATCGTTAAAACAACAGGGTAAGCATTGTATCCGGCATTGTCGCTAAGGAGTGCTGGTTTTAGCAGCGGTAAATCAAAATGCAGCACCAGTTTTGCGCCTTTACTTAAGCCTTTTTGTGATGCTAAAACGGCTTCCATAAACTCGTTAATACGCTTAGTCGATAAGCTTTGATTAGCCAATAGCTGATTAAGTAATAAATAAAGACGCGACATATGAATGCCTTTAGCATCACTATCAAGGCTAACAAAAATATCGGCTTTGGCATTCAGGTGCACATCAACATGAGGGTGTGCAAGTTTCAAAGGCAATGCTATTTTTTCCATGCCAACCCATTTTAAAGGCGACTGAAAATCTACATTAGAGTGCGAGGTAATATCGGGTAATTGCATATCAACTTCTTTTAACGATTGAATGTTAAGGTCATAGCGGCCTGCTTGTGCGGGTATACGTGCTGTCCATCAAAGATACACTCACCATTTACAAAGGTATGTGTTATTCGGTGTGAAAAAGTAGTGCCATTGAAAGGGGTCCATTGGCATAAGTAATGTGTGTTTGTGTGCTCAACGTGCTTTTCTGCGCTTGGGTCAACCAGGACTAAATCTGCAAAGTAACCTTCTCTGATAAACCCTCGATCTTCGATAGCAAATCGCTTTGCCACGTTATGCGCTGTTTTTTCAACGACTTGCTCTAGGCTCAACGCACCACGTTTTACCTGCTCAAGTAACGATAGTAATGCATGCTCGACGAGCGGGAGTCCTGCTGGTGCAGCGCTGTATTGTTGCTGCTTTTCTTGCAAAGTATGAGGGGCATGATCGGTGGCAATAATATCAATGCGACCATCGCGTACTGCTGCGAGTAGCGCTTGGCGATCTTGCTCTGATTTTATGGCAGGGTTACATTTAATTTGATTGCCATAGTGTGTGTAATCATCTTGGTTAAACCACAAATGATGCACACAAGCTTCGGCGGTTATGTGTTTTTGCTCTATAGGTGCGTTACTAAATAGCTCTAGCTCTTTTGCTGTTGTAAGGTGTAAAACATGCAGCTGCGAGCCATAGCGTTTTGCCAGCGATACGGCGTACGATGATGATGCATAACACGCTAACTCATCACGAATTAACGGGTGATGTTCTATTCGTAACTCACCATAGCGTTTTTCTATTCGGCGCTGGTTTTGTTGAATAACCTCCCCTTGCTCGCAATGGGTTGCAATGAGTACTGGGCTTTCCCGAAAAATGGCCTCTAGAGCATGTGGGTGTTCAACCAGTAAATCACCTGTTGATGCTCCCATAAACACTTTAACGCCGCATACATTTTTAGCATCAAGAGCTTTAATTTCATCAAGGTTGTCTGGGGTTGCGCCAAAGTAAAACGCATAATTCGCAGCGCTCGTTTGCGCCGCTATCGCGTATTTATCAGCAAGTGCTTTTGCCGTGGTAGTCGAAGGTGAGACATTAGGCATTTCCATAAAACTTGTAATGCCACCGGCCACTGCAGCGGCAGATTCACTGGCAATCGTGCCTTTGTGAGTAAGGCCTGGCTCTCTAAAATGAACTTGATCGTCGATCATGCCTGGTAATAGCAACAGACCGCTTGCATCAATTACCTCATCATTGGCCTTGGCACTGATATCTTTGGCAATTTCAGCGATTCGATTACCAACAATTCGTACATCGTTTAATTCGCGCTGTCCTTCATTAACAACGCAGGCGTGTTTGATTATGATAGCCATATGACTCCTTGCTTATTCAGCAACATTTGCAACTTATCGTAAAAAAATGCACTCCATGGCAAGATTGATTGCAGACTAAATTGTTACAATATAACATACCATAAGATTTTTATTTAGACACTGTTATGAGTCAAAAAGATCAATTGGTTCGAGCTATTTAAGCTGTAAAGTTATAAGTGGCTTTCCGATCTTAGAGAATTTTAACGGCTTATCGCAGCCAATAATCACCTTATCGCAACGTATGAGGTCAATTGTAATAAGACACAGTATGCTGGGCTCATTGATCACATGGTGATACCTGCCTCATATAAGTGCTTTTTTGTAGCACTTTTTGTAATCCGTTTTAACCGCTATGCAAATCAAGAGCTTATAAAACGTATGTGCAAGGTTATATCGACACAATTTAATTTTAAAAATGACAAGAGAAAAACTATGAAACACCTAATCGCAACCGCGATCAGTTCTGCGCTGTTACTTACAGCCTGTTCAGAACCGCAAACAACAACATCAACGCCTAAATCAGAGCAATCAGCGCCTGTTGCTGCAAATGAGCAAGCTAACCCACTGTTTGTGAAAAGCGTATTACAATACGAAACGCCTGATTTCAGTGCGATTAAAGATGAACATTTCATGCCGGCATTTAATAAAGGCATGTCTGAGCAAATGGCTGAAGTGCAAGCTATTATCAACAATCCAGCAAAGCCTGATTTTGCCAATACGATTGTTGCGCTTGAGAAAAGTGGTGAGCTATTAACACGCACACGCAGTATTTTTTATAACTTAGCGGGTACGGATTCAAACCCGGCACGTCGTGAATTACAAAAAGAATTAGCGCCAAAACTAGCGGCTCATAGCGACAATATTTTCTTAAATAAAGCACTCTTTGAGAAAGTAGCGGCTATTCACAGCGAAACTGACAGCCTTGCCTTAACTGCTGAAGAAAAGCGTTTATTAGACGTTTACTACAAACGTTTTGTGCGTGCTGGCGCAAAATTAAGTGCAGAACAAAAACAACAAATACGTGATATCAATACGAAGCACTCGAGCTTAACAACTCAGTTCTCACAAAACTTATTAGCACTGACTAAAACAAATGTTGTTTTAGTGGATGACAAAGCAGAGCTTGAAGGCTTACCTGCAGGTCAAATTGAGCAGCTTGCCAATGCCGCAGCTGAAGCTGGCCACCCTGGTAAATACCTAATTAAGATCACAAACACCACGCGTCAGCCTATTCTGGCAACACTGAAAAACCGCGATTTACGTGAAAAAGTATGGCGTGCATCGGCTGAGCGTGCATTATCGGGCGAAAATAGTAACCGTGATATCGTGGCAGAACTTGCTCACTTACGTGCTCAAAAAGCAAAACTATTAGGTTACGACAGCTGGGCTGATTTTGGTTTAGAGTCACAAATGGCGAAAAAACCACAAGCTGTATTTGATATGTTTGCGAGCATGATCCCTGCATTAATGCAGAACGTCAACGCAGAAGCGGCAGCTATTCAAGCTAAAATTGATGAATCAGGTGAGCAGTTCAAATTACAGCCATGGGATTGGTTATTCTACGCAGAGCAAGTGCGTAAAGATAAATACAACCTTGACGAAAATGCAGTGAAAGAATATTTCGAGTTCAACCGTGTTCTTGAAGACGGCGTATTCTTCACCATGAACCGTTTATACGGCATCACCTTTAAACCACGTAACGATATTCCGGTTTACCACCCTGATGTAAAAGCCTATGAGTTATTTGATGAAAATGGTAAAAGCTTAGCCATTTTCTTTGCTGACTACTTCGCTCGTGAAGGTAAGCGTGGCGGTGCATGGATGAGCTCATTCGTTAAACAATCTGGCCTTAAAGAACAAAAGCCAGTTGTCGTAAACGTTATGAACATTCAAAAAGGCGCGAATGGCGAACCTACGCTTATCAGTTATGATGAAGCAACAACGATCTTCCACGAGCTAGGCCATGGCTTACACGGCATGTTCTCAAACGTGAAGTATCCTACTCTATCTGGCACCTCAGTATCACGTGACTTCGTTGAATTCCCATCAACATTTGAAGAAGATTGGGCAATGTATCCTGAAGTTATCGCTAACTATGCGAAACACCATAAAACTGGCGAGCCAATTCCTGATGAGCTACTGAAAAAAGTAATTCAATCACGTAGCTTCAACCAAGGTTTTGATACCCTAGAATACGTTGCTGCTGCACTACTTGATATGGAATGGCATTCACTCTCAGCTGATGCTCCTTTACAAGACATTGAAAAGTTTGAGCAACAAGCGCTTGCAAAACATGGAGTTGATGTAGCATTTGTACCACCTCGTTATAAGTCAGCCTTCTTCTCACACTCAATGGGCGGCGGTTACTCAGCGGGTTACTATGCTTATATGTGGAGTGAAATCTTAGCGGCAGACGCCTTTGCCTTTGTTCAAGAGCAAGGCGGTCTAAAACGTGAAATCGGTGATAAATACCGTAAAGAAATTTTAGAAGTCGGTAACTCACGTGACCTAATGGAATCGTACAAAGCATTCCGCGGTCAAGAGCCAGACACATCAGCATTATTAAAACGCCGCGGCCTAAAAGCAACCGTTCAATAACTAAAAGCCTTAAGCGGTAAGCTTTAAGCGGCAAGCTGAATCGTGGGGTTGTCGAGTGTTGATGACCCCACAACGATAGTAAAAGGAGCTGTCAGCCTTCAGCTATCAGCGGTCAGACGCGCGAAACAAGTTTCACGCCTACGAATGAAAACATCAGGCGCTAGGTACTAGGCTCTAGGGCGCGATGTAAAATCGCTGCTACCTCGTATCTCGTACCTCGCACCTCGCTAACTTTCCCCTCGCTAACTTTCCCCTCGCTAACTTTACTCTCGCTAACTTTCCCCTCGCTAACTTAAAACAAAAAAGCCCTTACAGCGAGCTGTAAGGGCTTTGTTATCACTATTTAAAAGTCTTATTTACGTTTACGGCGACGGCCGATAAGCGCTAATGGTGCAAGTAGTAGTGTTAAGAAACCAAAGCTACCGTTGCTAGATTTAGTTACTTTCTTCTCTTCTACTGGCTCAGCTTCGTTAGTTACGGCAACAGTGAACTGCTCTGATACAGAGTCTGTACCATCGCTCACTGTTACTTCAAATACTAACTCGTCATCGCTTGAGATAGCACCAGGCGTGAAGCCTAGAGTCGCAGTATCAGCACCTGTAAGTGTTGCTGTTGTGCCGCTTAGTTGCGTCCATGCATAGCTTAGCGTGTCATCACTGTTACGGTCTGACGCTGTTGCCGTTAATGTGCCTGAAGCAGACTCAGAAACAGACTCATCACCCGATACAGAAAGCAATGGTAGTGCGTTATCACATGCTAATGCATCACCAGCAATCACGTTTGAGAAGATTGGTGACGTTACATTGCTAACAGTTACGTTATCAATCCACCAGCCGAACTCACGTACTGCGCTGTCTGATGACATACGGAAACGTAATTTTGCACGGTTACCGTTTAGTTCAGTACCGAAACGAATTGTTTCGTAGTTACCATAAACACCGTTACCATCAACATTGTTACCTGTGAAGGTATCGCGATCTTGTAGTGCTTGCGCGTCATTTTCGATTAGTGGGCCATCGTAACCAACATCAAATGTACCGCCCATTTCAGTAACATCTACCCAGTTACCACCGTTTACGCTGATCTCTACAACACCACCATCCCATTCGTTTTCGATTAGGTAGAAGTGCCAGAATGAAACTTCAAAATCACCAGCAAAACCGATATCAAACTCTCTTGATTCAACCGCAACATCTGACTGGAAGTCATTGTTGTTTAGATACATGGTTTGCTCGCCAAGACCGAAGCCAAAGCTGTTGAAGAAGTTAACATTACCGCCAGTTGCCATGCTTTGTGTGCCAACGGCTAGGTCATCACCTGTCATTACGTTTTCTTTCCAGTCACGTAATGAAGCGCCTGCTACTTCCATATCGTCAGCAGTTTGTGAACTAACTGGTGCTTTATCTTCAAAGTCCATGTTCACAAGATAAGATACTTTATCGGTTGCTGCTTCAACAATTTCGTCATCAGCAGACAGTTCAGGGAATGACACTTCGATTTCAAGTGTATCAGCAGTGCCCGCATCATTTAGTGTAAACGTGATAGGTGCACTTGTTTGTGAAGCATACGGTGTTGTATCGTCGAAGGTGATTAAACCATCATTTTCGAACGTTACATCGTGACCACTAACAACTGTTAACTGTGCTTGTGTACCCGTCAGTACTTCACTACCGGTATTCATGATGCTAACCGTTAATGTACCTGTTTCACCTTTATCTAGCACGTTATCGTTTGAACAATAACCTAATTCCGCACCGTTGTAGTTTGCATTCATTGCCACATCTTTCAATGTGAAGCTAGCAAGTTTCATTTTGTCTGATTCAACAACACCGGTTAAATCTTCGCTGAAACGCTCTGGTGCTACAGCACCTAAGCCCATACCACGCTTAGCAAATGCACCTAAGATTAGTTTGTAATCTTCTGGGTCTACTGCGTACGCTGCAGCTAAGATAGCATCACGTGCTTCTGTGTATAGCGGAGCAACAGGAGTTAGCTTGTAACCAGCAACTAAGTAATTAGCCATGCGGTTTTGCGCGTCTTCAAAGCCGTGCTCGTTGATAAGTGCTACATAGCTTTCCCAAAGCATAGTTGCCCAAATTTCACCAGCTGCGTGTGGTGAAGCAACACTTGTTGGTGCAATGCCTACATCAGCACCTTCATTTTCAGTAATGTGGCGGAAAGACAGCGGGTTTACTTCCATATTAGTTGAATATGGAACACGACGGATACCGTAGTAGAAATCTTCTACGAAAGTACCGCTACCGTAGGCTTTTTGGAACTTGTCGTTACCTGGAATGTTAATGTCATCAGCTTTAGCAATGAACATAAGCGAGTGGAAATCACCCCAACCTTCGCCCATCGCACGGCCTTGGAAGTTAATAAGACCTGATGAGTTACCCACTAAACGGTTACTGATATAGTGACCCCATTCGTGAGCAATAATACCGTTATCTAGCGTACCGTCTTTTAACGTTGCTTTGTTGAACATATTAACAGTAACAGTGTCGCCTGCAGCGATACCATCGTAAAGTGCGTGACCATCAGCATAGTTCAGACCCATGTTAGGAATGATAACGGCATCATCTTCACCGCCCATCGGCGCTGGTTCATCTGTATCAGGGTTGTTGTTTACAACGATTGCACCAATTGCACCCGCTTCTTGAGCGTGAAGTACTTTTGCTGTGAAGTTACAAGAGCCACGATCAACTAGCGCAATTTTGCCAGCAAGCTCAGCTGCATTTGTTGCTGGTTGACAACCATCTGTTACGCTACCAGAATCGGCATCATCGCCATCAACTAGACGAACAACTTCGCCTGCGATATCAGCAAATTGCATTTGACCAAAGCCTGATACTTTAGAAGACTCTAGAAGACCAATTGATTCGTCAGATGTAACAACCACACCAAAATCTACACCCACTTTCGCATCTTTCGAGTTGTATAAATACATTTGCATGCGTGGGCTTGCACCGTCAGCAGGGGTTGCCATATTAGCGTTATTTAAACCGCTATTATCTTGCGCTTGCGCTTCGATTGGGTCGCCTTCTACACCACCACGGCCGTAGTTTGATACTTGCGCAACATTTGATGTTTCGTCAAAACCATGGTCATAGAAGAAATCGTGTAAGAAGTTATTCATGTAGAATAAGTTAACGATCGCCGCTTTACGATTGTCGTAGCTGTTTGCTACTTGATCAACTTGGTAAGGGTAATCGAATGTGTAATCTGATGTAGTTTCAGCAGTGAAGTCACCTTCTGTGTAACCTTGAGGTGCAATTACATCAGCATAAGCAAATACGTTGTTACCTGATGTTGTTGTAGCGTCATCAGCAAGCCACGGATCCATCGTGCTTAGTTTTTTGTAGTAAGACAAGCTTACAAGTGGTGCATCTAGGATTTCAGTTTCATCAATTTGATCTGGGCCATCAGCTGGGATCACGTCACCGTGTGGACCTTCCCACGGGTAACCATCTTCGTCAGCCCATACACGGTAGTTAAAGTCTGCCGCGTGTGCTTTTAAGTCTTTCTTGAAATAAACTTTGCTGTTTTGCGCACCGATAACATAGCTGAAGTAATCGCTTTCTAGGCTGTTTTTATCAGCAACTTCTACTTCAACATAGTATGCAGATTGCAGCTCACCCGCTACTTCAAAGAATACTTTCTTAGCACGTGGCTGTCCTAATACAACTTTTTCACCACTTTGGTTAGACACTGTGTACTTAACATAGTCGCCTTGCTCAGTTGATTTAGTTAGCGACACATTGATATCAGCAAGTTCTTTAATTGCACGTTTAATGCTTTGCTCAGCACCTACAAACTCAGCAAGTGGCGCGAACGACTGCGTTGCATTTGAACTTGTGTTAGCGAAATAACCAGAACCTGCAACTAAGTTATATTCTTTGTCCATGATCAGGTTGTATTCACGGTTGAATACTTCAATATCATGAACTTTTTGTTTGTATTTAGCTGTGATTGAGCCAAGTTTTTGCTCAGATAAATCTGTTAATACAGCGCTTGATACACCTTTTTTCGCTGTACTAACCCCAGTTAAGGCATTTAAATAAAAATCTGCAGCGTAAGCATTACGTTGCTCAGGAAGCACCATGGCCATGTCAGGCTTAGCTTGATCAACTGCATTCCATAGGAACGTAGCTTTACCTAATTGCGCATCGAAAATAGATTTGTGACCCGAAACAGTTCTTCGCTCAGCTAATGCACGTTGCTGAGATACTTGAGGATTAAATTGTACTTGAGAGCTAACACTTGAAGCATTATAAAAGCGAGTTTGTTCACTTGCCTGTACTTGAGATGATGCCAAGATAGCCGTTACCATGGTAGCAACTGCCGTTACTTTAAATTGAGACATTCCTTACGTTCCCTATTGTTATATTTTTATTTTCGGTTAACAATCATAACCAACCCCAATGTACCTAATACGGCAATTAAAAAACAGAATTAATTGTAAACAAAAGTAACAAACAAGCAGAGTAAAAATGAAACAAGCAATTAAAATACAAGCACTTATGATATCATTAGTACTAGTATCTGGCTGTCAAAAAAGTGAAATATCTGATCAAGACACAGAACAGCAACCAACAGCTAGTTCACAAAAAGAACAAATTTCAGTTAAAGATGTTAAAAAAGCAGTCGAAATCAACAAGCAAAAATCGACGAACGCTTTTAGTAATAATGGCGAAAAAATTACCTTTGATGCACCTACTTTAACCAAGGGCACAGAAGTCTTTAATCACGTAATGCAAGAGCGCGGCATTGCAACGGGTGCAATTTACTTAACGCTAAAAGAAAACAGCTTACCGGTAGAGCTTAGCAGTCAATATGCGCTGAAAAAAATGACCAACAAAAGCTACCGCTACCTTGCTGAAAAAGACACTGATTTATTAAAAGTGCAAAACGCTTTTAAACAAAATGCCAATGTCGATATTGTTGAAATTAAAGTTGATTATTCACCGGTAAAAGAGGTGATGTAGGTTGGGTAGAGCGCAGCGAAACCCAACGTGAAGAAGCTGTCAGCCTGTAGCAGCGAGTTTATCCCGCGTCATCATACTAGGTTCTAGAAGGAGCTGTCAGACGCGTGAAACAAGTTTCACGCCTACATCAAACCGTAGGCGTCATGCTTGCATGGCGTGTCTAACATTCAACGCCATTTAATCAAGCTAACTCAACATTCAAAAACAACACTTTCGGCTTAAAACTTACAGCTGAAAGCTTAAAGCTTTTTTACCTACTCCACCACAAAATCAAAATAGGTTGCGGGGTATGCTTGCGGTTTGTAAGTAAAATGCCACCATTCCATTGAATAAGGGGCGAAACCGGCCTCTGTCATCAGGCTTTTTAATTTGTATCGATTGGCTTTTTGCTCTGCACTAATGCGTGGGTCGTCGGTGTTAGAAAGAGTGTCGAACATATCAAATGGTGAGCCCATATCGAGCTCTTTGCCTTTTGCATCAACTAAGGTTAAATCAATCGTTGAACCACGGCTGTGACCCGATTTAGCAGCGATGTAATCACCAAGCAGTTTGTCTTTGCCTAAGTTTGGATAAAACTCAGCTTTAGTGCGGGTATCTTCTAAATCGTTAACCCAACGTACAAAGTGATCAACAGCGCGCTGCGGGCGATAACAATCATATATTTTCAAGCTCAGGCCTTGGGTTTGCGCTGCTACTTGCACTTTTTTAAGGGCTGTAGCAGCACTGTTGTGCAATAAACATTTTGGCGCGTTGTAACCATCAACTGGTTTGCCAACAAAGTTGTGATGGCCAAAATAACGAATATCTAACACAGCATTAGGTAGCAAAGCACCAACATCCACAAATTCGCTACGTTTATCATCGCTTGAGTCTGCATAAACATTGCCTGTTAAAATAACAGCAATACATAACAAGGAAATGGATTTAGTTAAACGAGTCAAAAAAGTGAATGCCATTTTGGTTTTCCATAAATAACTTAATAACGTTCACTATTGCACATTAAATAACTTATTCCAAGATTGGAGACTCAGAAATAGTTGCGAAATCTTGCCCATAACTTGCATTAACTACAGAACGATTGCGGCCCGTTTTTTTAGCTTGATATAAGGCTTGGTCAGCGAGTTTAAGTACTTCATCAATGTTCAGTTGCTCAATCGGCCAACCAGATATACCAATAGATACATTAATGCAGCCAACAGGGTCAATGTAGCTTTCAGATATCCGCATCCGCAAGCGTTCTGCAAGCTGATACGCCCGTTTGACCTCAACTCTTGGCATGATCACAATAAATTCTTCTCCACCAGTACGAGCAACAACGTCGCTATCACGAGTTACATCTAACAAAATTTTAGCAAGCGACTGCAATACCACATCACCAATATCATGCCCAAATTCGTCGTTTACCCGCTTAAAGTGATCAATATCGATTGCCAAAACTGCAAACGGGCAGCGCTGTGCAATAAAATGACTTAACTGCGCATCAAAGCTTCTACGGTTGTGTAACCCTGTTAGTGAGTCTGTCTGTGCTTCTTGACGTAACAAACCAATTTTACTGTGTAATAAACCAACTCCCTTTAACATTGCTTTTCTAAGCTCATTACTTTCAAAATACCATGAACGAATTAGCATTAACTCGCGTGTTGTGGTTGGCCTATCCAACGTATTTGCGGTTTCAGCAAGTTGCCTCAATGGGCTCGCTATTTTTCTAGCTAATACCCAAATTAATATTAAAGTGATGACACCCACAGGCGCCGTTTTTATGAAGACTTGCCACATTAAATTATCAAGCGGTGCTAATGTGTCTTCAAGGGGTCGTTGTGCAATGACTCCCCAAGGAGCAACGGTTAAAGGAGCAAAGCCAGCCAACATTTCAACCCCTTTGCTATTACTTAATAGTTCAGTTCCGGCTTGCCCTTTCAAAACAGCCTTGATCACAGGGTTTTCAAAAACTTGCTCCCCTATCCTTTTTGTATCAGGGTGATAAAGCAAGCGATGATTCTCATCAACAACATATAAATATGAACCATCGCGATAATAGTGAACTTGTAAAAGCTGGTTTAGAATGCTTGTGCGCTTCAAATATAATGTACCGCCGACATAGCCAATGAATTCACCTTGCTTATCAAATAAAGGCTGAGAAATAAAAATCAGCAAATTTCCCGCCATCGAAATATACGGTTCGCTGATCATCGGGGTTCGATAAGAAAGCGCAGCTTTAGTCCCAAAACTATCAACTTTGCGATTTTTAAGTTTTAAGGATTGCGGTGATACCCCTAAGATATCGCCTTGTTTATTAACAATAATGGTCGAGTTAAAACTGTTAGTTTGTAATCTCAATCGTTCTGCTTCAGCATTTATCAACCCTTGATTATTAAAGTCATTTTCAAGAATTTTACCTACATAAGCCAGTTGCTGCTGCGCCGCCAATAAAAAATTATCGGTGGCCGATACCAGTTTAGCTGCGTAAGCTTTGTGATTTTCAAGCGTTTTATCTATTAGTTGTTGCTTTTGAACTTGATAGCTCGAGTAATAACTGTTTAGAAAGGTGATTAGCGTTGCCGAAAACGCTAATAATAAAATTAAGCGGCGCAGATTTAAACCTGCCTTAAGACCATTAAGCACTGTAATTCTCACATCAAAGCCCAATGTCCATATCGGGTACATCTAATACATTTATACTAGCAATTTATCACTACAGCCTCTATAAAACTTTCGTCATAATTTGATTTAGCTCAATGATGATGCAATAAAATCAAAATTTATATTGACAAATAAACTTGCCCAAAAGGAATAATTTATTACAATAAAGAAAAAATATAGAAATTTTTCATGTTTAAACATAGTTCTGCGATCATCAATAAACTCCCTTCACATCGCCTGATGGCGTTAGATGTAATGCGCGGTTTGACTATTACCGCAATGATATTAGTGAATAACCCTGGCAGCTGGGGAGCGATGTATTGGCCTTTAAAGCATGCTGACTGGCATGGTTGGACACCTACCGATTTAATTTTTCCGTTTTTTATTTTTATTGTCGGCATGTCTATCACGCTATCAGTAAATAGCTTGCGTGCTAAAGGGATCAGTGATCAACACATACTAAAAGCAGGGGTTATTCGTACCATTAAACTCATTGCTCTCGGTTGGTTTTTAGCCTTGTTTTATTACAACTTTCGAGATCCTTCTTTTAGCTGGGTTGATGACAAGTTATTACAGCTGCGCGTGTTAGGTGTGCTGCAACGTATCGGTTTGGTCTATTTAGTAGCTCTGTGTTGTTATCTTTATTTATCACCTAAGAAAATAGCCATTACTTGCATCGCTCTTTTATTATTTTATGGTGCCGCCATGCTTTATATCCCGTATACCTTGCCAAACGGCGAGGTAGTGAGTGGTTTATGGTTACATGGCAATAACTTAAGTGCCTTCATAGACAATACCGTACTTGGTAGTCATCACCTGTATTATGCCAATGCTAAGCCACTGCCATTTGACCCTGAAGGACTGTTCTCAACACTGCCTGCCATTGCAAGTGCGCTAAGCGGCATATTGGCTGCGGTTTATTTAACTAAGCAACCCGACCTTAAAAAACAAGCCCGTACACTTATCTTACTGGGCACATTAGCCGTTATTGCTGGCTATGCGATTGCACTAATAACACCTATCAATAAAGCCTTATGGACGCCGAGCTATGTGCTACTCAGCTCAGGGCTTGCAGCGATTTTCTATGCACTGTGCAGTGCTATTTTAGATATTTATAAGCTGCGTAGTTGGGGCGCTCCGTTTATTGTATTTGGTGCGAATGCGATATTATTTTTTATGTTTGCGGGCGTGTTTGCACGGCTATTAATTATGATCCCGCTCGGCGATAGCAGTTTAAAAGGCAGTATTTATGGCTTAATACAATTAGTGATCAGTAATGATCACCTCGCTTCATTTAGCTTTTCACTGCTGTTTTTAATGGTGTCTTATGGTGTGATGTACGGCTGCTACCGCAAAGGCATTTTTTGGAAAGTGTAAGCTTTAAAAAATAGATGAGCCAGTCAGCAACTGGCTCATCAAATTAGCAATTAAGCCTGTTTTATTGCATGGCTTTGCTTATCGAGTAGATACAAAATTGACTGATAACTAATGCCACTGTGTTCAGTTAAACCAATTTCGCAACTACGGCTATTAGACACGCCGCGATTACAGTTCTTTGGTACCTGTTGTTTAAGGGTTTTTAACGCATTGCCATTGAGTTCTGGCAAGTTAAAGCCCTTATCACCTGCAAAACCACAACACTCAATATCAGCTGGAATAATCACCTCATTACTACATGCCTTGGCAAGTGATACTAGGCTTTGCTCTTTACCTAATCGCTTAGAACTACAAGTAACATGGAGCATCACCGGATCTTGCACGGGGGTTACCTGCAAATTAGGCAGTAAATGTTGGGCTGCAAAATCAGCACTTTCATAAATTGTGAGTGCCGTATTTTGCGCGGTATTAAGAGTAGTAAGTGCACAAGGGCTGGCATCAAAAACAATGGGATATTGGCCATTATTTGAAAGCGCCTCGAGCTCAGTAAGTAACTGCTTACTTTTATTTTTAAACTCTTCATTAAAGCCTTTACTAGCAAATGGCATACCGCAACAAAGTGAATCTACTTGTTGCGGAAGTAGCACTTCATAGCCTGCTTTGGCAGCGAGTGAATAGATAACATCTAGCAGTGGGCGCTTATCATCGGCAAACTTATCGGGGGCAAAAATCCGGCTTGCGCAGCTTGGCATATACACCAACTTTTTCGTTTGTTGGAGCTGCTTGAATTGCTTATTAATTGGTTGCTCAGCTCTTGGCCATGCCGAGTAATACAGCGGTGTACCAAGCAACTTATTGGCAGGCTTGCTTAGGCTTCTTAGCTTACTGCTGCCGATTGCTTTTTCGAGCACCTGCATCACAGTTAAACCAAACCGTGCACCCTTAGCAACAACCGCAAAATGCTTGCTAGCAAAACGTGATAATGATCGCGCAACTTTGTTCGATGAGGCTTGCTCTGCTCTGAGCGATTTTATAAATTCGCCCGTGTTTATTCCCACCGGGCATTTAAGGCCACAAAGGCCCGTTGCCGCGCATGAATCTATACCTAAGTATTTAAAGTCGGCCTCGATAACACTGAGCTTTTGATTTAACTTCTGCTTGCTTGCTAAATCTTCGGTTGTTAGCAATTGATTGTGTAGCTCTGTGCGGTGTCGCCATAAAGTAATACGCTGCCTCGGTGTTAAGCTAAGCCCTTTTGACGGGCAAACAACTTCGCAAAAACCACATTCAATACAGGTATCGATAATATCATCACTTTTTGGCATGACTTTTAAATGCTGAGTGTGAGCATTTTTGTCGTGATTTATAATAACCCCAGGATTAAGAATATTTTGTTTATCGAATAATGCTTTAAGCGCAACCATCACCGCAAAGCCATCGTCTCCCCATTCGGTGGCAACAAACGGTGCCATGTTACGCCCAGTACCATGCTCAGCTTTTAATGACCCTTTTAGTTCAACCGCCACTAAGTTCGCCACATCAGCCATAAATTGCTCGTATCGGCTTACTTGCTCTGGTATATCGAAAGCTTGGGTGAATACAAAATGCAGATTTCCGGCAAGGGCATGCCCAAAAATAATGGCTTCATCATAACCATATTTGATAAATAATTGATGCAGCGCATTTACGCCCTCAGCTAATTTATCAAGAGCAAAGGCAACATCTTCAATAATCACAGTAGTGCCAGTTTCGCGCACTGCGCCAACAGCAGGAAAGGTACCTTTACGGATATTCCAAAGTGCCGCATTACGGGCGCTGTCTGCTGAAAACTCAATCGCTGCCAGTTGGCTTTGCTTAAACTCAGCAAGAAGTTGTTCGGTGACCTTAGTGAGCACATCGAGAGCCTGTGCATTTTCAGCTCTTAACTCAATTAACAGTGCCGCTGATTGCTCTGGGTAGCTGGCCACTTCTTTTGGCATTATGGCGTGTTCAGATACCGACATCAGGGCACGTTTATCTAGCAGCTCAACGGCCGCAACATCAACTTCACTCAGCCTTTGTACCAGCTCACACACCTTGCTGATATCGTCAAAAATAAAGAAACCTGTGTGTTTGTACTGATGCTCAACCACGGTGTGGTAAGTGATATCGGCGATAAAAGCTAAGGTGCCTTCAGAGCCGATAATTAAGTGCTTAATGATTTCGATTGGATCAGAAAAATCCAGCAGTGCATTTAAACCATAACCCGTGGTATTTTTTAAACGGTATTTATGGGCGATGCGCTCACTCAAATCGGGGTTTTGCTTTACCCTATCAACAAGGCTCATTAGCTCATCAACCCAAAGACTATGGCTTTGTAAAAAGGCATTACAGCTTTGGCTATCAGCCGTATCTAGCACAGTGCCATCGGCAAAAATGAGGGTCATATCTTTTACTGTGTGATAGCTGTTTTGCGCCACCCCACAACACATGCCCGATGAATTATTTGCCGCCATTCCGGCTATTTTGCAGCTATTAATTGAAGCGGGATCAGGGCCAATTTTTTTACCAAACGGGGCCAATACTTGATTTACTCGAGCACCAATGATCGCCGGTTGTAAACGGATTGCCTCGGCGTCATCAATAATCTCAAACTTGCTCCAACTATCGCACAATAAAACTAATACCGAATCGGTAATTGCTTGCCCAGATAAACTCGTGCCAGCGGCGCGAAAAGTAATGGGAACCTGTAGCTCGTTGGCAGTAATGATCACTTGCCGTGCTTGATTTTGATTGCTCACTAATACAATTAACTCAGGGATTAATCGATAAAAGCTAGCGTCAGTCCCGTACGCATAACGGCGCGAGTAATCTTCTATTAATGCAGACTCTGGTAAAAAAGGTTTAATTTGCTGTTTAAATGCGTGCAATCGAGTAAAAGCCATCTCGCCCCCAGGCTTGTCATATTTACGCTGATGATTATGGAATATATTATTACTTTAAATTGTACTAAAAAGCGACCCATTAAATTGATAAATTATCAACTTGCCACGCTTTTCACCAGTATAAAGGTTTGGTTACTTAAGCTTATTAGCCCTATTTGGTGATCTAACTTAGCTTTTTGCAGTCGGACTCAAAAACCGCTAGGGTAGCAAAAAAATACTGTATTTATATTTAAAAACCCATTAACATCAAGAATAATTTATTCTAAAAACTAAATAAGCGTTTTGCTTTGGAGCTTGCTGTGTTAAATAAGTTTGCACTATCGTCACTGGTTATCGGATTAGGATGTTTCATGCCATTACAATCATCATTTGCTGAGTCTGCATTAACTTTAAAACAACAGTTAGGGCAAAAGCTCATGCTTGACCTACGTTATTACTGCGAGCAAGACCCGGGTGAGCAAAAATGCCGTACACCGGTGACAGAGCTGCCGGCTGATTTAGCAAATATCATCACTAAACATAACATTGGTGGGGTGATTTTATTTGCAGAAAATATCGAAACCGTGCCGCAAGTGATCAAACTTAATAATGACTTACAAAAAGCCGCTGCTAAGTCAGAGTTAGGCTTACCGCTATTTATTTCGATAGACCAAGAAGGTGGCCGAGTTGCCCGTATTCCTCGTGATGTAGGTACGTCGTTTACCGGTAACATGTCGATTGGCGCGACCTATAAAGAACATGGCACCCACTTCGCGACTGAGTCTGCACGCATTATTGCCGACGAGCTATTGGCACTAGGTGTAAATGTTAACTATGCCCCCACGGTTGATGTAAACATGAACCCAGATAACCCAGTTATTAACGTGCGCTCTTACGGTGAAGATCCGCAATTGGTGGCAAAACTAGGTGGTGCCCAAGTGGCAGGGTTTGAAAACAACGGCGTTATTTCATCGTTAAAGCACTTTCCGGGGCATGGCGATACCAATGTAGATAGCCACACAGGCCTGCCAAAAGTAATGCATGATAAAGAAACCATTTGGCAACAAGACTTACCCCCTTTTAAAGAAATTATTAAAAACCAACAACCGGGTATGATCATGACTGCACATATCCAATACCCAGCCCTCGACGACAGCACGTTTGTCAGTAAAGAAGGCAAAACCATGATCAAACCAGCAACGATGTCGCGCAAAATCATCACCGACTTATTACGTGACGAACTTGGTTATCAAGGTGTGGTGATCACAGATGCTCTCGATATGGCCGGGATCAGCCACTTCTTTGAACCAATTGAAGCGGTAGTAAATACCTTTGCAGCGGGTGTTGATATTGCTCTTATGCCAATTGAAATCAGAAGCCCTAAAGACTTAGCAGTACTTGAAGCCCTGATTGAGCGATTAGAACAAGAAGTACAACGCGGCACGTTAAATGCCAACGAAATGAGCGCTTCTGCTACACGTATTTTAAAACTTAAAGAAAAGTTTAAGCTCACTTCGTTGCTTGATGACAAAGCAGCCATCAAAAAAGCGCAGCTTTTACTCGGTGATCAAAGCCATAGAAAAGTAGAAGCCGAATTAGCATTAGCTGCTATCACTGAAGTGAAAAACGAAAAAAACACCTTACCGCTTAGCATTAAACCGAACAACAAAGTGCATATTATTATGCCAGATACCCGTAAATGCTATGCTCTGCAGCAGGCGTTAATTGACAACACCGATAAGTTAATCAGCTTTAGCTGCACAAGTTTGCAAGGTTATGAGCCGCTTGCAACATTAAAAGAAATTAACGAAGCGGATATAATCATTGCCGCCAATGCGTCACCAAAACAAAGTGCTGTTGAAGTCGGTGGGATGGATGACTTAGCTGACAACCCGGAGTTTGCAATTGCTAAAGCCGACCAATCTGCGGCATTAGAGTCATTGCTAAAACAAGCAAAATTAGCCCATAAGAAGACTATATTTGTAAGCTTACGTGCCCCTTACGATATTGCCCAATTCGGGAAATTTAGCGACGCTGTACTTGCTACTTATGCTTACAATATTGATGTAGATACTGATGAGAAAATTGCAGGGCCAGCTTTCACAGCGCTGGCAAAAGTATTACTAGGAAAAGCTCCTGCAAAAGGACAGCTACCCGTTACTATTAATGATATGAACTGAGTGTTATTGTAAAACTATCAGTTAAGCATTTGGTAAGGATCGGTATATGCAAAAAAATGCATCATTAACCACTCCCGCAGCTATACGAAAAATGGTTCGCGCAGGAGATTACAGTGGTAATACATCGGGCTTTGCACCGGGCTTTGTGCAGGCTAATTTAGTCATTTTACCCAAACAGTACGCGTTTGATTTTTTGCAGTTTAGTCAAGCAAACCCAAAATCGTGCCCAATTATTGCCTCTAGTCGCTTACCGGGCGTTGCCGATATGCCAAGTGTTGGTGAAGACATTGATATTCGTAGCGATTTACCTCGTTACCGCGTCTTCAAACTTGGCCAAATGGTTGAAGAAGTAACCGATATTACCCGTCACTGGCGCGACGATTTAGTCACCTTTTTAATTGGTTGCTCGTTCTCATTTGAAGAAGCGCTGATTGCCGCAGGTCTTGAAATCAGAAACATCAGCGAACAAAAGAATGTGCCTATGTATGTGACTAATATGGCGTGCCAGAGTGCGGGAATTTTCCACGCCAATATGGTTGTGAGTATGCGCCCGATGAAACCTGCCGATGCCATTCGCGCTATCCAAATTTGCAGCCGCTTTCCAAGTGTACATGGTGCGCCAGTGCATTTTGGCGACCCTGCTGCAATTGGCATTAAAGATATTAACAAACCTGAGTTTGGTGATGCGGTGACCATTAAAGAAGGCGAAGTGCCCGTATTTTGGGCCTGTGGTGTTACTCCACAAGTCGCGATTGCCAACGCGGCTCCTGATTTTTGTATCACGCATAGTCCAGGACACATGCTGATCACTGATATTCCAAATAGTAAAATGGCAGCGTTATAAATGACGATGAAATTAAACTGCGACCTTGGTGAAAGCTATGGCATGTGGAAAATGGGCTTAGATGAGCAAGTTATGCCACATATTGATATGGCAAATATTGCTTGTGGCTTTCATGCTGGCGATGCCGATGTGATGGCAAACACCCTAGCCCTAGCCAAGCAGCACAAAGTAATGGTTGGCGCGCACCCAAGTTACCCAGATAAGCAAGGTTTTGGTCGCCGCTCAATGGTTATGAGCGAAAAAGAGCTGACCAATTGCCTGCATTATCAAATTGCTGCAATTGACGGTATGGCTGCAGTACATGGTTTAACGCTCGAATACGTTAAGCCACATGGCGCACTGTATAACGACATGATGAGTGACGAGCAAACGCTGAATATTGTCATGCGCGCAGTGGCAAGTTATGCAAAGCCATTAAAATTAATGATTTTAGCTACCAACCAAGCTGCCAAACACAAAGTGCAAGCCAACGATCTGCAACTAGAACTCATTTTAGAAGCGTTTGCCGACCGTCAATACACAGACGAAGGTAAGCTTGTTTCACGTTCTTTAGCGGGCAGCGTACACGACAAAGCGGCGCTAATGGCGCAGGTTAAACAGTTAGTTGCACATGGCACAGTTACAACGCGAAGTGGTCAGCAGATGGCACTTAATGCCGATAGCCTGTGTGTACATGGCGATAATGAAGCGGGTATTACACTCATTCAAGAGATCAAAGCACTATGTCAGCAAGCCTAAGCGACGCTGCGCTCAGCCAACACATTGAAACCATGATGGTTGAACAAAACCCACGTGGTATGCAGCATTTATACGCAAAACAACTAACGGGTACGTATTTACGCGCAGCAAAATACCTTTATAAAGTACAAGGTACTGTGTTGATAGGTACGGGCTTTGCGGTCAACAATACCTTCGAGACTGATGGTCCGGTTGGTGCAATTGCACTTTACAAGGTACTCGAAAAGCTTGGTAAACAGCCTATTTTGGTTACTGGCAACCCCCTTTACAGTGCCCTGAAAAATGACTTTAACTGTTTTGAGCTACCTATAAATAGCATTGATAATGCACACACTTTTAGCATTAAAGCCCTTGCGCAGCTAAAACCTGAGTGTGTTTTATCAATAGAACGCCCGGGGCTTAACGAGCATCAGCGTTATTATAATATGCGCGGTATTGATATTTCGGAGCATTGCGGCTGCTTTGATTTTTTTGTGACAGAAGCACCTTGCCCCACCATAGCGATTGGTGATGGCGGTAACGAAATAGGCATGGGTAACCTTGCACAGCATATGCAAGCGCTAAACATCACTCCTTGTTTAACAACCTGTGATGAGCTGTTACTCGCCGATGTATCTAACTGGGCAGCATACGGACTCATTGCCTTTTTAAGTCGCTGGCATAACACTGATTTGTTGGCTGATATTGAGCCACTCAACATTTTACATTACCTAAGTGAGCGCGGTAGTGTCGATGGCGTCACCCATAAAAATGAGCTCACCGAAGACGGCCTGCATGCAATGCATGGTCAACAATTAATAACTCGGCTTCGCCAACTTGGCGGCTTTACGACAGAGAATGAGGTTTAACAATGGGCACGGTATACCTAAACGGTGAATACCTTGGCGCTGATGAAGCAAAGATTTCACCCATGGATCGCGGCTTCTTATTTGGCGATGGCATCTATGAAGTGATCCCATCATACCAAGGCAAAATGCTTGGCTTTGGCGCACATATTGAGCGTATGAATAACGGTTTAAACGAACTTGAAATTAAGCTCGATTACAGTGCCGATAGGTGGCGTAAAATCTGTAATGATTTATGCGAGAAAAACCAAGGTGATAATCTAGGGATTTATTTGCACGTTAGCCGCGGCGCCGACACTAAACGAGCCCACGGCTACCCAACTAATATTACCCCGACCGTATTCGCGTTTGCGTTTGAAATTCCGGCAGAGCCAAAAAGCGATATCGACAATGCAACAACTTACACCGTATCACTTGAGCAAGACCGTCGCTGGCAACGTTGCCATATTAAATCAACGGCACTGCTTGGCAACGTGATCCATTTCCAGCACGGTGCAGCAGCGGGCAACAAAGAAACCATTCTATTTAACCGCTTAGAAGAAATTACCGAAGCAAGTTCAAGTAATGTGTTTATAGTAAAAGATGGTGTGATCGGCACGCCACCACTTGATAACCAAATTTTACCGGGGATCACCCGCTGGTTAATCCTCAATATTCTTCACAGTTACAGTAACTTTAAAGTGCAAGAGCGCATTATTAGTAAAGACGAGTTACTTGATGCCGACGAAGTATGGATCACCAGCGCCACTAAAGAAGTTGGCCCAGTTGTAAAAGTAAATGGCAAGTTAGTTGGCGATGGTAAGCCTGGTGCAGTTTGGCAACAAGTGCAAAGCTTGTTTACCAAGCATAAGTTTGATTACTAATTTAATCGCACTCAAAAACAAACGCCTACTGCAAGTAGGCGTTTTTGTTTTAGCTTTTATTTGCTTTATAAGGCCAAGCTTGCAAGAGGCCGTCACTGGTTTCTGAATATAGTTGCTTACCATCGTAAGCCACACTCAGAACCGACGTTCGCTGGCGCTGTTGTTTAGCTTCGTATTCAGCGATTAGTTCACCATCTGCAACGCGATATAAACGCATCTTCATTTTTGGCGAGCCCGTTAATAGCCATTTATCTTGATTAATAAATTGCGATGCGGTGAATTCAATAAAGTTAGAGTATGAGGCCACTTCTGATAGTTCTTTTTTCTTGGCTAAATCAAAGAATACACGATCATCAACCGAGTCAATTGCAAAGCCCAAGCTTGCTGTTTTATTTAAAGTAACGTGATTCACTCTGGTCGCTAAACGCTCTTCAAAACGAGTGCTGCCATCGCTCGTTGACCAAAGCTTTACGTACTTGTCGCTCGAGCCGGTAAACGCCCACTGACCATCAGCCGATAACGCCACGCTATTAATATCTAAACGATGAATATCAAAACGCTTAGTATCACCTGTACGGGTATTTATTACCTCAGCCTTGCCGCTACGATAAGCGATAACCAACGTATCGCCTACGGCTGAAATAGCGATGTCTCTGGCGATTTCTTGCCCGGTGAGCCAAGTACCAATGCTACGCCCTGTGCGAGTATCATATAAAGTCACCGATAATCGATTTGAAATGAAAAAACGAGATTTGTTAGCGCTAAAACCCACAAGCTCAACATGTTCAGCGCCCTGCCCTGTTATACAATCGTATAGACGCGCTTTTAACTGATTATCCCAAACGCACACCTCAGATTGGGTTGCCACTAACGCGTGACTAGCATCCTCGGTTAGTGCCGTGGCACTTAGTAACTCATTGCCATGGGCAAACTCACTACTAGCAGGGGCAGTAAACACCTCACCTCCACCACAGCCCACAAGGCTTAGTGCAAATACACAAGCAAGAGGTTTAAACAGTTTCGACGTCATGATTATTCTCAATTTTATAATTATTTTGTATAGAGGCAGTGTAATGAAAATAAGCGGAAGTTGGTAGGGGAACTAGCTGTCAGCTTTCAGCCGTCAGCCATCAGTTTTTGTAGGCGTGAAATTTATTTCGCGCGAAGCGCTGGCAGCTGTGCGATGCAGCGGCGCGCCATGCAAGCATGGCGCCTACAAGAAACGATTATTGGTCTGTTCTGCTCACGATTTCGTAGCCTTTGGCTTCATAATCGTTGATGCATTTTTGAAATTTATTTTGAAGTTTTATTTCATCAAAAAAGCCTAGTGAGTATGCATCACACTTTACTTTCATATGTTCACTGTTTTCCAAAACCGCATTTAGTTTGAGCTCAGCAAAACCAAATTTATAGGCTAATTCTGTGAACTGTAAATACAGAACCAAAAGCAGTACAGCGAGAAGGGTAAGCGTTAGTGTATTTTTCATTTTTATTTCCTTTAAAAGTGTTGGTAAAAAGACTGGAGCAATTATCGAACCAACAATATAACCTCATATAAATCAATAAAATGGATTATTCACGCAAAAGCATAGTTGATATTTCCACCAATAAATAGTGAAAAAGACAACTATTTCCTAAAATAAATACAACCGTATTGTGATGTGTGTTTTTAAGGTGCGAGAAACGAGGTTGGAGGTGCTTTAGCGCCGAACAACCCTTCCAATTCGCTGCAAAAATGGATAACCCTTAACTATAAACAAACATATGAACAAATAATCAAATATTACAAAAAGTTGAAATTACTTTGCGATTGCTAAATGTTTTCTTTATCATTTTAGGTACAGACAACATTACAAGGAAGCAATATGTCTTGGTCAAAACTTAATAAAACTATCAATGCTAACTCTGTTATTCCACTTGACGCCCTTAGCTGTCGCGATTTTGGTGTGAAACTACCCGCTGATTTTCCTTTCAGTAAAGTAAAATTTACTTTCCAAGCACTGGCGATGCTATCCCAACTGAATGACTATGATATAAAAATGGTTTGCGCCGATATTATGCAAATATGTGCCAATCCCAATGCGCAAAACTCAATCAAGCATAGTCGTAATCCGTTAAGACGCTTATGGCGAACTAAATACCCGTTTCGCAATTATCATTTTTTGATTGAGTATTCACTAAAAAATGGTTTTATAAACCTAGAAGACATCTTATTTGATAAACAATTACTAGGTAAGAAAGATACATTTTCTGCTGAGCGTACCATGCTGTATGAAGTAAAAAGACGGAGCAATCATAGCTATAATAAAGCTATGGAAGAAAATGATTTGAGAAAAGTACAAGGTGCGTGGGATCCAGTACCCACGCCTACTACAAGAGTTAATACAGAACATGCTGCAGTCAATGGTATGCTTAATGAGCTTACAAAAGCAATGTGGTTAATGGGCACCCACCTAGATAGAGCCTATGAAGGCGATGGTATTAAAGCTTATACTTTGTTTCATAACCCAACTGATAACCCCTACCTCGATTTAGTTGAGAGTGCCTTTGATAAACGGCTAGGGACTAAGTCACACAATGCGCAGCATTTAGCCGCGGTACTTGCGCAAAATAGTCAACAAGGTAAACAGGTTAAATGGCTTGTGCATAGCCAAGGTGCCATTATCTTTTGTGCCGCCCTTGAGCACTACCGAATTTATTACGGTAAACCTCTTACAGGCCAGCAATTAGCGGTGCATGGCTCTGGGGCTAATTTAGAGCGCCTAAAAAGCATCGCTCATTCTGTTGGCATAAAAATAGTTTCCGTTCGTAATAATCCTTATGACCTTGTGCCAAATTTAGCCGGCCGTAATGATTTGTCGGCAAGTAGTTTTGTTCGCTCTTTGAAGTTTAGAGGTCTTGTAAAAGGGGAGGACTCAGGTGCCAGTCCACATACGCTACCGTTTTTAGGTTTAGTGACCTATGCTGACCAACTGCAAATGTTGGGTTATCACGATAAAGCTCATACGGTAAGAACATTTATTAAAACGCTACCGTCAACGGACCCTCGATTATGATTAATTTACTAAAAGCATTTACACGCGGCTTTATAGGTGGCCCAAACTTTGATAATAATGTACACCACCGTTTCATTTTGGAAGATAAGCTGCTTACGCTGGATTTGCCTAACAGTAACGTTGCCGCTGCACCTTCGACAATAGACATATCTTTTCCTTATAATTCAAAAAATTGGTATGAACAACATAAAGAAGATTTCTACTACCACGAATACGTTCATATGCTCACAAAAAACTGGATGTATCTTCCGCCATTAAATTATTTACCAAGCAGTGAATATGGCATGCTAAGTTGCCAACTACGCATAAAGCGAACCACAAAAATTAATGTATTAGATACAGCGCAACTAAAACACTTTGTCATTAACGAATATGATATTTTTCATTGGGGGCCTGACGGTAGAAATACTGAAATTAAAAACGACACCTCACTAGAGTCAACTAAAAGAGCTAACCCGTGGAGTAAAGAAGCATTGGAAGATGAAATTCTTGGACGCATTGAAGTATATGGCTACCCGCCATTACCTGCCGCCAAAAAAACTGCTATCAACCAGCTAATTTGGGTATTTTATCAAGAAAAAAGAAATAACTGCTTAACCCGTCAAGACTTTTATTGCTTGCCACTCAGCGAGTGTGCTTTTTTAGAGGTTGAGTTTAACCATCGTGTTGACCGTTCAGATAAACACAAAAAGTGGTCAAAACATGCTCTTGCATCGCAACAACGGATTATGGAATCAATTAAGCTCAGCGACATACCCGCTGAGCATGATAACTTGATAACAGATAACGCTGAGAAGCATGGTTAATTTACTTAAAGTATTTACACGCGGCTTTATAGGTGGCCCAAACTTTGATAATTGTGTACACCAGCGACTTGTTTTAGAAGATAAGTTGCTTACGCTGGATTTGCCTAACAGTAACGTTGCCGCTGCACCTTCGACAATAGACATATCTTTTCCCTATAATTCAAAAAATTGGTATGAACAACATAAAGAAGATTTCTACTACCACGAATACGTTCACATGCTCACAAAAAACTGGATGTATCTACCGCCTCTTAATTATTTACCAAGCAGCGAGTATGGCATGCTCAGTTGCCAACTACGCATAAAACAAACTAATAAAATAAATGTACTTAATACTGAACAGTTGAAACGTTTTCTAGTTAATGAATACGATAATTTTCACTGGGGACCTGAAAGTAGAAATGTGACTATTACCGAAGAAATTAAGATAAGAAGGAGTAAAAGTTCAGTAACTTGGACTGACGATGAAATAAACGAAGAAATCGAAGAGTATATAAAATTACATGGGTACCCTCCTCTTCCTCCAGCAAAAGACGTTATTTTTAATAATCAACCTTGGGTGTTTTATCAAGAAAAGAGAAATAATTGCTTAACCCGCCAAGATTTTTATTGTTTACCACTCAGTGAGTGTGCCTTTTTAGAGGTTGAATTTAACCACCGTGTTGACCGCTCTAATAAACACAAAAAGTGGTCAAAACATGCCCTTGCATCGCAACAACGGATTATGGAATCAATTAAGCTCAGTGAGATACCCGCTGAGCGCGATAATTTAATAACAGATAACGCTGAGAAGCATGGTTAATTTACTTAAAGCATTTATACGCGGCTTTATAGGTGGCCCTAACTTTGATAATTGTGCACACCACCGCCTTATTTTAGAAGATAAATTGCTAACCCTGAGTGTGCCCGATAGCAATGTTGCTGCTGCGCCATCGACTATTGATGTCTCATTTCCTCACAACTCTACAAGTTGGTTTAATCAACATAAGAAAAGTTATTTACACCATGAGTATGTTCATATGCTCACTGAAAACTGGATGTATTTACCACCTGTTAGCTATTTACCAAGTAGTGAGTATGGCATGCTCAGTTGCCAACTACGCATTAAGCAAACAAATAAGATAAAAGTACTTGATATTGATCAGTTGAAGCATTTTGTGATTGATGAATACGATAGATTTCATTGGGAACATGAGGGGCGAAACGTTAGTATTACCAAAGAAGTCAAAGCTAGAAGGGCTAAAAGTTCAGTCGATTGGACAGAAGCTGAAATAAACGAAGAAATCAAAGAGTATATAAAATTGCATGGTTATCCTCCTCTCCCTCCAGCAAAAGACATAGTTATCGATCAACTAACTTGGGTTTTTTATCAAGAAATAAGAGATAATGATCGCTCTCACCAAGACTACTACTGCTTACCACTCAGTGAACATGCTTTTTTAGAGGTGAAGTTTAACCACCGCGTTGACCGCTCTGATAAACACAAAAAGTGGTCAAAACATGCCCTTGCGTCGCAACAACGGATTATGGAATCAATTAAGCTCAATGACATACCCGCTGAGCATGATAACTTGATTGCTGATAATTCAAGGTATGTTTAAAATTTCCATCTTTTCAAATGGTTCAAAGAGGCTGCAAATAGCTTAATCTATTCTGCGACATAGAATCTCGACTACATAAGCTAGGCCCTGTTTCCTAGAGCCTAGCGCCTGTTAACTTTCAATCTGATAGCTGACGGCTGAAAGTTTACAGCTCACTTTCCCTCGCTCACTCCCCTCACCCATGCGTAAAACAAAACACATTAAGTTTGTTACCGTCTAAGTCTCTAAAGTATCCCGCATAAAAGCCGGGCATTTCGCGTGGGCCGGGGGCACCTTCATCTGTGCCACCTAGTTCTATGGCTTTTTTATAAAAGGCATCTACTTGGGCTGGGGTGTCGACTGCCAGAGCAATCATAGTGCCGTTACCTACTGTGGCTTTTTCATCGTTATAAGGTTTGGTAACCGCAAAACCGGGCTTATCTTGGCCTGTGCTCCATGCCACAAAGCGGTCAGTTTCTAAAAAGCGCTCGGCGCTTAGAGTGGCGAACAATTCATCGTAATACTTTACTGCTTTAGCTAGGTTGTTAGTGCCTAACATGATGTAACCTATCATTGTGTGCTCCTTACGTTTAAAAGTGTCTGTACTCAACATAAAAGGGAAATGACCATCTGTCTATTGATTTCTCCATTCATCGCAATGGACTATATTTCTGATGGTTGTTACTTTATAACAGGTTAACACGCCCTAATTTCTGCTCACTAACAAGGAAATAAAATGAAGTTTAAAACGTCTTTAGCACTGCTTGCAGCAGCCAGCTTTTACAGCCATGCAGGAGCTAGCAATACCTTTCAACTTGAAAATGTTTTTGATCTTGAATACGCCAACCAAATAGAAATGACAAAAAATGGCGATACAATTTACTTTGTGCGTAATCGCATGGATATTAAAAGCGACCGTAAAGTCAGTAATATTTGGTCAGTAAACCCAGATGGTAAAACCATGCTACCGCTAACGTCTGGCGTGCATATGGATTACTCTCCGGTATTGTCACCAGATGAAACTCGTTTAGCGTTTATTTCTACCCGAGATGGTAGCAGCCAAATCTATGTAAAATGGTTAAAAACCGGTAACGTAGCAAAAATTAGTAACCTAACGCAAAGCCCTGGCGGATTAACTTGGACGCCAGATGGCAAACAATTGGTGTTTAGCCAGTTTGTGCCAGCAAAATCAGCAAGCCCAGTGTCTTTACCGGGCAAGCCTGAAGGCGCTAAGTGGGCAGAGCCAGCTAAATATATTGACGATACCTATTACCGTGCCGATGGCGGTGGCTACTCTGAAAAAGGTTATCGTCACTTTTTTATCATCAGTGCAACGGGCGGCAATGCACGTCAATTAAGTTCTGGTGATTTTGATCATGGTGGTGCTATTAGCTTTAACGAACAAGGCGATGCGTTTTATTTTTCGGCTAATCGCTATGAAGACAATGAATTACACCCAACTGAATCTGAAATCTATAAACTTAGCTTAGCGGATCGTTCAATTACCCAAATAACAGACCGTAAAGGCCCAGATTCACGCCCTAAAGTCTCGCCAAATGGTCGTTACCTTGCATACACAGGCTACGACGACAAAAAAACTAACTATGAAAATAACGACATTTATTTACTTGATTTAAAATCAGGCAAAACCTCAGTACTCACTGCTGATTTAGACCGTAGTGTCGAAAGCATTAAATGGGATGATAGCGGCAGAGGTCTTTATTTTAGCTACGATAGTGAAGGTAAAACTCACCTAGCTTACCAGCCGCGTAGTGGTAAACATAAGGTGATTACCTCAGAGATTGGTAGTGTCGCCTTTGGTCGCCCATATTCAGGTGGTGACTTTGATGTGAGCGAAGATGGTGAAGTTGCATTCACACTTGCAGATACCCAGCGTCCAGCTGATGTAGCATTAATTAAGCGTGGTAAAACCGCACGTTTAACGCAATTAAACGAAGATGCGCTGGGCGACAAAGAGCTGGCTAAGGTTGAAGAAATTTGGGTTAAATCAAGCCAGGATGGCTTGGCTATTCAAGGTTGGATTGCTTACCCGCCGGGCTTTGATAAAAACAAAAAGTATCCACTTGTTTTAGAGATCCACGGCGGTCCTGTTGCAAACTACGGCCCTCACTTTAGCCCTGAAGTACAATTATACGCAGCCAAAGGTAATGTTGTACTGTATATGAACCCACGCGGCAGTGACTCATACGGTAAAGAGTTTGCGCAAACAATTCATCATAACTACCCAAGTAATGACTTTGATGACTTGATGACAGGTGTTGATGCTGTCATCAATAAGGGCTTTATTGATGAGAGTAAGTTGTTTGTCACCGGCGGTTCAGGTGGCGGTGTTTTAACTGCATGGATTGTAGGTCATACAGACCGCTTTGCAGCCGCTGTTGTTGCTAAACCTGTAATCAATTGGATCAGCTTTGTACTAACTGCTGATTTCTACCCTTTCTTTGCTGACTATTGGTTCCCAGGTAAACCATGGGACAATATTGAGCATTATATGAAGCGCTCTCCAATTAGCTATGTGGGCAATGTAAAAACACCCACTATGCTGTTAACTGGTGAATCAGACTATCGCACGCCGATTTCTGAAACCGAGCAATTTTACCAAGCGTTAAAGCTTCAAGGCGTTGATACAGCGATGGTGCGTATTCCTAATGCCTCACATGGTATTACCGCGCGCCCATCAAACCTGATGACCAAAGTCGCCTATATTCAATGGTGGTTTGATAAACATAGTAAGTAGTTGCGGGTTGCGAGCAATAGTTTAGGTGCGGCTTTATGCCGCGCCATATATAAACCATAACGCGGGATAAACCCGCTGCTATTTTCTAACTTTTGAATTTCAATCTGAAAGCTGACAGCTCTCTTTTCTGTAAACCCCCTTTACATTCAAAATGTGAGTAACTCCTTACATACACTTCTCAAATATCGGACATTAATCCAAAAGCAGTTAGTAAAAAATCGGTTTATAGCCAAAATCAGTAACTTGAGTTAGTAAAAAATCGGTTTGTGCCGCTAAAAACCTAGCTTCAGTTAGTAAAATTTTGGTTTGTAAGGGTGTTGAGTTGGTAAAAAATCGGTTTATGGCTTGAGTGAGTTGATAAAAAATCGGTTTATAAATCGCTAGATTCTACAAAACAACATTAAATTGCCGTTTATATGACCTAATTTTAGCCATTGTAGAGGCTGTGCTCTGCCAATAAGCCCTAAATTAAGGCTCATGAGGCGGAGGTAGTTAAATCCTGATCTAAAATTCTTAAGCTGGTAAATGCGTGATCTGTATTTTTATAAAGCTAGTAAATGGCTGATCCAAGACTTGGTTAAAGAGTGATCCGAGATACGAGGTGCGAGATGCGAGGTGAGAGATGCGAGTCTGATGGCTGACGGCTGAAAGCTGATAGCTAAAAAGCGAAAAAGGGCCCGAAGGCCCCTAACAACATTATTGAATAGCTATAAAGGAAACTACATTACAACTTGGTTAGAACTGGTTCATGGTATTTGCTTCACCACCGGCTTTAAGCGCATTTTCACCAGAGAAGTACTCTTTATGAGTATCACCAATGTTAGAACCTGCTAGGTCTTGGTGTTTCACTGATGCTTGTTCACGGCGGATTTCTTGACGTTGTACGTCGCGAACATACGCCAGCATTCCTAGGTCGCCGAAATAGCCTTCTGATAGGATATCAGTGCTTAGCGCCGCAGTATGGTAAGTTGGTAGCGTGATTAGGTGATGGAAGATACCCGCTTCACGTGCACCATCTTTTTGGAAGTTTTGTACAAGTACGTCTGCTGCCGCAGCAAGCTCTGTGTCATCCATTTCTGGCGCCATTAATGCCTTATTGTCATCAATGCTTGGGTAAGCAGATAGGTCTTTACCTTGTTCTTGCCATTCAGCATAAACTTGCTCACGGAATTTAAGTGTCCAGTTGAACGATGGTGAGTTGTTGTATACCAGCTTAGCATTGGGTACTTGCTCTTTAACGCGGTTAACAAGCTCAGCGATTTGTTTAACGTTTGGCTTTTCTGTTTCAATCCACAGTAAGTCTGCGCCTGATTGTAAGCTAGTTACACAGTCTAGAACTACGCGGTCTTTCTCTGTGCCTTCACGGAACTGGTATAAACCATTATCTAAACGTGTTGGTTTGCAAAGCTGACCATTCAGCTTCATTGCAGTGTCGCCTTCGTTTAAGTCATCCACACTGTTTACTGGTGTTGTTTCAAGGAACGACGTGTATTGGCTAGCAAGGTCGCCAGGAGTTTTAGATACTGGCACTTTTTGAGTAAGGCTTGCACCTAATGAGTCAGTACGAGCAACGATAATACCGTTATCAATGCCAAGCTCTAAGAATGCGTAACGAACCGCGTTAATTTTTGCTAGGAAATCTTCATGCGGTACAGTTACTTTACCAGCTTGGTGACCACATTGTTTTGCGTCAGATACTTGGTTCTCGATTTGGATAGCACATGCACCCGCTTCAATCATCTTTTTAGCAAGTAGGTAAGTTGCTTCTTCGTTACCGAAACCCGCATCGATATCAGCAATAATTGGCACAACATGGCTTTCGAAGTTATCGATTTTATTTAGTACTGCTTGAACGTCACCGCCGTTTGCTTTCGCTTCGTCTAGGTCTTTGTAAAGGTGGTCAAGTTCACGTGCATCAGCTTGCTTTAAGAAAGTGTAGATTTCTTCGATAAGCGCTGGAACAGATGTTTTTTCATGCATACTTTGGTCAGGTAATGGACCAAACTCAGAGCGAAGTGCCGCAACCATCCAGCCACTTAGGTATACATAGCTGCGTTTAGTTGTTTTGTTATGACGTTTAATTGCCATCATCATTTGTTGTGCAGTGAAACCATGCCAACAGCCTAATGATTGTGTGTATTGGCTGTGGTCAGCATCGTAAGCTGCCATGTCTGCACGCATAATGTCTGCAGTGTATTGAGCAATGTCTAGACCCGTACGAAAACGGTTTTGTAAGCGCATACGGCTAGCGTATTCTGGGTTGATTGACTGCCACGTTTTGCCTTGTGTTTGACATAAAGTAGCTAAGTTATCGGTTTCGCGTTGATATGTTATCATAATAAAAATCCTTCGAACGGGTTATCTATTTTTTGTTAGTGAGAGTGGCTACTTGGCGTTTGCTTCGTAGCGCTTAATTCAACATTAGGCGGATTTTTGGAATTTAGTAAATTTATAGTTGTTATTACCACTATATTTTTAGTGAATGGTAAATAGCCTGCTTATTAGCCTTTTTTACGATATGGTTGGACCATGAATGATCAAATTAAGCTCGTTTAAAGGACATTATTATGACCACTCTCTCACTTAACGGTTTAAGCGTTGATCAACAACTTGCACAGTTTGTTGAACAGCAACTTTTACCAGGAACAGGCATTAGCACAGACACTTTTTGGCAAGGTTTTGCTGATATCGTCAATGAACTAACGCCAATCAATCGTGCGCTTTTAGAAAAACGCGAACAACTACAAGCTAAGATTGATGACTACCATAAACAGCAGCCGGTATGGGATGCGGCTAACTATCAAGCATTCCTTGAAGACATAGGCTACCTCGTTCCTGAGCCAGCTAGCTTCAGCATAGAAACAGAGCAAGTAGAGCCTGAAATCGCAAGCACTGCAGGGCCGCAGCTTGTTGTGCCAGTAAGCAATGCACGCTTTGCCTTAAACGCCGCAAATGCGCGCTGGGGCTCACTGTATGATGCGCTATACGGCACAGATGTATTAAGTGAAGACGACGGCGCTGAGAAAGGCTCTACATACAACCCTGTGCGTGGCTTTAAAGTCATGGCTTATGCTCGCCAGTTTCTGGATAAAGCACTGCCTTTAGCAAACGGCTCACACATCGAAAGCACCAGCTATGCAGTGGTTAATAATGAGCTTTTAATCACATTACGTGATAGTAGTCAGGTTCGCCTAGCAAACCCTGAACAACTTATTGGTTACCAAGGTGAAGCGCAAAATCCAAGCGCTATCTTATTGAAAAATAATGGCTTACATATTGAGCTACAAATAGACCATCATCACCCAATAGGCCAAGCAGATAAAGCAGGCCTTAAAGATGTACTACTAGAAGCAGCCCTTACAACGATTATGGACTGTGAAGATTCCGTTGCTGCCGTTGATGCCGAAGACAAAGTAAACGTCTATCAAAACTGGCTTGGTTTAATGCAAGGAAACCTAGTAGAAGCATTTAACAAAGAAGGTAAAACCATTGAACGCCGTTTAGCAGAAGATCGCCAATATCAAGGTGTCAATGGCGAAACAATCACGCTAAAAGGCCGCAGCATGATGTTTGTGCGTAATGTTGGCCACTTAATGACTAATCCAGCTATCCAAGATAGTGAAGGCAATGACGTGTTTGAAGGCATTATGGATGCCATTATCACTAGCACCTCTGCACTTCATGACTTAAAAGGTACAGGTAGCCTTAAAAATTCAACGGCTAATAGTATTAATATTGTTAAGCCAAAAATGCATGGTCCAGAAGAAGTTGCCTTCACTAATACCCTGTTTACCCGCGTTGAGCAGCTGTTAGGCTTGCCTACAAACACCATTAAAATGGGTATTATGGATGAAGAGCGTCGTACTTCAGCTAACTTAAAAGCCTGTATTTTCGAAGCTAAAAAGCGTGTTGTATTCATCAATACCGGCTTCTTAGACCGCACTGGTGACGAAATTCATACTTCAATGCAAGCAGGTGTAGTACTGCCAAAAGGCGCTATTAAGCTTGAACCTTGGATCAGCGCATACGAAGATCGCAACGTAGATATTGGTCTTGCAACTGGCCTTAGTGGTAAAGCACAGATTGGTAAGGGTATGTGGCCAATGCCAGATAAAATGGCGTTAATGATGGAACAAAAAAGTGGTCACCCGAAAAGTGGTGCAAATACCGCGTGGGTGCCCTCTCCTACTGCTGCAACACTGCATGCCATGCATTATCATGATATTGATGTATTTGCCTGCCAAAAAGCGCTTATGGACCGCAAAGAAGCAAGCCTTACCAGCTTACTCACTCCGCCGCTTATGAAAGATGCCAGCAGCTTAAGCAAAGAAGATATTCAAGCCGAACTTGATAACAACGCTCAGGGTATTTTAGGTTATGTTGTGCGTTGGATTGACCAAGGTATTGGTTGCTCAAAAGTACCAGACATCAACCATGTCGGTTTAATGGAAGACCGTGCCACACTGCGTATTTCAAGCCAGCACATGGCCAACTGGCTGTATCATGGCGTTTGTTCTGAAGAGCAAATTAGAAAAACCATGGCACGTATGGCGAAAGTTGTTGATGGTCAAAATGAAGGTGATCCGGCCTACAATAATATGGCTGATTCAGCCGAAACTTTAGCACAAAGTGTTGCTTATCAAGCAGCTTTAGCCCTTGTATTAGAGGGAGTTAAACAACCTAGTGGCTATACTGAACCATTATTGCATGCGTTCCGTATAAAGTATAAATCGTTAAATTAGCCACTACACAACTCCCCTTCGAGTTTCATGTGTCGTTCATAGCAGCCCAAGGGCTGCTTTTTTTTTGACTAATATCAATTGAACTCATAACGACAGTGAATAGCCACCATTCATGGCATAATGAAAATCTATTAAAAAAGGGGCATTTGTTACCAAATGCCCCTTTTTACGTACTAATACGTACTAATTTTTTAAAAATTAGTTTTTAACAATCGCATTGTGATAAACGTTTTGCACGTCATCACAGTCATCAAGCATAGAAATAAACTTTTCAAAGTTTGCGATATCATCTGGATCAGTGATGTCAGTATGAACTTGTGGAACAAACGTGATTTCGTCTACTTCAAAGTTGATACCTTCAAATGCTTCTTCAAGAGCTGTTTTTGCTTTGTAGTACTCAGTATGTGGAGCGAATACAGATACTTTGCCGTCTTCTACTTCTACATCTGTTACGTCTACATCAGCCATCATTAGCGCTTCAAGTACAACTTCGTCGTCATCGCCTTCAAAGCCTAAAACAGCTAAGTGGTCGAACATATGCGCTACACAGCCCGGTGTACCAATTTTTGAATCTGTTTTAGTGAACGGTAAACGTACATCTTTAATAGTACGGTTAGGGTTATCAGTTAAACAGTCCACAATAACCATACAGTTACCCGGGCCATAGCCTTCGTAACGTGCTGGAGAGTAGTCTTCCCCTGCTCCACCGGCTGCTTTTTTGATTGCATTATCGATTACGTGTGCTGGAACTTGGTCTTTTTTTGCACGCTCAATAATACGTTTTAGCGCTTGGTTTACTTCTGGATCTGGTTCGCCATTTTTAGCAACAACGTAGATTTCTTTACCATACTTAGAATTTACTTTAGTTTTTGCATTGGCTGTTTTAGCCATGGCGTTTTTGCGGACTTCAAATGCTCTGCCCATCTTATGCCTCTATGAATACATTTGATAATTGCCGATATTTTAGCAACTCATGACCGCTTGGGCTAGTACTAGGGCATTTTGAAAAATAAAAAACTAACAATAAATCTCAGGAAAAATAAAAAACAAAGCTATTTAACATAACACTTTATTTTCTTGGAATGAGTCAACCAAAGTAGGTAGTTCTGAAAAATGATGCATTACATAATCGGCCTGATTTGCATACTCAGGAATTTCATCTGGCGCGTACAAGCAAGCACGCATGTTGGCATTGTGAGCTGCTTGTATATCAAATAAGTAATCGCCGACATACAGTAACTCAGACTGATCAAGCTCCCATAATGTCGCAATCGCATTTAAAGCACTTGGATCAGGCTTAGCAGGCGCATCAGAGCGAGTCAACACGGTTTCTATTGGTAAGGGGTTATTCTTTAATTTAATGGCAGCTGCACGGTCGTAGTTGCGAGTCACAATCGCCATCGGGATGTTATTTTCTTTCAGCCTCTTAATTGCCTCAGCAACGCCTGGCAATAAATGCGCATGCTGCGCATCAATAAGTTCATGCTGATGAACAATATTCATCGCTTCTTCACGCATGTAAGGCGAAGGTAACGAAGCAATGTAAGCAAGTAAGTCATTATCAAGCGGACAGCCTACCTGTGCTTTGATCAGTGAAAAATCCAACTCCGATGAAACCAAAGTACCATCTAAGTCAAAAATTACGCCACGGATATTGTTGTCATGGATAGTCATATAAATCCCTGTATATGAGAAGTGGGAAAATGTTGATGCCCATTAATAAGATAGTTTACGAAATGGGTTTATTAAAGGATCAAAGGATTAAAAAAGTAACTTTTTTAATCCTTTAGGACTGCTATTACTCTGGATTGACCGGCTCAAATCTAGCCTCAAGCCAAGTATCATCTTGGCTAAAGGTCAGCGTTTTTACCTTACCTTTACCCTCAATATTTACCATATTCACTTGTGTTGGCCATAGGTCGCGAAGTGCTCCGTTGCTCATTCGAATACCATGAATTCCCTCAGGGATCATGACTTCTTGGTAAACCCAAAAGAATTTACCATCAACTTGCGCACCCACATCTTTAAGCTCAAGCGGCTTGCCATCTAAAGTTTGTAGAGCAATATGTGACTCAACATAATCAGCAAAACGCTTCTGATCTTCTTTATTTGATAAAATATCAGCATTGCCGTCAAACAAATATTCAACGGCGTGCTCTGTATCATGTAAATAAAAACGATGCATCAGCTCAATATTGTTGGTGCGTTTGTTAAATAACACGGTAGTCACAGACGCTTTTAACTGGTGCGCCATGGTTGGCGCACTCAGTAATAAAGCAAAAATAATGGCTATAAAGCGCATTATTGTTGCTCCTGGGCATCATTTTCGTCGTCTTCTTTCAGCTCAGTTTTAATATCTTGCATGATATCGCGGCTGACTTTCGCTTTACTCTTCTCACGTTTGTACACTTCAATACGTGATGGAATAATACGACGCGGGTAGTTATTGTTTTCTACATCAACATCCGCTGTTTCCCAGCGAGGGTCCACTGTAACAGACACTAGGTTTTTACCTTTTTCTGTAACAATTAGCTTTTGTACATGCTTGTGGTTACGACGCCAGATTTCAGCCGGAATGTACTGCTCTTCTTTCGTACCATCTTCATAAGTAAGCTCTAATAAGATAGGCATGACTAAACCACCTAAGTTTGAGAACTCAAGTACGTAGTAGTTTTTATCTTCTTTGATTGCACGCTCAAACGTTTTACGCTCCCAAGGCTCTAATCCTTTAAGGAATTTGTTATACGCGTTACGCTCTTTGTTAGTTACTGTGAAACGGTCGTTTTCGTCGTAGAAGTCAGTTACATCTGGGTTTTCTTCAACCCACAGTTTTTTACCTTCTTCTTTATTACGTTTTACGAATAACGGCATTGGCTTGTCAGCTTCGATATCACGTAAACGATTAAAGTCGATATCAGGATTTTTGGTATCTAAACGAAGTTGGTAAACCTTGTCTAGCGAGATATCAACGTGATCTGTGGTGTAGAACCAACCACGCCAGAACCAATCAAGGTCAACACCTGACGCTTCTTCCATAGTGCGGAAGAAATCAGCAGGAGTAGGGCGCTTGTATTTCCAACGCTGTGCATATTCTTTGAATGCAAAGTCGAATAGCTCACGGCCAAGGATCACTTCACGTAAAATGTTAAGTGCAGCAGCAGGCTTAGTATAAGCATTAGGGCCTAAACGTAATACGCTGTCTGACTGTGTCATAACAGGCACTTGGTTTTCAGACTTCATGTACTCAACGATGTCGCGAGGCTCAACACCCCAAGGAATAGTGTGGTCCCATTCGCGACCAGCAACACCATCTAAGAAGCTGTTAAGGCCTTCATCCATCCACGTCCATTGACGTTCATCAGAATTGACGATCATAGGAAAGTAAATGTGGCCAATTTCATGGATAACCACACCGATCAAGAAGCGTTTTTCTGCTTGCGAGTAGGTACGAGTTCCATCTTCTTGTAGATCTGTACGCGGGCCATTGAAGGTGATCATAGGGTATTCCATACCGCCTACAGGGCCATTTACAGATTGAGCAACTGGGTAAGGGTAGTCAAACGAGAAGCGTGAATACACTTCCATTGTATGAACTACTGACTCAGTAGAGTACTTCTTCCAAAGGTCACCACCTTCTTTAGGGTAAAAAGACATCGCCATTACTAACGGCTGATCTTTACCGCCTTGATGGTAGCCTTTTGCATCCCACATAAACTTACGTGAAGAAGCCCACGCAAAGTCACGTACATTTTCAGCTTTAAAATGCCATGTTTTCGTTTTGTTTGTGCCTTCTTTTTCGTTTTCTAACGCTTCTTCTTCAGTCACGATGAAAACAGGGCGCTTAGCATCTTCAGCTTGTTCAAGACGCTTACGCTGTGTGCTAGTCAGAACGCTGCTTGGGTTATCAAGTTGACCCGTTGCCGATACGATATGGTCAGCAGGTACTGTAATTTCTACATCGTAATCACCAAACTCAAGTGTGAACTCACCGCTGCCTAAGAAAGCTTTGTTAGTCCACGCTTCATAATCAGTGTATGCAGCAAGACGAGGGAACCACTGCGCTAATAAGAAGATATCGTTACCATCTTCTTCAAAGTGTTCATAACCTGAACGTGCACCAACGGCGTCTTCTTCAACAATGTTAAAGGCGAAGTCCATGCTGAACTCAACGTCTTTTCCCGGTTTAAGCGGCTCGTTTAAGTCGATACGCATTAAGGTATCTACTACAGTAACTTTAAGCTCTTTTCCGTCTTCGTCTTTAACATTGGCGATTTGATAACCCAGCTCGTTGTCGGCCATAAATTGCTGACGACGTAACTGACCTAAGCTCAATTTAGTTGATTTTGGCTGAGGATCACCTTGCAATGTTTTACCATTGAAAGTAGATGTCATTTCAGCAATTGAGTCAGATTTAAAGATATTTTGGTCTAGCTGTAACCAAAGATACTTTAAGGTGTGCGGCGAGTTATTTTTGTATTCGATAGTTTGGCTTGCTGTTAAGCGACGTTTCTTTTCATCTAGCTTTACATCGATGTCGTAGTTTACTTGCTGTTGCCAGTAATTTTCAGCAGGCTCACCGGCCGCACTACGGTATACGTTTGGAGTTGGAAGTGCTTCATCTAGCTGACGGAACTTGTCAACGAATGAGCCTTTAGTTTGCTCAACAGATGACGCCATAACAGCTGAAGATACTGCTAAAGGCAATACCAAAGCACTCAATTTGAGAACTGCTTTTTTCATTGTTTATCCTGTAATTAGTTTGCAACCGTAACATCGCAAACTAAAAACAAAGTTGCAACATTATCACGATAAATTGCGGTATTTTTCCGGTAGTATTCATCGGTTATTACTAATCAAGATTAATTGTTGCTTTTTTTAATTAATATCTTGTAAAGGGGGTTTACAAAAACTGATTAATTTTAATTCAGCACTAATTCATTCCAAAGCATTACAGTTAAAGAGAAGGTAATCGACTTAAATTCTAGTTAATGATGAAAGGGTGATTAGATGAAGTTTTATATTGTAAAAAAAGACTCTCGTTTAGCAGCCATTCCTGCGCAAGAATCAATCTTAAACGAGTACCAAGAACGTGGTTTTAAGTTTGTTGAGGTCATCAATGCATGTGATGAATCAGACGCCCTATCACGAACAAAACCAGAGATTAAAAGAGCTAACAAATGGCTAATTTGGTCATCTTCTTTGGTTATTTTGACCCTATCCATAATTATTTTTTGCAATTAAGTAATTTTTGTAGCATTTACTATTGAAATTTACTGCCATTTATATTTAAAATCGCCCACTTTTTTGATTTTGGGGTCTACGAAGCATGCATTTTAACCCCCAAAATGTTTGGTAATCAGCATAGAATTCGGTGAGCGTATGGATTTCTATATCCTAAAAAAACAACAAGAACTAATTGCAATTCCAGCGGACGAACAAAATTGTAAACAGTACCTAGATTCAGGGTATTTTTATATCGACAAAGTAGCGGCATGTAATGAAACAAATGCCCTTAAGATTTTACAAGCTAAACAAACTAAAGCGCTTAAAGTACCTATGATCATGGCATTGTTAGCCTTGCCAATGGTGGTTTTTGCTTGGTATAGCTTAAGTTAACAAACCAGGCTGGGCATCTTGGCTCAGCTTAGGTATATTGACGCTCTTAATAAATAATAAGAGCGTTTAATGAAAGTCCTTCATACATCTGATTGGCATTTAGGCCAACAATTCTACGAGCATTCCCGATTCGATGAGCATCAAGCATTTCTAGCTTGGTTAACCGATACGCTTGTGTCAGAACAGATCGACTTACTACTGGTTGCGGGTGACATTTATCATACGGCAACACCTCCTGCCAGCGCAGAAAACCAACTCTACCAATTTATTAAAACCACTAAGCAGCATTGCCCTGACTTACACATAGTAATTATTGCTGGTAACCATGATTCAGCAAATCGTATTATGGCGGCAAAACCTTTATTGGCTCAGTTTGATACCCATGTTGTTGGCCGCTTTGATAGCAATGCTCCTCATGAAGTAGTACTGCCAATCAGCACAAAAAATGGCGATGCGAATGTTGTTGCTATGCCATTTTTACGCAGTAGTGATTTAAGCAGCTATAACCGCCAACAAGAGCAGCCGCTAACATACAATCAAGGCGTTGCCCTTGCCTACAAAGATGCATTACAAACAGCAAGCGAATTACCAAGCGCGCCATTAATTGCTATGGGCCACCTGCATGCAAAAGGTGGAGACATCTCATCTGATTCTGAACGTAACTTAGTGATTGGTGGTGAAGATGCGATATCGGCAAGCATATTTACTGATCAACCTGATTATGTCGCACTAGGGCATCTTCATAAGGCTCAAAGCGTCGCGAAGAAAGAGACCATTCGCTACAGTGGCACGCCAATGCCGATGTCATTTTCTGAAAGGCGTTACCAACATCAAGTTGTAATAGTCGAGCTTACTGACTCAGGTACTTCTGTAAACCCCCTTTACATTCCTAGCTTCTGTAAAGTCATGTTACTACCAGAAAAAGACTGTGTGCCACTGAACGAACTCTGTGAGCTTATAAAACAGCTCGATTTAACAGATGAAGATTTAGCGCCCTATCTGCGGGTTAAATTGAGCGCCCATGACACTGACACCACTTTCAGAGAACAAATAGAACAAGCCCTTGAAGGTAAGCAGGTTAAGTTTTGTGGCATTGAAAGAGTACGTCAGCAAAGCAACCAGCAAGACGATGAACAAACCCTATTTGAAGATGTCTCGCAAATTGAAGCGCTAAATCCACATTCACTTTTAGAGCAAGCATTTGCAAACAATAAAGATATGGCAGGGCAGGCGGTGCCAAAAGAGTTAGAAAGCTTACTAAGCCAAGTGATCGATGAATTGAATGCAGAGGACCTACTATGAAAATTTTAGCGATTCGTGTTCACCAACTAGCCTCTATCTTAGACGCCGAAGTCGACTTTAGCGCTTCGCCTTTAAAAGAAGCAGGGTTGTTTGCCATCACCGGTGATACCGGCGCCGGTAAAAGCACATTACTCGATGCCATTTGCTTAGCACTTTATAACAAAACAGCAAGGTTACGCGGCGATACAGGCAATAAAATTGACTTTAACGGCGACAATATCAAACTCAATGACTCGCGAAACTTATTACGCCGCGGGGCAGGGCAGGGCTATGCCGAAGTCGACTTTATTGGCCAAGATAAACAGCAGTACCGAGCAAGGTTAAGCTTTAGCCGAGCGCGTAATAAAGCCGATGGCAAGTTACAGCCCGCGCAACATAGCCTTTATTCATTACCTGATGAAACCCTAATCGCCGATCGAAGCGCGGCAGGTAAAGAAATCGAGCGTATTATCGGTTTGAGCTTTGAGCAGTTCTCACGAGCAGTCCTTCTTGCGCAACATGAATTTGCGGCATTTTTAAAAGCGACCGGAGATGAGCGTGCGCAACTACTTGAATGCTTAACAGGCACCGATAAATTTAGCCGTATTGGTCAGCGAATTTTTGAACGCCATCGTGAGCAGCTGCAAGCATTAGAGCAGTTAAAGTTAAGTTTAAGTAATTATCAGGTTTTAAGCCCTGAACAGGTCGAAACGAAACAAGCAGAACAAAAAGCGCTTGAAGCTAAACTTGCTGAGTTGCAAAAGCAAATAAAACAATTTGAACAGTACCAAGGGTGGTACAAGCAAGCATCTCAGCAGCAACAACAGCTAAACCAGGCAGAGCAAGCAAAGCAAGAGTTACAGCAGCAAATGCACGCGCTTGCTGAAAAAGCCACTGAAGCGAAACAAGCTCAGCAATGCTTAGAAATAAAAGATAACCGTGAACGCGTCACTTCGATTACTGCTCAACATGGGCAACTTATTAAAAACCGTGAGCAGCTTTTAAACGTTGATCATAAAACACTGCTCAAAGACGCTGAGCAAACGCTTGAAAAGCAATCCGCGCAACTAAACCAAGCAAAGCAAGCACAAAAAGACGCACAACCTATTATTAGCCAGGCCCGTGAGTTAGATAAGCAGCTTGCCGTATTAAACCAGCAAGCAGCGGCGCAAAAAGTACAAGCAGAAAAAGCAAAGCACCATCATCAAGAGCTGACTAATACACTAAATAGCCATAAAGCCGAGCAGCAAAAACAGCTCGATCAACAAGCGCAAATAAATAGCTATTTAGAAACACACGCACAATGGCAACCATTAGCAAAAGACTGGTCATTCTTTAAAAGTGAGTTAAGCCGCTTTAGCCAGCAACTGCACACAATTAGCCAATCACAGCAAAACGTAAAAGCTCTTCAACCTAAAATTGATGAGCAGCAAGCAGCTGCGCAGCAGTGTAAAACTCAATACCAAGCCCTTGAGCAAGAAATTAAGCGCCTAAATGAGCAAGATACCGCCTTTAAATCGAGTTTAAACACCCAATCAATGGCAGATATCGACGCTAGGCTTGATGCGATTAAACACCTGATTGAAAAGCGCCAAGTATGGCAAACTAATCATCAGCAGTTAAAAAATTGGCAAACCCAGCTAAACACTTTAAGCCAAACGGAGCAGCAACTACAAACAGCATTAAAAGATGTGCAGCAAGGTGCAGAGCAAGCACAGCAGCAGGTTTCGTTTTGTGAGCAAAACTTACAGCAAGTGCAGTTAAGAGCCAGTGAAGGGGTTAGCCAGTTACGCGCCACTTTAAAGGCAGGGGAGCCGTGTGCAGTATGTGGCTCAAAAGAGCACCCCTTTATGCATGAAGAAATGGTTAACGAGCAATTTAGTCAACTTATTAACGACTTTACCAACCAACTAACTAACGCCAAACAGCACTTAAAAGCTCAGCAAGCATTACAGCAAGCTAAAAGTAATGAGCTGGCGGCATGCAGCCAACAGATAAGCTCGTTAACTGGGCAAATCTCAGAGCTAAGCGCGCAACAACAGAGCCTCAAAGAAACCATGGCAGCTAATCGTACTGAGCTAAATGATTTAACCGAAGATCAGTTAAACGAGCGTCAACAACAGCTCAGCCTGCAAAAACAGCAATACTACAAAACTCTTGAACAGCAACAGCAGCTGCAAAACACGCTTGCGGCTAAGCAAACTGAGTATAATCAGCAAGGGCAAGCGCTACATAGCAAAGAGCAGCAATTAAACGAATTACAGCAACAGCTGAATAATCAGCAAACACGTTTAAACGAGCTCAATGATGAGCATCAGCAGCTTTACACGACACTGAATCAACAGTTCGCCAGTGCACCTTGGTGGCAGGCACTCAATACACAAAGCATCTCTTTAGAGAACATTGCAGAGCACGTTGAGGCTTATCAAGCTTCGCAGCAAACGGCGGATGAGCTTAAAACGAACTTAAAAGCCATTGAGCAGCACCTTGCACATGTAACGCCGCAGCTTAACGAAGCACATACCTCCTTATCTCAGTGCAACGAGCAGCTAAGCCAAACTGAAAACGAACTCACGCAGATACAATCAAAGCGCGAGGGCTTATTTAGTAACGCGGCGATATCGGTAGATGAGTTTATAGCAGAGCTTGAAAAGGCGATAGATTCAGCGCAGCAGGCACTGCAACTTACCCAGACAAACCATAGTAATGCGGTGAAGGCGCGTGACGAACAAGCCATTCAAATCGCCAATATTGACGAGCGTGAAAAAGAGCTCACCGCAGAGCAAGCGGCGCTTAATGAGCGATTTAGCCTTTGGTTTAATGATTTTAAAGCGCAGCACCCAAGTTTGGATGAGCAAGCAGTTAGTCAGCTATTAACGATAAGTCCCGCTGAAATTAAACAAACTCTGGCAGATTACCACACCGCCGAGAGCAGCTTAAAAGACGCTGAGGCTCTTTTAAAACAGCGACAGCAGGCGCTGGCTCAGCACCAAAAAGACAAGCCAGCTCTCGGTGAAGATGAGCTGCAATTACAGCTTAATCAAGCCACAGAGCAACAAGTACAAGAAAATAACGCATTATTGCAAGTTGCGACTGAGCTTAAAACCCATCAACAAAATAGCGAAGCGCTGGCTGATAAACAAAAGCAATTGGTTGAGCAGCAAAAAAGCTATGAGCACTGGCATTTACTCAATAAGGTCTTAGGGGATGCCAGCGGCAAAACCATGCGTAATTTAGCGCAAACGCAAACCTTAAAAATACTGCTGCACTACGCGAATAGTCACTTACAGACACTAAATAAACGCTACAAATTAACAGCCATAGGGCAAACGCTCGATATCGCAATTATCGATAAAGACATGGCCGATGAGCAGCGCTCTGTTAATACATTATCGGGCGGTGAATCATTTTTAGTGTCGTTAGCACTGGCGCTTGGGCTTGCTTCGTTATCGTCGAATAAAGTGCAAATAAACTCTTTGTTTATCGATGAAGGGTTTGGTACGTTGGACAGTGAAACGTTAAGCATCGCGATGGATGCTCTTGATTCACTACAAGCACAAGGCCGCAAAGTAGGGGTTATTTCTCACGTATCAGAAATGACCGAACGCGTTGCCACGCAAGTGCATGTGGCGAAAAAACCAGGTGGTTATTCGACCATCTCAGTTATTTAAAGGATTAGCATGCCAACTTTTAATCACGAAGAAGCAAATCATTACGACGAACGCATTTTGCGCCTAGTTCCAGGTTATGAACTATTACATCAAGCAACTGCAGCCCAATTAGCAACCACGCTGAACGATGATGCGTGCATTTTAGTGATTGGTGCCGGAACAGGTAAAGAAATCATTGAATTAGCAGCGCTAAAACCAAGCTGGCAATTTATTGCTCAAGATATTTCACAAGACATGCTCGATATTGCCGAGCAACAGTTTGGCCAGCATAACATTAGCGATCGCGTAACAGTACACTGCGGTGATATCAACGACATCGACACTCAATGTGACGCCGCACTGTGTTTACTGGTAATGCACTTTGTTAAAGATAACGGCGATAAAAAAGCGCTATTAAAAGCGATTCACAGCAAACTTAAAAAATCGAGCAACTTATACATTGCCGATTTAATGCGCCCAGAAACCACTTTTGAGCGCGAATCTCAACTACAGCTATGTTCGCAGTTAGGTCTAACCGAAGTCGGCGTAGAACGCATGCGCCACAACCTAGAGCACGAGTTTTACCCATTAGACCGAATTCGTTTTTCAGAGTTAATGAATGAAACCCGCTTCAGCACCCCAAAACAGTATTTTAAAGTGCTTGGTTTTGCTGGGTATGTGGTTGGGAGTTAGCTACTTTACGGAGCCGTATGTTGGGTAGAGCGCAGCGAAACCCAACAAACTTAGGAAAAGTTAGCGAGCTACGAGGGGAAAGAGTAAAGTTAAAACACGTAGGCGTGAAATTTATTTCGCGCGATGTTTTGTAGGTTAGGTAGAGCAGAGCGAAACCCAACAAGTTAGTAGTCTCGCTTAACTTTCTTGTTATTTTACTTTATACCAAACAGTTACGATTACCGCTGCAGGCATCTATGAACCACCGCTTTGTGATTGAGTAATATTTTTTAATTTCTATATCAGGTTGAGAGGCTAACCAAAGATTGATTTCAGTTTCTTAACCACAATCAGATGATGTAGGTGAACTAGACCAAAAACTTTGTTTAGGCTTTATGATTTTTGTGAATATTTTAACTTCCATTTTAGAATTACACTCCATGATGATATTAGTAATTTAACGCCGCAATAATCGGCAAATAACGTTTGGCTATAATTGGCTAAGAATGAGTGTCCCCCACAGCTTAAGACATCCTTTCATGCGTTTGTTATAGGTTTTTTCTACCGATAATTATGTTGCAAGCTTTAACAACATTATCCCGATAATATTCGATAGTTTCTTCTAATTCTTTGTCAGCTTTGGCCAAAAACTCATCTGAACACTTCGATCTAACATGATTTATAGGCAAATGGTCTGTTTCAGATTCAATTTCACCAAAGATGTGAAATTCAGTGTCCCAGCACTGACCATATTTTTGATTTCCAATACGCCAGAGTGCAATTACGTTATCTAAGTAATTTTCATCACTTTTCAGTAATTTTTCCGCAAGCATAATTGCTTCTTCAGACACTTAATTCACTCCGTACTCTAGAAACGTATAAAATTTAATAGTTCGCGCGTCGCGCATATTTCATCCGATGTCACGCTCATATATTTAATAAATCTCTTATTAACAAATAACGTAATGCATTGCTAACTTTACTCTAGTAATTCGCTACCAAAGCCTCAAGAGGGGCCACTTTAAAGCCTGGCTAAAATACGGAGCTACATGACTGAGCCCAGGTGTTTATGTCCTTCGGAACACAGTGAACGGCAACATTTGTTTGTTATATTTCGTCTTCAAAAAAAGCTAAAACAAATGGCTCAACTGTTTCATCCAGTTTGGCTAATTCAGCTTTACATACATGGTTTGCGAAGCCTGATTGTGCTACACCTCCATTTAATGCCAGCTCACGTAATACTTCTTTTACCATGCGTCGTTTGGTTAGACCACGAGAAAGTACGTTTAACCTGCGACTTATTGAACTATGAATTACTGGTCTATCAAAGCGAGAGTTTTCGAACAACTCGGAGCTCAAAACAACCTGATCGATAGCCATTTTCCACTCTTCAGGAACCAAAGAAAAAATACGCTTTATATCTTTTTTATTAAGAGAGTGAAAAGGTTCAATATTTAATTTTGCAGAGATAATCTTCATACCCAACCTCCAAGAAATATAACGTCGCAATATGGGCCATATTAAGCTTGGCTATAATTAGCTAAGAATGAGCGTTAACCAAGCTTTAGACATCCATTAATTAATGCGTTTATTAGGCATGCTTACTATTAGGCAATTACTTTGCGCCCAAATGTTAAACACAATTCGGTTTCCCACTTTACAGAAATTTCGACAGAATAGTTTTCTTGCTCCATTATTTGAATCTCACCTTCGTACAAATTATTATTTGATAGCCAGTCAATTGCCTTTTTCCAAGTGCTATTTAGAGTTAATTCTTCACGATTCTCTTCTTGAGGAAGACATAACAGTTGATTTCCATCGCTAAGGATTTCTTCTTTACAATCTTTGTCTAAATCATGAGAAGTATAGATTAACGTTACAGTTGGCCAACCACTAGAGTTTTCAATAACTCGAGGAATCGAGATACGATAACTGTTTTCACTCTCTAACTTTTCAAGTTTAATTAACGAATCATACTCTTCACCTTGATTCGGTAACATACAAGCGCAAACCAATCGAGGAAGAAACAAAAATAATAAAAAACTCAAACGTTTAGCTATGCGCACCTAACCCCTATTAATATGCAAATTTTTTGGTTATGAACTGGAGCGGAGCCAAATCAGCCAACTGAATTTTGTTCACTATTAAACAGTTCGTTATATACTTTCACATCGGAGTGTGCCAAATACTGAGGCTGGAATAACTTCGCATTTTTGTCCATCTCTATCAACTCTTAGTGCATCTCCACATTGAGTTTCCTTTTTTAATAACTGCGAATTTTTATAATTTTTTGAGCCACATATCTCTTTAGCTTTCCGATGCCAATATGGAACTAATTGTTTAGGGTCACTAGCCGGAGCTCTTACGCTAAGACCGTAGCTTGACTTGCTATTTGCTACTACTGTTATTCGATATTCAATATCAATTTTCGCATTGCAAGCCGAGCTTACACTCAACAGCAAAAGTAAAATTGGGATACTATTCTTCATGACATAACGCCGTGTTAAATCTCACAAAATGCTTTGCTAAAATTTGCGACGAAGGAGCTCAAGTCAATCGTTTTGCGTCCGCCCTTAAGCACTTTGTTATGTTTTCAATTAAAGTTGATCGCCTTTTTTGACCACACTTTGTCAAAGTCATTTTCTGTTAAAAGCGTACAAGTACCGTAACTCCGATCATTTAAATTATCTGGTGTTATGATACCTTCGGGTAATTGACCATAAGAATCAGCTTGATGCTGCTTCGAATATTTAAGAAGCTCAGCATTTGGTTGTATCTCAATACTTTTAATAATTTCGCCCAGTTCATTAATTTGCCAATAGCAATTGATATTATCATCCAAACCAACTGAGTTGCCATTTGAAGAATACTTTACAAATTTCAATTAAACCTCAGGAAAACATAACATTTTAGTATTTATGCGACACGCATATTTCTGTCGATGCCACGCTCATTTATTTAATAATTCTATTATTACCAAAGAAGGTAATGCATTGCTAACTATAAATTTTTTATCAGTACTAAAGATATTCAGAAAAACGGCTTAACGCTGATTTTGATCTTATTTGCAGGGTAGGTGGTTGGGAGTTACCGAACCATGAACCATCGCGCGAAATAAATTTCACGCCTACGCGATGTAAAACCGCAGCCACATCAAAGCTCATTAGCTGATGGTTTTGAATCTGAGAGCTGACGGCTGATAGCTGATAGCTCTTTTAACTCGCTAACTTTACTCTTGAAACTCGCTTGCTTGTTGGGTTTCGCTCCGCTCTACCCAACCTACAATAGCCTAATACCCCGCGGCCTGTCCGTCTTTACGGGTTTCAGATGCGCCGTAATAAACGCCGGTTTTTGGGTCTTTCAATATTGCTTGATAACCACCGTATGGGCCAACCGCGTCTTGTAAGGTGTGGCCTTTTTTCATTAACTCACGGCGGGTTTCCATCGAAAAACCTGACTCTAAGCTAACAAAACCACCGTCTTCCATGATCTCGCCGGTTGGCTGCGATGAACCTGTGTGCAGAATACGTGGTGCATCACCGGCTTCTTGTAGGTTCATGCCAAAATCAATCATGTTGATAAGTATTTGAGCATGCATTTGTGGCTGTGTTGCGCCGCCCATTACGCCATAACTCATATATGGCTTGCCATCTTTGGTGACAAACGCTGGAATGATTGTATGAAATGGTCGTTTGCCTGGCTCATATTGGTTCATGTGGCCTTTTTTAAGGGCGAACATTTCGCCACGGTTTTGCAATACAAAGCCTAATTTTGCAGGTGTCATACCTGAGCCCATGCCACGGTAATTACTTTGAATAAGCGAAACCATGTTGCCGTCTTTGTCGGCGGTCGTCATATAAATGGTATCGCCTTCTACTGGGCCTGCGTGGTCACGTTTTGCAGCTTTATTAGGGTCTATCAGTTTGCGTCTTTGGTCAGCATATTGCTGCGAAATAAGTGTTTGTACGGGAATGGTGTTAAATGCTGGATCGGCGTAATACTTTGCACGATCTGCAAACGCGAGTTTTTTCGCTTCAACAAAGGTGTGTACGTATTCAGGGCTATCAAAGCCCATAGCTTTGATATCGTAACCTTCAAGAATATTCAGAATTTGCTGTGCGGCAATTCCTTGGCCATTTGGTGGCAATTCCCAAAGCGTATACCCTCTATAATCGGCGCTCACAGGCTTGACCCATTCACTATGGTGGGCAGCTAAATCGTCATACGATAAGTAGCCGCCGTTTTCTTTCATGTAGCGACCAATTTCTTTAGCAATATCGCCTTTGTAAAAAGCATCGCGGCCGCCTTTGGCAATTTTACGATAGGTGTTTGCAAGGGCAGGGTTCTTAAAGATCTCTCCTTTTTCTGGCATTGCCCCATCAGGCATATATACATCTTTAAAGCCTGGGTATTTACCACGCGCAGCCACACTTTTTTGCATGTAATAGGCAATCAGTTCAGACACAGGGAAGCCATTTTCAGCGTAGTCGATAGCAGGCTGCAGTAAGGCTTTCATTGGTGTTTTGCCAAACTTTTTATGTAACTCAAACCAACCATCTACAGCACCAGGTACCGAGACAGGCAATGGCCCATAAGCAGGAATGTAGTCACCTTGTGCTTTTAAAGTTTCAAAAGACAAGCTTTGTGGTGAACGACCAGAGGCATTTAAACCGTAAAGTTGCTTGCTTTTGTTATCCCAAATAATGGCAAATAAATCGCCACCAATTCCACATCCTGTTGGTTCAACTAGGCCTAGCACTGCATTTGCCGCAATAGCCGCATCAATAGCACTACCGCCGTCTTTTAAAACTTGTAAGCCTACTTGCGTAGCTAACGGCTGTGATGTAGCAACCATCCCTGATTGTGCGATGACTTCAGAACGACTAGCAAAGTTATGGCCTGTGATACGATCGTAAGCTTGAGCAGCGCCTGTTGCGCCTAAGCATACTGCTAGCACTAAACTTTTAAAGAGTGAAGTTGGTTTCATAGTTTTTTGCCCTTTTTGTTATTTTTATCACTATAAAAAGCAACTTAAGATGAGGCAATGGCTTTGCGTTCGAGCGCGAAAAATCACGATTGACTTCAAAAGTAAGAAAAATAGCGGCTAACTTACCTAAAACCTATCCAACTTAGTAAATGGCAGAGCCATTTAAGCACTGCTCTGAGACTTTGGATACTTCGCCGTGAGAGTGCCTATCCTCTTCGACAAACTGATCAACAAAAGGGTCAATCAGGTTTTCTTGCTTCATGGTATCGAGGGCGTGTTGCAGCTTAGTAACTACCTCCGGCGATGTGTTTTTGTTAAGTGCTAAATAATTACCCACTAAAGCAGGGTGCTTTAACTCAAATACCGGTGTGACTTGGTCTGTGCTCATACCTACATTCATCAATTGTGTTGACAGAGTGAGAGAGGAGCCAATCAGTAAATCATGCTTGCCTTGCTTAAACATTTTAAGTTCTTCGAACTTTTTTGAGTAAGTTAAAAATTGCTGGCCTTCAGTAAGGTTAAAATCAGCAAGAACGGTTTGATATACATCACCACGAGATACGCCAATGGTGTAGTTTTGCAACGACTGTGTACTCGTTACTTTAATGTCGTTTCGGTCATTTAAGCGATAGAAACATGAATGCCCAGATACCAAAGGGCCAACCCAGTAAAATTGAGTTTCTCGCTTTGCGGTACGTGAAGTAGAGTAAATTCCTGCATTCGGTTGGGCAAGGGTTAGTGACATTGCGCGCTTCCAAGGCAATACACTAAACGTACAGCTCAACTTGGCTCTTTCGCACAAAGATTCCATGATTTTGGTGTTAATACCAGTGAGCTGATTGTGCTCCACAAAATTATAGGGTGGGAACACTTCAGTATATAAAGTCAATTGTTCAGCACTCGCCATAACAGAGCTAGCTGTAAACAAACTCACTATTGGTAAATGCTTAAACATCGGTTTAGCTCCATTTTTCACACTTTAACAATTCGATCAGAGTTTTCATCTAAACTCCTATTAAGCTCTACAGTATTTAAAGCTTAGTTTGCTAACTCAATAACGCAATAAACCAGAAACTAAGAAAAAATATCTGCAACTAGCTGGCTAAGTCGTGCAATTTTAATGTTGCTCAACTGGCGGTAATCAAAATAGGGGCAAACAATCACTTTATCTGATTTACTAATAGCAAATTCATCATCAAGCCATATTAATTGGCAATGCAAAAGCCCGTCATTTATAAGCTGCTTAGCATGGGTTCGCCCTGCAATTATATGTAATTGCTCTGGTTTGCCTAATATCGGTGGGCTAAACAGTAATGCAGTTTGGCTATGTGCTTGCAGTAGTTGCTCATCGCGAAAGCTCTGCCAATCAGGTGCTCTTTTTGCAAAATCATAATATTCACTTGGTAGTGCAAAAAGTACTTTGCCATACACATTAAAAACTTTGCGCCAACCATTGCCACATGCTTGGTTTATTTCGTTTATTTGGCCGGGTTGTATTGCATGCAAATGCTTAAGCTGTTGCCAAGCAGGCATCGGCGGGCGCTTTTCTATATAAACAGCGACTTTAAACGCATCATCACCAAAACCCTGCAGTGGCGCACTATTAACGACACTCATAACTTTTTAGCTAGGATTCGATCAAGATTATTTGCAAAGTTTTGGCGGTCAGCTTGGCTTAAAGGCGGTGGGCCACCGGCCATTTCAACGCCACTTGAGCGCATTGTTTCCATAAAATCACGAACGTTTAAACGTGAGCGAATATTTTCGGTCGTATATAACTCACCGCGCGGATTAAGCGCTTGGGCACCTTTTTCGATAACTTCAGCAGCCAAAGGAATATCACCGGTGATCACCAAATCATTTGGCTCAATACGTTTAACGATTTCGTTGTCGGCAATATCAAAACCCGAAGATACCTGCAAACGGCTAATAAACTTTGAGGGTGGTACTCGCATCGCATGGTTCGCCACTAATGTGGTAAAGGTCTGTGTGCGCTCTGCGGCACGAAACAATATTTCTTTAATAACGACGGGGCAGGCGTCTGCATCAACCCAAATCTTCATGCTGTTCTCAATCTTTAATTTTAGACATTAATAGTTTACCGTAATTGAACTAAATTAGTGCTATTAACGTATTAATTTGTTTAATTTTTAAAGGGAGTAAAAACGTGCAAACATCATTAAAGTTAATCGGGGTTTTATGTATCACAGTCATTTTATCTGCGTGTACAGGCGTGCCAGACAACATCAAACCCGTCGATAATTTTGAGTTAAACAGATACACAGGAACATGGTACGAAATTGCACGTTTAGATCATTCATTTGAACGCGGCCTTGAGGGCATTACCGCCGAATACTCAATTAACCCAGATGGCAGTGTGAAGGTTATCAACAAGGGTTACAGCGCCGAAGATAAAGAATGGCAGCAAGCTGAAGGTAAAGCGAAGTTTGCAGAGCAACAAAACATAGGCCACTTAGAAGTCTCATTCTTTGGACCATTTTACAGCTCTTACGTGGTGTTTGAATTAGATAAGCAAAATTATCAATACGCTTATATCACAGGTTATAACAAAGAGTATTTATGGTTTTTGTCGCGCACACCGACCGTGACAAAACAGCAAATGCAGGACTTTATAAACACTGCAAAAGAATATGGCTTTAAAACAGATGAACTTATCTATGTTGACCATAATAGCTTGTAAAGGGGCTTTACAACTGTCTTTAAACTATCACGAATGTGCAACACAACTGTAATGGATGCTAGGCAAACTTAGCGTCGTTAAATTGAAGCAACATGTGATCCCCCAATTTAATCCCCTGCTAGGGTAGGCATTGCCTACCCATTTTTTTAAACAAATTTGATCAATTAAGCATTATTGCAAATTGCTATCAGATCAGTTTTTTACTAACTAAACTACAAAATCATCACCGAAAAGCCACTCAACAGTAAAATAGACATAGTAAATACACTGACATGCTTCACCCATGAAACAGTAAAACTGTATAAAATCATGAGCATAAGCACACTTAAAGCCATATAACCGCAAAACAGCAATGCGCCGTACCCAGCATCAGACAGCACACAAAGTACCAAACTTAGTAAAATACTGATCCAGCCACTGGCTAAAAAGCTATTTCGTTGTTTTTCGGTTAATTTCTTTTTAAATACATCACGAAAATGATTGAATTTTGCCAGCGCAAAACAATTAAACCCTAAAAAGCAGAGACTAAATTGCAGTAACTCCATCATCCTTGTTGCTCCTTTAATACCCTATTTTTACTTGGTTTTGCCTTGTTAATAACAGCTTTGTGACTAGCTATTTTTTTGCTTTGTAGTAAAAACAACACGCCAGCACAAATAAACGCACTATCAACACCGAATAAGGCCCATTGATTAGTTAGTAAATACGTGATCCAATTACCATCTGTTGTCAGTGCATTTACCACGGGCACGAGAAAGCAAGCTATTGCATTGAGCCATGCATTATAGCGCCAATGGCGTTTTTCTATACTGCTCACAGCCGAAAGCGCCACCGCAAGCCAAGTTAAGAAAAACACGAGTATTTCTTTATCGGCACGCCCAGCTAACTCTAAAGGCAATAAACGATTAGCAATGAAGAACGCTGAAGTTGCTAGCGGCAAGCCCATTAAAGTTATTAAATTAAGACTTTCAACAAGCTTTAAACCAAAGCTTGGTTTTTGCTCTGCTTTGAGCCTCTCGCGTAAGCGTTTTGCCCACATAATGCAGCCTGTAGCGATCATGGCACAGCCAGCTACGCCACAGAAAAAATACAACCAACGCAGCAACGGCTCCGCTAAACGACCGCTATGCAATGCCGTCATTGAGTCATAAAACTGCGCCGAAGCGCTCCAATCTTCGCCAGAACTCGCTTCAAGCTCGCCCGTTACACCATTGAATAAGTAGCGTGGTCCGTTATCTACAACCTCTTTGCCGGTTGCCAAATAAACCACGATTTGTGAGGAAGCAGTATTCGCATTTCTTACAAACACGTAGCTAATATCAGCATTCGGTGACTTAGTATAAATCTGATCTAACACATCTTTGATTGCCACCATAGGGCGCTGCTCTTCACTGGGCTTTGCACGTTTATTAATAGGCAATGCCTCATCAAACATTTGCCTTAAGCCATTTTCATATACAGTCTCGGCAGGGTAGGGGAACAGCATAAAAATCAGTGTAATAATACCCGTGTAGGTGATCATGATATGAAATGGTAATGCCAGCACTGACGAAACATTATGTGCATCAAGCCAACTTCGACTACCTTTGTTTGCTCTGAAGCTAAACATATCTTTAAAAATACGTTTGTGGATCACGATGCCTGTTATAAGCGCTACCAACATAAATAATGAGGCTAAACAAACAATTATCCGTGCAGTAAATACATCTATGTAATGTAAATCAAAGTGTAAGCGATAGAAAAAGTTGCCGCCTTTTGTTTCACGAGGTTCGGGTAATTGCTCTAAGGTATTAGGATCTAGATGTGTATAGTTGAAAGGTGCTCGGCGCTGGCCTGGCTGTTTAGGCTCAGCAAACCCATAGCTTAAAACAGGGTTACGTGGCTCAGGTAAGTTTATCCGCCAAGATAATGAATTAGGTGCCTGTTGCTGTAATTGCGCAAACACATAATTAATTTGCTCGGCTTGAGACTGAACCCGTTGTGCTTGATGCTGCACATTGTGTGTTTCGGGTTTAGCCCAAATAGTGATTTCATCTTTAAAAAAGCTGATGGTGCCAGCAAAAAAGATTAAGAACAGTAACCAACATACCAGCAAGCCAACCCAGGTATGAAGCCAAGTCATTGAGCGGAAAAAGCTCTCTTTCATAACCAATCCTTAATCAATGAAAGGGCCAGCAATTGCCCACCAGTTGTTAGTAAAATAGTGATCCAAACAGTCTTTAAAGACTTAACTGCAAACACCCAAATAAACACACAACAGTAAAAAAATACCGATAGAGTCGTGGTTAACAGCACGCTGTCGAGTTTATTAAGTGGTAATAACACAGCTAGTAATGAAATAAGCACACTGGTAAAGGCGTAACCACCAATGATGGCTGCAACGAAACGCAAAAACACAGCAACACGATAAGATAGGCTCACAGAGCGCTTTTTAGCTGTATTTTTAGGGCGATTGGTAGTCACTGCATCTAATGATTGAGAATGCATGATAATCCCTTAAAAAATAACACGAGAAGAAAACCCCGTATTATATCGCCGACAAACAGAAAAGATAGTAGTTATCATTTGCATGCACGTATTAAATAGTGAAACTGAACCAACTAAGTCGATCTGTTAGTAAAATAATGATCTGCTAGCTTTGTTCTGTGCAATATCATATGGTGTTAAGTAAATAAAAGGGAGCTGCAATGAAAACAATAGGCTTAATCGGTGGCATGAGTTGGGAGTCTACACAAAGTTACTACCAGCTTTTAAATCAAGGCATTAAAAACAAACTTGGGGGGCTGCATAGTGCCAAGATAGTACTCGTTAGCCTCGATTTTGCCGAAATAGCTATGCTTCAACAGCAACAAGATTGGCCACAGATGGCCGAGATACTCATTAAGGCCGCTAAGCAAGTTGAAGCCGCGGGCGCGGATTATTTATTAATTTGTACCAACACGATGCATAAACTAGCTGAGCAAGTACAAGCTGCGGTTGCAATTCCTTTATTACACATTGCTGATGCAGTTGGTGAAAACCTGATCCAACATAACTTTAAAAAAGTGGCTTTGTTGGGTACCCAGTTCACTATGGAACAAGACTTTTACAAGCAGCATTTAGCAGATAAATTCGCCATAGACGTGTTAATCCCTGATGCACAGGGGCGTGAAACAGTGCATCGTGTGATTTATGATGAACTATGTAAAGGCATCATCAGCCCACAATCTAAAGCCGAGTATTTAACCATTATTGATAATCTAACTCAGCAAGGTGCTGAAGCCATTATTCTTGGTTGCACCGAAATAACCTTATTAGTTCAACAAGCAGATACATCGATTCCATTACTTGATAGTACAGCACTTCATTGCGCGATGGCGCTTGAGAATAGTTTAAATTAGGAGCTCACCATGTCGAACCACCATAGCCTAAATTATGTTGAATTTGCTGCTAAAGATTTAGCCGCAACAAAGGCATTTTTTCATCAGGTTTTTAAATGGCAATTTACCGACTATGGCCCTGAATACACGGCCTTTAGCGCTGAATCTGCGGGGCTTGATGGCGGGTTTTATCAAGCCCCATTAGCTAGCTTAACCAATAATGGCGGCGCGCTACTGGTGCTTTATTCAAATAATATTAAAGAGACGCAAGCGCAGGTAGAAAAACATGGTGGAACAATTATTAAGCCCTTGTTTGATTTTCCTGGAGGCTGTCGGTTTCACTTCACAGAGCCAAGTGGTAACGAGTTAGCAGTTTGGTCAAAACAAGCATAGATCATATTTTTACTAACTCATGAGTACTCAATCATTATTAAAACAAGTTAGTAAATGCGTGATCTGCGAACCTCATTTACCACTCGGAGCGCGGCCCGTTATCCAGTTTAATCCACAGGCTCGCATTTTAATTGCTGGTCAAGCACCGGGAATTAAAGTGCATGAAAGTGGCAAACCTTTTAATGATGCAAGCGGGCAAAGGCTTCGCTCTTGGCTTGGTGTTACGAGTGATGAGTTTTACGATGACCACAATTTTGCTATCTTGCCGATGGGCTTTTGTTACCCGGGCAAAGGTAAGTCAGGTGATTTACCGCCAAGAAAAGAGTGCGCGATTGCATGGCGTGAAAAGCTCTTAGCGCAACTAAATAATATTGAGCTCACCATTATCTTAGGTAAATACGCGCAGGCATATCATTTACCCCACACTAAGCAGCTACCCTTAACTGAGTTAGTAAAATCGTGGCGTGAATATTGGCCAAATTACTTGCCACTTCCTCACCCAAGCCCTCGCAATAATATCTGGCTAAAGACAAATCCGTGGTTTGAGCAACAAGTATTGCCTGAGCTTAGTAGTAAAATACGTGCAATTTTAGCAAGGTAAAAAATGGAAAATAACTTTTTTGCTGAAAACGGCTACTACCATGTAAAGGGGCTTTACACAGAGAGTGAGCTTAGTAAAGTAAGGCCAATTCTCGATAAATTTCATCAACACTGGTTGCAAGAAAACCAATCTTTTTATCAATCTAGAGGTATTAATAGCTCAGGTTTGACTGGCGCTGCATGTTTAAGTGCTGAGGAAAAGTTTACTCTTTTTAAGTTTGTCAGCGCCAACACACTATTGAAACAGGTTAAAGGTATTGTTGCTGGTCCTCAGTTTATGAATACTCAACTATTCTTTAACCCATACAATCCCAAACAAGCTAACTATTGGCATCGAGATATGCAGTATCACTTAGAGCTTGATGCGCAAAAAGTAGCTCTTAACGGCCCTGAAGTACTACATTGCCGCGTTGCTTTTGAAGATGAACCAGGAATAGAACTAATACCGGGTAGCCATAAAAACTGGGATTCAGATGAAGAGTTAACAGTTAGATTAGAACAGCAGGGCGCTCGAAATAGTGACTCACTCGTTCGTGGTAAAAGTGTGGCACTCAAAAAAGGTGACTTACTCATATTTTCGGCAAACATGATCCATCGGGGCTTGTACGGCATGAATCGTTTCGCCCTTGATATTTTATACTTTGAACGTCATCCAAGCCTTAGCGAGTTTGTACAAACTGGATTTTTACCAACTGCAGAACAAAAGCTGCATCTAAAAAACGCTGTGGTATTCGAGTAAGCATAAAAAAAGCGGCTACCTAGCCGCTTTCTTTTCGTTTTGCAGTTACTGCAACATTGCGAACAATTCTTTTAACTGCGGCATATACTGCTTAACTAAGTTAACGTTACTTTCGCTAACATCTGCTGTTGCAGTACTTGCTTTAATACCTTCTAAAGCACCAGCCATTGAGCGAGTACCCGCATCAGATGATGATGCTGTAAGGCTTTGTAAACCACTCATTGCTTGGTTTACACGTTGCTTATTCTCTTCAGACATACCCGCTTTAAGGTTTTCTAAATACGCCATTGATACCTCTGAACCAACAGTAACTAACTGCTCAGGTGTGAAACCATATTGTTTGGTAAGGGCTGCAAACTCAGTGTAAAGCTCGTGTTCTTTAATGTGGCCTAATGCATTCATTACAGACGAACTGTCAACACCATCAGAACTACCTAACATACTACCTAGATTCAAACTATCCAGCTCAGGTTGGTTTTGTGACCAATTAACAACTGCAGGAAGGGCTTTAATGTAACGCTGTAGCTGATTTTCAGAAATATCTTCTGCGAAGCTAGAAAAACTCATCGCAAGTAGACTCATAGAAATAAGTAGTGCTTTCATCGTGATCTCCTTTCTTTCAAAATGGTTAGCAACCGGCGCAAATAGTCGAGCTATTATGTTTAGCCAATTACAAATGTTACAATACCTTTTTTACCATAGCTAACTGAACCTGATGTTAATTATTTCTAATACCGTCACAATTGATGAATGGGAACTCGACTTTAGTGCGATCCGCTCGCAAGGCGCGGGCGGGCAGAATGTCAACAAAGTGGCCACAGCTATTCACCTTCGCTTTGATATTAAACGCTCAAAGTTACCTGACTTTTACAAACAACGTTTACTTAATTTGAATGATTCTCGAATTACCAAAGAGGGCGTTATTGTTATTAAGTCGCAAAGTCATCGCACGCAAGAGATGAACAAAGAGGATGCGCTTAATCGTTTGAAAGAATTAATTCTTAATGCCACTCAAGTACAAAAGGCGCGAAGAGCGACAAAACCAAGCAAAAGCTCTCAGAGAAAACGCATGGACTCTAAAACGAAAAGAGGACAAACAAAAGTATTAAGAAAAAATGTAAAATTCTAACTTTCACATCAGAAGATCGTGTCAAAAATAAGCAGAACTGTAAAGAAGTGTAACTTGTTAACAAAGTTAATTGATGGTTAATCCTGCCGCGTCTATAATAGTCATACAATCTCACCATTAATGAAGGAGCCGCGTATGGGCCAGAAATCACGCATTGTTGCTGCAGCAATGATAACGCTGTCAGCTTTGCCTATGTCGAGTTTTGCTGTAGATTCATGGCAAGCCGGTAACGCGTATCCGCAAGGTAGTGAAACCTGTTACAACGAAATTCTTTATAAAGCCAGATGGTGGGCAACTCCAGGTGAAGAACCAGGTAGTTCACAATGGGGCGCTTGGGTTGCAGATGTCGCCTCAAAAACCTGCGTACAGAGTGTCGTAAAAAAACAAGATGATTTATTAAAGTCTTTACCGACCATTTTCGAATCAAATAACAATAAAAAAGGGAGTTCTGATTAACTCCCTTTTTTAATCTTTACTCAAACGTGTGATGCCTTGTCATTTCAAAGCGATTTAAGATGTGATGCATTATATACACCGCACACAAGCTCAATAGTATTGCCACAGATACCGACGAAAAACGATACAGCGCGCTGTAAACCAGATCTTGCCCCGGCCCTAATGACTGGCCAAACAAAATACCAAATGTGGTGATAATACCAAAACCAACACCCGGAATACCGCCACCAATTATGTGATAACGACTAAAGATAAAGGTCAAAATCCACAGAATTAACGCAGGAAATATTAAAATATCGGTATGGTTATACAAAAATAACTGTGCCACTAACGCTAAGTTACAACCAATTAAGGTGCCTATAGCACGTTGCCATGCCGCCATACCTGCCGCTTTCCAGCACAACGAAAACAATATCAGTACCGAGGCCGCTTGAGCAGAGATTGAATCTTGTAAATCAAAGACCTGAAAAACAACGAATGACAAGGTAGCTACAGTTGAGCAAAGTAATACTTCATGACGCACACTTTCTTTTGCTTTTTCTGGCATTACCCGACCTTGGCGTGGTGCTACATCAGGAAATAAACCATGCATTAGCATCGAGAACACCACTGTGACCACAACGGCAACAGCGTTACTAATGATCAACGGATAAATACTCACTCCACTGCCAGTGTAGGTCGAAAAGTGCAATTGAATAGACAAACTCACCACCGTTGTGGCGCCAAATAAAAAATTAGCGCCACGGCTCATTTGATAAAACAAAAAAGCAAATGCGATAAAGCACATCATTGTCATAACAACAGGCAGGTGTGAAAACAAACCTTGTACAACCAATACGAACAGCGCACTGAACACCGCGCCTGCATAAAACTGACGAATAATATGCATGTTAAGCACAGGCACTAAACCGAGCAATAGCATAGGGTAAACAGTAAAAAAGATGCCATTAGGCCAGTTCATCAATTTTGCCAGTGTAAACCCTAGTGCTGAGCCCGTGGCAATACGTAGCGCTTGGCGCAAGCCATTACCATCGAGTTGCAATACTGACATAACTCACCCAGCTTTAGTAAATAAAGTGCAGAACACTAATGAAGCGAATTTGCATGCTTGCAAACCAGCTACCAATGCTTGAGTCAGGCAGAAGTTGCACAGTTGCACGCGCACCACTTGGAAATTTTGCCAGCATCTGGTGTTCATCTAGCTGAATATGGATACGTTGACGCTGTGCATCTCGTACCCAACGGTTGCTGCTTTCAGTGGCACTGAGTAAACCGTTAGCATTAAGCTGGCCATCACTCACACCCGCTTCAAAACTAGCAATTTTGCCTGTAAACACTTTGCCCGGTAGCGCATCAAAGCTGACTTTTGCAGTGCTACCAACTTGTACGTGAACTAAAGACTTTTCACGAAAATCAGCCACTAAATCAGCTTTATTAGCAACAATCGCCATTAACGGCTGGCCCTTATTAGCATACGTACCCGGTGTTACCTGTAAGTTTGCTGTTTTACCGTCGGTATCAGCTGTCACTGTGGTGTAAGACAGGTTTAGCTTCGCTTGTTCAAGCTGGTTTTGAGCATGACGAAGCGCTAAATTGTCATCCCCAATTTTACCGCGCGCTAATTTAGCCTCGCTAAGCTGGGCTTCAATTGCAGCCACATTTGCTTTGCTTGATTGATAGTTCGCATTGATTGTTTCGTACTCTTGCTCTGAGATAGAACGCTTTTTCAATAGCGACTCACCGCGTTCAAACAGCAACGTTTGTTCATGTAGCTTAGCTTGAGCAGCCGCTAACTGTGCTTCTATTGCTTTCACACTACTATCTAAACGTTGGTTTTGTAGTTTTGCATCATCATATGCAAGTTCAGCTTGTTGCACGGCAAGCTCAAAAGGCTCGTCATTAATCTTAAACAAGGCTTGCTGTTTTTCGACGGCTTGATTATTGGTGACAAGTACGTCAGTCACGCGACCACTTACCTGCGGGGTCACTTGCACCACTGGGTGATACACACGGGCCTGCGGTGTAACAGGCATATACAAATCGGCAATCACAAAATATAAAAATAAAACAATAAAACCCGCTAAAGAGATTTTTACGTAACGGGCAAACTTTTGATCTGGTGTCATAACGTTACTTATCTCCTGAATAATGGCGGATACACTGGCGAGCATTCTGTTCCATCTGAATTAAACCATGCGCCATGGTATCGAGTTGCTCAGTGGTTAAGTCGGCATAAAGATGCTGTTTCACATCGGCAATAATCACCTGCAATGTGTCTAACAATTGTAGACCTTGCTCAGTGAAGTACAGACGTTTACTGCGTTTATCTTCAGCGTCAGCTTTGCGAGCAATAATCTCTTGTTGCTCAAGCTGCTTAATCGTACGAGTGAGTGAAGGCATTTCAATGCCTAAGCTATTTGCTAACTCTTGTTGCGTACAACCTTGGTTTAAATGAAACAGGTGCATCATCGCGGTCCAGCGAGATTGGGTAAGACCCAAAGGCTCAACCGCCAAAGTGACAGCATCGCGACATAAACGATGCACACGGCCCATACTGCCGCATAATGTTAAATCAAGAGTTTCGTGAAAAGGGGGAGTGGAAGACATGATGCGCTCCATTTACTTAGCATGCTAAGTATTTTAATGTAGTTAGCATGCTAAGTAAATATTAGTGCAATTAATTAAATAGATAGCTTTGTTCGATAAAAGCGAACAACTGCAAAAGTTATCTGCTAGATAACACTATTTAGCGATTAACTCTTTGATATGACTTTCATAGAGGTCTAATTTATCAGCAACAAATCCTGTGTGTTGGAACCGTACTATGCCTTCCTTATCAATTAAAAAGCTGCTCGGCATCCCTTTGAGTTGATATTGCTTGCCAATAACAGCGTCTGGGTCGTAAATAATATTAAAGTTCACTGCAAACTCAGTTAAAAAAGCATCGGCATCACTACGCTCAACATCAATGTTTACAGCAATCACTTTAAGCCCTTGCTGTTGATACTTGCTCTGCATGGCTATAAACCAAGGAAACGACCGTCGACACGGGCTGCACCAAGACGCCCAGAAATCGAGTAACACGACTTGCCCTTTGTATTGATTCAGTAGTTTAGACAATTGCTGCTGGCTGGCAGCTAAAGGAGGGCTCGAAAGACGCTCTGCCTTAGCAGCAGAGCTCGTAATGAAAAGAAATGCAATTAAGGCGTATTTGATCATTGGTAATTTAATAAATTCGCTGGTGAATATTGATCAGTGAGCACCTTGGTATCCGCTGGCCAATCTTGATTACCCTTAGTATAAAACAAATGCTCGCTAAGTAACTGCAAATCAACATCGTAAGGGATTAACTTATTTGCGAGTTTGTTGACGCGCTCAATTAAAAGCTTCTGGCTAGGCATAGTCTCGAAGCCTGCTAAAATAATACGATTAGAGTTTTCATCAGTCACAACATTCACAAAGTCACCAAACACATCGAAGTAAGTTGCCGACTCATGCTGGTACAACTTACTCGATGAAAAAGTATTTGCAGCGACAATTCCGCCATCAGCCAAAACACTTTTTACTTCCGCAAAAAATTCCTTAGTGAGGAGGTGCTCAGGGATATAATCGCCATTAAAGGCATCAAGAATAATCCAATCGTACTTTTGTTTTTTAAGTGCGGCGCGCTTAATGAAAATACGGCCATCTTGCACTTTTGACGTCACGTTATCGGTTTCTATAAAGTTAAAATAATCGCGGGCAACTTTTATCACCGCAGGATCAATTTCGACATTTTCGATATGAGCGCTAGGGTAAAGCTCATGAATGGTATTAGAGAGTGAACCTCCCCCTAAACCTATGATCAGTACATTTTGAGGATCATTAATAAATAGTAAGCTTGCGAACGTCATTTTGGTGTAATTAAACACCAGCTTTTTAGGCTTACTCTCATACATACAGCTTTGCGTACTTTTACGGGTTTTTTCGTTGAATTTTAAACACAGTAAATCGCCAGTCTTCTCCACTAAAATATTGCGATAAAGCGAGCGCTCTTTATGTATTACTTCGGCTAAGCTGCTAAAAGGCAATGTCATGAGTAAACAAAGCATTAAGATTCTAAACATACAGCACGCTCCTTTGTTTTAATTTGACTAACAACAATTGCAAGCAAACCAAGCGCGCCTAAAACCGCTGCAAAGGTTTTAATGATGTCGTTAACATCAAACGCTAGCACCATATAAAAAGAGGTAATAATCGTGCCAAGGGCGCTTCCTAGGGTGCTCACAAAATACAAACCACCGGCAACCTGGCCACTTTTTTCATGATCGGTAACCAATAATCGCACTGAGTAAGGTGAGATCATGCCGAGTATTGTTGTAGGAATAAAGAACAACGCCGTTGATGCCAATAACGAGCCGTAGCGACTGTCTTCAATATGGGTGAAAATAAAGGTCATAATTGGCTCAGCAAACAATACAATTGGCACCACCATAATGCTTGCTACAAAGAAAATGAGTCCATATTTAGTTAACGAAGGATTGCGAGTAGAGAGCTTGCCGCCAAGTAAATAGCCGATAGATAAGCTCAACATAAAGACGGTGATAATACTGCCCCATATATGCACACTACTACCAAAATATGGAGCTAAAATTCGCCCGCCTAACAGCTCAATTCCCATAATACAAAAGCCACTACTAAAGGCTAAAAAGTAGATAAGCGCATTGATTTTATTCATTAAACACCCGCTGATTTTGTTGTTATTTTACCCATCTTAACCTGATGCAGATAAGGATGCCATGACTGTTTTTTAAGCTGTAAAGGCCGTTGACAAAATATAGTCTTTTTAAAATAAATAATTAAAAAGGCTAGGTTAAAGTACACATGCTCTGGTATTTTACCGGGAACAAACTAACAAGGATAAATGCAATGGATCAGCAAGTAACGAAAATCAATATAGACAACCCTACGATCTTATTTGGCCTCAAAGTTCGCACCTGTAATATGAATGAAATGAGTGGTGAAGGTGCCAAAATCGCTGGCTTATGGCAGCAGTTTTACACAGACATAGCGCCCAAATTAACCCCATCGAGCCAAGTTTATGGCGTGTACACTCATTATGAATCTGATGTCACAGGGGAGTTTGATGTATATGCGTGTACTGATCTGCAAGTCACGTCATCAGAGATAGAACAAACGACACTCGCCACAGGTAACTACCTTCGCTTTAGCGGCAAAGGGGCAATGCCACAAACCGTTATCGATGTTTGGGGTCAAGTTTGGCAGTACTTTAGTAATGAACAGTGCCCGCACATTCGAGCATATAAAACTGACTATGAGTTTTATAAAAACAGTGACGAAGTTGAGGTATTCATTTCGGTTGAATAACACTAAACCCATTTTTTAGTGTAAAGCCCCATTACAAAATAAGCCGCTTGTTGCGGCTTTTTATTTGCTAAAGGGTATATTAATCCTTGTTGTTATCTTCAAGAATAAGATTCTTTAAAATGGGTCGTACAACTACCAAGATTAAAGTAATAAGTACTATCGCGGCCATTGTCATGCGAACTAATCGGAAAAACCATTCAGTTTGATAAATAGGCCTATTTTCCTTTACTTCTTGTGATTCAAGTAAGGCACATGCTTGTGGTATTGAACTAAATGCATCTTTATTTGGATAATCAAAGACGAAACCTACTTTAGCAAGTGCTAGCTTTGCTTGGTCTGAGTGAAGAACATCGACGTACAAAATATGATTTTTAATATCAGCCTTGTAAGGGATCTCTTCAACGTCCAGTACATCAACTATCTTGACGGCATTGACTAAGCGCATATCTTGTATCAAAGGCCGGTATTCAGGAGCTCGAGACCATATAATTACAAATATAGCGAATACCAAGGATAAGCATAATAACCCCCACAAGGTGTAACGCTTAGGTAGCAACTCTAATATATGCGGCGGTTTATTGCTCATTATGACTTCCAATTCAATAAGTTAACTTTCATAATATAAAAGTTTTGATACGTAAAAAAGTAGTTATATACAAATAACCATCATTTAAGTTACTGTGGATTCGTAACTTTTAGTCACCAATAAGGATGTTGTTGTGTATAAATTACTACTCTTTGCCTGCCTATTTCTCGCTGTTTTTTCTACCAGCGCAGCAAAAATTATCGATGATGAACACGTAACAAAAGAAACAGACTGCTTCACAGGTATCTTTGCTGACTATGATTCGTGGCATCAATTTATTGCGCAAAAGAATAAACGCAAAGCTAAAAACGAAGAAGCATACTTAAAGCGCATTAAAGCCTTTGAAGAAACCTTTCCACAAGATATGTTCGATAACTTTAAAGCTAATTTAACCTGCCATAATTTTAAATATCAGGTCGATAATGTTGAGGTGCTTGGTTATATCATCAAACCTAAAGTCATCAAGAATAAGCTTCCAGTATTAATTTATAACCGCGGCGGTAACGGTAATTTTGGCAGTGTTTATTTTGCAGCAATGATGCGTAATTTATTTCCTTTAGCAGAGCAAGGCTTTGTGGTTATCGGCAGCCAATACCGCGGTACATCAACTAAAAATGATGATTTAGATGAGTTTGGTGGCAGAGACGTTAACGACGTACTTGCGCTTATTGATTTTATTCCGCACATAGCAAGTGCAGATGAAAACCGTATTGGTATGTTAGGAGTAAGTAGAGGCGGCATGCAAACCCACCTTGCAATGCAACTCACAAACAAGGTTAAAGCTATTGCAACCATTGCGGGGGCGACCGATTTAGTCAAAGAGCTTACGTTTAGACCTAACATGGAAAAAAACGTGTATGTGCGTCGTATTCCCAATTATAAAGAGAACAAACAAGCAGAGCTTGAAGCTCGCTCTGTTATGAACTGGGTTGATAATCTATCGCCTAAAGTGCCCATATTACTTATTCATGGCAGTGAAGATAAACGAGTATCGGTCGAGAACTCAATTCAATTTGCCAAAGCGCTAGATAAGCATCAAATACCCCATAAACTCGTGGTGTATGACGGTGACAATCACTTTTTAATGAACCATAAAGAACAACTAGAATCAGAACTAGTTAATTGGTTTAACACCTATTTGTAAGTTTAAAGGGGCAAAACCCCTCTCTAACAAACTAGCTAACAAATTTTTTAAAGCCATTATGAATCAAAAGGTAAAATCTTGAATAAATTTTATCTTGATAAGATTATTATTAAGTAAGGTGTTATGGTCAGTATTTTTTAATACTATCAAATCAGGCTTTATAGACAATTACATATTATCTATCAACAAGCTAAAACAATAAATGAGTCTCTATTAAGGAAACTAAAAATGACAAGGAAATGGCTTTTTGCATTATGCTGCAGTATTTTTTCAAGCGCAGTCGTTGCGGTAACTATTGAGGATGTGAATGTAGCAATTAATGATACTTTCAATTATTTACATTCTTATAAATCTATCACAGAGATCGATGAAAAACGCCTTCAAAATAACATTGATATCCTTGAGTCAGGCTCTCGAGAAATCACATTTTCTCCTGAAGATTTTGCAATCATATTACGCGCTCAGTTAAATGCCGCCGAAGCTATTAATAGAAAGTACAAATTTAATAAACTTCCTATCGATGTTTCTCAAGTACAAAAACTACTTAATAACTTAGATGACTTAAAAGAAGTAACTGACTCATATCTAGGTGACCTTGAATATACTGCGGGACAAATTTCAGCTCATCAATTAGATAATTACAGTTTAGCATATCTTTACTGGTCAACGTGTGGGGAGGCAGGCCATGCTGGATGTATGAATATACTAGCATCCAGCTACGAAAGTGGTGAATTTGTTGTGGAGCAAGATCTTGAAAAAGCAGTCTATTGGCACTCCAAAACAGTAAATACCGGTATACGTTGGATGTGTGCAGGACTGTTTTCAGCACGTCGGTTAGCAGTCCTTAATACAATAGGAATAGAGACTCATAAATCAACATCTTTTTGGCTAGATGCAGCTTCAGAGCTGAGAGCAAAATTAGCAACTCACACAGCTAAGTCAGGTGTTTGTGATGAGGACAGCGAATATTTGCTTAACTATGTTTTACTTGGTTTTGATGATAAATGGCTCGATAAAATAGCAACAATTAAATTAGACTCAAAAAATATAGTTAATAATGGTCGAGAAAAGTATTTATCTCTTTTTAGTAAGGCGAAAACTATTGAAGAATTAAAGCCAGCGCTAGAAATTATGTATGATGACAATAGACGCTGTATAAGCGCAGAGGAGTTTGCGTTAAAAGTACGAAAAAATAGCACAGCATTAAATCAGATTTTAAACTACGTATCGAATTTAGACTCTGAACAATGTGCCTCAGAAAAATATACGATCAACCGCCTACACCAACAAAGTCAAGCTGATAAAAATTCAGACCATGTCACTTTAGAATTACAATAGACAAAACTTTTTCCTTATCAAAATTTATACATATTCATCGTAATGTTTTTGTGTAACGGGGGTTTACAGTTTGCATAAAAAAACCGCAGCTTAACCTCTAAGCTGCGGTATTTTTTATAGAGCATATTTACTTGTTAAGTAAATGCTTTTCGAAGAAGTTAGCCATCATAGTATGATAGTGCAAGGTAGTGCCTTTACCTTCTCGTAGGCTGTGAGAACGGTTCGGGTAAGAAAAAAACTCGAACTGTTTATTGTGCTTAACTAATTCGTTAATTAAGCGCTCTGAGCCTTGGTAGTGAACGTTATCATCTCCTGTACCGTGGATCAGTAGCAACTTACCTTGCAGGTCTTTTGCAAAGCTGATCGGAGACGTATTGTCGTAACTTTCAGGATCGGTATTTGGGTTACCTGCATAGCGCTCTTGGTAGATAGTATCGTACAAGCGAATATCTGGCACTGGGGCTGAGGCAATCCCAACTTTATATTTATCACCGTGGCGGAATAACAAATTAAGCGTTGAACTACCACCACCTGAGTGACCCCATACGCCAACACGGTCGGTATCAATGACATCCCAACGTTTTGCCATTGCATCAAGGGCGTCAACTTGGTCACGTACGGTAATAGAGCCTATTTTTTTGTAGATAGACTTACGCCAATCTCTGCCTTTTGGTGCGCGCGTGCCGCGGTTATCAACTGAGGCAACAATAAAGCCTTGCTGAGTTAGATACGACTTGTATAAGTAACTGTTACCTTCCCAGCGGTCTTGTACTGTTGAGCCCCACGGCTCACCGTAAACATAGAAAACGATTGGGTATTTTTTACTTTTATCCATATTCGCTGGGAACATGATGTAACCATCAAGCTCAACACCATCGCGCGCATTAACCGTAAAGAACTCGTGAGTCGGTAACTGCTCAGTCGCTAATTTCTCTTTTAATGCTTTGTTCTCAACTAAGGTTTTCACATTGCTGTGATCGCTTACTTTGATGATCTCTTTCATTGGTGGGGTGCCAAATTTAGAGAAGGTATGCATCGCCCAAGAGGTGTCTTTAGACATGTAATAGCTGTTTGAGCCATCGAATGACGCAGGCGTTACGCGCACCGGTTTAGTGCTACCATCAAGCGAGGTACGGAATAAATAACGCTGGCCTGGATCATCCGGTGATGCAGTAAAGTACATAACGTTTTTATCTTCGTTGAGCGCTAACATATCAATAATGTCGTACTCGCCCGGTGTTAAATCAACAACCGTTTTGCCATCGCGAGATACACGGTACAAATGACGCCAGCCATCACGCTCACTGTGCCAAATAAAGAACTTACCGTCTTTTGACCAGTTTGCTTTATAAAACCACTCAATAAAGGCATCGTCTTTATCTTCAAGAATTTTAGTCAGCTGCTGTTTTTGCCAGTCGAATAACCAAACCTTATTGTGGCTTTGCGGGCGGTTAAGATCTTGGATCATCAAAGATTCACCTGTGCCTGCCCAGCTAATACGTGGAATATAACGATCGCGATTATCGCCACCTAGTTCAGCCCAGCGAGTTTTCTTGTCGCTAAGACTGACCACCCCCACTTTAACCGCAGAGTTCATCTCGCCGGCTTTTGGATACGGGAATTCTTTAAGGGTAGGGTAGAGATCATCGGTGTTATTGATCATGGTGAAGTATTTCACGCCACTGGTATCAAGCTGCCAATAGGCAATTGATTTGTTGTCTGGACTCCAGCGAAAACCATCACGAATAGTAAATTCTTCTTCGTATACCCAGTCAAAATTACCATTAACAATGGTGTCGTTACCGTCAGTGGTTAAAGCAGTCACAGCCTTGCTGCCCACTTTTTCCATGTAGATGTTGTTATCACGCACGTAAGCTACTTTTGAGCTATCTGGAGAGAACTTAGCAAACATTAGCTTTTTCGCTTCGATGTTTTCGCCACCTAACTGATATAGCGAATCAGTTTCGAGGTTTAAAAGCCAAAAATCACCACGGCTACGTGAGCGCCACACTTGCTCGCCATTGGTAAAAACCATCAGCCATTTACCATCTTTAGACCATTGGTAGCTTTCAACAGTGAGTGGCTCTTTATCACCTTTGGGAATTAATTTTTCGAAGCTAACAAGTACCTTACGTCCCGTTCCATCGGCGTTATAAAACACAATATCATTGCCTTTAACGCCGTGCTCATCGTCTTCAGCTTTGTCGTCTTGGTTGTTTTTATCGCTTTCGCGCTCTTCAAGTACCGTATAACCAGTACCATCATCGAGCCACGTAAAATAGGTGCTACGCTCAGCTTTAAAGTCTTTGTCTTTATAAATTTGTTCAAGCGAGAGCGGATTAGCCGTTGCGTTCACTGTTGCTGATTGGGTGCTCGCTTGCTCTGTCGTTGAGCATGCCTGCAAACCTAAACCCGCAACCACAGCAAACGCAAGGGTTGATGTTTTTATTAAGTTCATTTTGTTGTTCCTAGGTTTTAACTTACCTAGCGTACCAAAATAAGCTTATAAAATCTGAGCCTTTATCGTGTTATCTGGGGGGTTGAACTTAAACTTAATCGTCCCACAAGAACATACTGGCTTGCTTATTGGCAATACGTAGTTCGTAGATATCACTACAAGGGCGTATCGCCGCACCATAGCAAACATGTAACGGCAATAAGTGCTCTTCACGAGGATGGCTAAAACGCGCCGCAGGGGCCATTTGCCATTCTAATAACTTAGCTTGTCGCTGCTGTTCACTCAGCTCAGTATTGCCACAGACATCGACTAACCATTGCTCAAAAGCCATATTTTGCGCTTTAATTTCAGCTGTTTCAGGGGTGAAAAATGCGCGCATATTATGAAAAGTAAAGCCAGAACCAATGATCAATAAATTATCGTAATCAAGCTGTTGTAAAGCCTCACCTATCGCTAGGTGTAAGTTTGGCTCAAGGCTTGGATGTAACGACAATTGCACACAAGGTATATCTGCTTCTGGATACATAATCTTCAAAGGCACATACATACCGTGATCAAAGCCACGAGATGGGTTTAATGTGCTATCGATATTAGCCTTTGCCAATGCTTGATGTACTTTTTCGGCAAGGGCTGGTTCGCCAGGGCTTGGGTACTCAATACTGTAAGCAGGGTCTGGAAAACCATAGTAATCATAAATTAGCTCAGGAGCAGCGCTCGAAGTGATGCTAATTGGGTTCGCTTCCCAGTGCGCACTCACCATCAAAATAGCTGACGGCTTTTGAATTTTTGCAGCAATAGACTGTAAACAAGTAACCATATCGGCATGACTTGGATCGCCTAGTAATGGCATAGGACCGCCGCCATGTGAAACAAATAAAACGCGTGGCTTTTGCATAAATGTGCTCCTTAAATACAGTAATCACTATAGTGCACGCACAGAGGTACAATAACCAGCCACAAAAATGCACAACTAGGGTGTGAATTTACACACCACCAGTTTGTAGGTACTAACTTAAATGCCAAGCTACGTTCATAGCCGGGACTTGCCCTTTTAAGCCACCTTCGAGAGGTTCTTTGCACAGTAATGTTAGTTGATAAAAAGCATCGTAGTGCTGATGTAGTTCATCGGCGACCACACTAAACGGCGGACCCGAAAACTCACTTTGCTGATACTCAAAGACCACCACTAATTGTTTAGCTCTATTGGTTAATTCAAGTAAATGCTGGGTATAGCGAATGCGCATGGGCTTTGGCAGCGCAACTAAGGCAGCACGGTCATAAATCGCGTTGATAGTGCCAAGTTCATTCGCGGTAAGTGCAAAAATATCACCTACCCAAACGGTTAGATTTACGCCTTGGTAACGTAATAGTTCGCCGTGTTGGCTAATTTCGGGTTCTAGCTTTAACTCATCAAATAACTGCTTAATGGCTATCTCACTAAGTTCTGCCCCAACAACACGCATACCTTGCGCTAGCAAATAATGAATGTCGTGAGTTTTTCCGCAAAGTGGTACAAAAACAGTATCGCCTTGCTGCAAATTTAAGTTAGTAAAAAACTGATCTAGATAACGGTTAACGTCTCCTTCATGAAAACCAATTTCGTTATTTTCCCAACGTTGATGCCAATGCTTTGCGTCCATTACATACTCCTAAATAAATTGAATGAATTGAGCTGATAAATATATTCCGACACCAAAAAGTAGGTGAGTTACAGTACTTTTTAAGCGGGCTTGAAGTGGGTTTGCTGTTTTCGTAGCCATTATCCCCATCCCTAAAGCGGGCTGCATAACAAAAAATGGCATAGATACACTAGCTAATCCAAATATACATGCAGCAATTAAGGTGGGCTGTTCAAGCCAAGCAAGACCGACCAGTAATATAAATAGAAACGAAAATAAAACACCAATAAAGTAGTGTAAACACCAGCCAAACACGCACTCAAACTGCTTAACTGGACTAGTTGCTATATTCAGGTGCTTAAACTTTCCATCTAATAAACCCAAGCCCCAACGGCCAACTAAACAAAAGTTTAATGACGGTATCTTAAACACTTTAGCCAGCAGAAAAGCATAAAGATCAATGAACAAAGTCGCCGCTATGCCTACAAAAGTTATCACATAAATATCATTAACACTCATAATTAGATGCTCTTAAATGATTTAATAAAAGACATGATATCTAATTGCAAAAATGCTAAAAATAGCAAGATAAACAAACTATGATTGCATAAATGAGAACATGATTGACGATATTGCTCTATTCATACAGATTGTAAAACAGGGCGGCCTAAGTAATGCGGCTGAGAGCTTGTCGTTACCTACCGCGACAGTGTCGAGACGCTTACAACGACTTGAGCAACGCCTAGGCGAGCAACTTTTAACTCGCTCAGCAAGGCAATGCACGTTAACGCAAGCTGGGGAGGTATACTTTCAAAGTTATGTTGAATTGATTGAGCAATTTGAACAAACTCACCGCCAGCTTAATGATCAAAAAGCAAAGTTGTCAGGAAAGCTTAAAGTTTTAGCACCTCTGAATATTAGTCATGGCTTCTTAAAGCCGATGTGGCTCGCATTTACTAAACAGTACCCTGATATTCAACTTGAGTTACTGCTTAATAATCAACTTGAAGATCTCAGTAAAAGCCAAGCTGATATAGCAATAAGAGTCGGGCCGCAGGCTGATTCTATGCTCCATCAGAAAAAGTTAGGCAGTGTTGATACCTTATTTGTAAGCACTAAAGCATACCTTAATTCGGCATCTGCCATAGAAGAGCCTGCTGATTTAAAACAACATAGGTTAATTGGTACCACGTTGCGAAATAAGTGGCAGCTAACCAATACACAAACGAATGCAACTTATACTCACATGTGCCGATTTGCTACTACTTTTAACGATACCGGGTTTGTAAAATACTTAGTTTGTGATGAGCAAGGTATCGCTTTGTTACCTCGGTTTGAGGTTATAGATGAATTAAAATCTCAGCAGTTAGTTCAAGTACTGCCACACTGGCGAGGGGAAAATCGCGACATTTATGCTATCTGGCCAAGCGCACGTTTACTGAGTAAAAAGGCTGTATGTTTAAAACAGTTTATAACCGACTACATTGCTGAGAAATTATAACGTCTGCCATTTATATTCCATCTGTTTAGCAGTTAGTAGGGCGTGTTCGTAACTAATAAATTCAGCGACTAACGCTAGGCTCATATCAATGCCTGCAGAAATTCCCCCAGAGCTGGTAAACTTACCGTCGGTGACCCAACGAGTATCTGCAATCACGTTGAGATCAGAAAACATAGCAGCCAGCTCAGGTTGATCTTGCCAATGAGTCGTGACATTTTTACCGCTTAAAAGCCCAGTTTTAGCAAGCAAAAACGCCCCCGTACAAACACTCGCAACACGCTTGGTGTTAGTGACTGTGTGTTTTAACCAAGTAATAACCTCTGCTTTTTCTAGCTCTCGTGTATGGTCACCCCCAACCACAACAAGCAGATCAAGCAAAGGGCAGTCAGCAAAGCTGTAATGGGGGTTTACACTATAACCGCCGCGGGCAAGAACAGGACTATCACTTTTGGCAATTAAACTCACTTGCCAGTCATTATTCGCTAGGCGCTTAGCCGTACTAAACACCTCAAACGGACCTGAGAAATCGAGCACTTCGGCATCATCATAGATGTAAATTCCAATATTCATACAATTGTTCCTATTATGTGGATTTATTTCTCAAGTAAAAAAACGTACTATGCCATTTTTGCAGTTCGTTAATGACATATTATTAAATTGCGCACTGTATACAAACAAAACTTCAAGGCATTGTTAATGCGTTTTTTATTATTATTGAGCGTGCTGCTGGTTGGTTGTAAAACAACACAGCAAAGCGTTGCTGAAATTAGTGAAGTATCGCCGGGCACTATTTATTTTCAGGGCGAAACATCAAAGCAAAATGTTGAAAAGTTTGAACAATTATTAGTAAATAGCGATCAACAAATCAACACCTTAATTATTAACAGCCAAGGTGGTGATGTGATGGCAGGTCTCCATTTCGGAGGCTTAGTTCATGAATATCAACTCAATGTTGTAGTGCGTGAGCTTTGTGCATCCTCCTGCGCCAATTATGTCGTTACTGCAAGTCCACATGTCCTCGTTGAAGCACAAGCCGTTATTGGCTGGCATGGCGGCTCATTACAGCCATTATACGTGCCCATGGAGCAGCCGCCCGAGGTCGCTAGCTATATAGCTAAATGGCAAACTGCAGAGCGACAATTCTTCGATATCATTAATGTTGAACAAGCGGTTACTATCATAGGGATGATGCCAGGTATTACCGAGAAACGTGATTCTGCTATTTATAGCTACGACGCTCAAACCCTGAAGCGTTTAGGGCTACATATCGAGTTTGCAGGTGCGCAAACGGGGATGTCAGCAAGTGGCGAAAAAATCGCGCAGGTATTCGAACTTGAAGAGTCTGTACTTAACCACTTTTTGATGCTCAACGATATCGTGTCAGCTGAACTTGTTAACTAATAAAAAGCCAACGTCATGTTTAATGCCTGTCAGTTAAGAGCTGACAGGCATTTTTTGGGGCTTTCGTTCAGGGTATCGACTGGGTCTCTTTTTCACACATCTTGGATAATGTCTTTCTCTTCGCTCTGGCAGCACAAAGGTTTCAGCCATTGCAATAAGTTTATTTATTACGCTCGGTACTTTTCCTGCTGAGGTGTGAGGCAACATCATTAACTCCTTGATGATATAGCCAGAAGCATTGCTGTAACTGAGTTGATAAGGCCATATCCCTTTCAGGCTGTAAGCCATCTTAGTCATCATATATCGTACTAAATTGTATGCGAGCAATACGCCCCATAACTCTTGTTTTACTAGCTCTGGGGTTTTGCTACGTAACGTTAATTCATTTTTGAGCAAGTACTGTTTCATTTCCCTGAACCCAAG
>NZ_VFBD01000001.1:0-33653 GCF_011319765.1 Pseudoalteromonas sp. MB47 | reverse complement strand
CAGATAAAAAAGCAGCCAAAGAAGGCAAGTGCGGCGAAGGTAAATGCGGCGGCGATAAAAAAGCAGCCAAAGAAGGTAAGTGTGGCGAAGGTAAATGCGGCGCAGACAAAAAAGCAGCCAAAGAAGGTAAGTGTGGCGAAGGTAAATGCGGCGCAGACAAAAAAGCAGCCAAAGAAGGTAAGTGCGGCGAAGGTAAATGTGGCGCAGACAAAAAGAAAGCTAAAGAAGGTAAGTGTGGCGAAGGTAAATGTGGTTCTAATCACTAAGCGCTCATTTAGCTTTTAAAAGGGCCGTAAAGGCCCTTTTTAGTAGGAGGTAGTATGTTAAATGAATCAGTAGCTGATTTTGGGTTGATTGGCTTAGGTTTGCGCCGAGAAATGCTTGATGAAATGCTCATTGATGTTCCTAAACCTATTGAGTTTTTAGAAGTTGCACCTGAAAACTGGCTAAAGCTTGGGGGGCGTTTTGGTAAACAATTTAAACAGCTTACCGAACAACATGCCTTTGTTTGCCATGGTTTATCGTTATCGATTGGCTCACCAGCAGCGCTTGATATTGAATTTGTGCAATCGCTTAAAACCTTTTTTAAAGAGCATAATATTCGTTTATTCAGCGAGCACTTAAGTTACTGCTCGGGCGAAGGACATATGTACGATTTAATGCCTATACCATTTACTGAAGATGCTATTAAGCATGTTGCTTCTCGTATTAGGCAAGTACAAGATATTTTAGAACAGCCAATTGCTATTGAAAACGTGTCTTACTATGGCGCCCCTGGTCAACAAATGACAGAACTTGAATTTACTAATGCTGTTTTAGAAGAAGCTGATTGTAAACTGCTGCTCGACGTGAATAATATTTACGTTAATTCTATTAATCATGGTTATAACGCTGAGCAATTCCTAGCTGAATTACCAACAAAACGGATTGCCTATGGGCATGTTGCGGGCCATTACACTGAGGCCGAAGATCTACTGGTTGATACCCATGGTGCGCCAGTTATCGATCCTGTTTGGCAATTGCTTGAAAAAGCTTATGAAGTTCATGGCGTATTTCCCACCTTATTAGAGCGTGATTTTAATATTCCGCCGATGAGTGAGTTGTTAACCGAGCTAAAAACCATTGAAGCACTGCAGCAAACAGCGAGCAAGCAAAACCAAGCAAGGGTGAAACACAGTGCCTGAACATTTTACTCAAGTACAGCAAGCGTTTATGGCGCATATCCGCGATCCTCAACAACACGCTAAGCCTAGTGATATTGAAGAGCGTCGGATGGCGATTTACCGCGACTTATTTTTTAATAATGTGGATGGGTTTGTCAGCTCTGCGTATCCAGTATTAAAAAGTTTATATTCAGAGCAAGCTTGGCATGCCCTCGTTAGGCAGTTTTTTAGCCAGCATGATTGTAAATCACCTTATTTTTTAGATATTGCAGGGGAGTTTCTGGCTTTTCTTGCTAATGACTATGAAGTGCAAAGCGATGATCCCGCGTTTATGTTAGAGCTAGCGCACTATGAATGGGTTGAGCTTGATGTATCGGTTGCTCAAGAGGTGGCAGAAGAAGTCAGTTTATCGGCTCATCAAGTGACAAGCTCTGCATTATTCTTAAGTTCACTTGCCCGTAATTTGAGTTACAGTTTTCCTGTTCATACCATCAGTGCAGATAATCAACCAAGTGAACCGGCAGCACAACCCAGTTACTTTGTGGTTTATCGTGATACCGATGACGAAGTACAATTTTTATCGACAAATGCGATGACCGCATTACTTCTTAATATCATAGAATCTCAGCCAGGTGCCGATTTAAATGATGTATGCCAAGCAGTTGCAGAGCATGCGCCTCAATTTAGCCAAGAGCAGCTGTATCAGGGAGCCCTCAATACCTTGAGTGCAATGGCAGAACGCGGCATTGTGGTTTCTAATACCTTGGTTTAAAAATCAGCTAAAAGTCTTTATTGATGTATTTAGTTCGACTATTATGAGCGCCTTATTTTGTCGTGCTTAAATAAAGGTAGTAATTATGTCGAATGATAAAGACTTTAAAGATCCGTTCAATGCAACTTATTTCATTGCGTTTTTAGCTGTATTCGGTGGCATTGGCTGTCTAAACGCTATTCTTGGTTGGATCACTTCTTTATCTTAATCTGCGCAAGCAAATTAAAGACAACAGGCTGCATTATGCAGCCTTTTTTATAGCTGATATTTCTTGTTAAGTGATTAATTTCGAAACTTGCTACCGACTTTCTACTAAGGTGATGTTATACTCTCGAGCTTTGTTAGATAAACTTTTTGAGCAGTATAATTATGACTCAAGCAACTTCAACGCTCATCAAACAGAGCATTGCAACGATCGCTGATTACCCAAAGCCGGGCATTATGTTCCGCGACGTAACTACTTTAATGGCTAATGCTGACGCATTTAAAGCAACCATCGACAGCTTTATTGCAGCATATAAAGACCAAGGTTTTACAAAAATCATCGGTACTGAATCTCGTGGTTTTATCTTCGGTGCACCACTTTCTTACGCACTAGGTATTCCATTCATTCCTGTTCGTAAACCAGGCAAACTTCCTCGCGAAGTGATTTCACAAAGTTATCAATTAGAGTATGGTGAAGATATTCTTGAGCTTCATACAGACGCAATTGTCCCTGGCGATAAAGTGTTACTAGTAGATGACTTACTGGCTACAGGTGGCACAATCGAAGCAACGGCAAAATTAGTTGCTAAACTTGGCGGTAACGCAACTGATGCGGCATTTGTTGTTTCTTTACCTGAGCTGGGTGGTGAGCAACGAGTTGCTGATATGGGCATCAAAATCTTAAAGTTGGTTGAATTCGAAGGCGAATAATTAATGAGTTATCAGGTTCTAGCAAGGAAATGGCGACCACAAACCTTTCACGAGTTAGTGGGGCAGTCTCATGTTAAACAAGCATTAGTTAATGCATTAACACAAAATAGACTCCATCACGCTTATCTCTTTACTGGAACCCGTGGGGTGGGTAAAACAACCATTGCACGTATATTCGCAAAAAGTCTCAACTGCGATAAGGGTATCTCTGCTGAGCCATGCGGCCAATGTTCAAGTTGTACTGACATTGAAGCAGGCCGTTATATTGATTTATTAGAAATCGATGCGGCATCACGTACCAAAGTAGAAGATACCCGCGAAATCCTTGATAACGTTCAATACGCACCAACACGTGGTCGTTACAAGGTATACCTAATCGATGAAGTTCACATGCTGTCAAAGCACAGTTTCAATGCATTACTAAAAACATTGGAAGAACCGCCAGAGCATGTGAAGTTTTTATTAGCGACAACCGATCCGCAAAAACTACCCGTGACGATTTTATCGCGTTGCTTACAGTTTAATTTAAATGCTTTGTCGCAATCAGAAATTCATGATCAGCTTGCCCATGTTCTTAATCAAGAACAGCTAAGTTTCGATGATAAATCATTGTCTATTTTAGCTAAGGCAGCCGATGGTAGTATGCGTGATGCATTGAGTCTTACAGACCAAGCAATTGCGCAAACCAATGGCAATATTAATCATCAGGCTGTGCAAACTATGCTTGGCTTGATGGATACTCAATATAGCCAAACCATGTTAGCAGCGTTACTGTGCCAAGATGGCGATGCATTACTTCAAGAAGTAAAAGCAGTCGTTAGCCGAAACCCTAACTTTGTAGCCTTGCTCGACGATTTAATTGCCCTGACGCATCTTATTCAGCTTGTGCAACTTGTGCCTAGTGCAGCGGCACTTGATGATACTAACCGAGATTTTATTGAGCAGGTGGCACAAACCACTGATGCACAGCAGATGCAGGTTTACTACCAATTGCTATTAAATGGTAAAAAAGATTTGCAATGGGCACCCGATGCTAAACTTGGCTTTGAAATGATCATGTTGCGACTGCTTGCATTCCAACCTACGCAATTTGCACAAAGCCAAACACCAACGAATACCCAGCAACAGGTTAAGCCAAGTGGTGCCGGTGCACTGCGTGATATTTTGAAAAAATCTACGGCGCAACGTGAGCAAGCTGCTTCAGAGCAAGCACCAGTTGCACATAGCTCTGCACAGACAACTGCTGTTCCTTCAGAGCCTCAGCCAACACAAGCTGAGCCTATTCAAGCAGCCAAGGCAGAAACGGCACATAGCCATGAGCCTGCCCAGCAAGTTGAAGCAACAGCAGTAGAGCAGCCTGATGCTGGTCAACAGCCTCAGCAATCTGTTGAAACTGCAATGGTTGCTGAAGTTCAACCAGCGCCACAACAGCAAGAGCCAAGCCACTCAGAGCAAGTGTCAGCAGCTGAGTACTCATCACCAGAGTATTCTTCGCAAGATTACATGGACGATAATGATGCGCAAATGGATTCATCACTTGCTGCGCAATACGATGCTGTGATGAATAGCGCCTATGATCAGGGCTTTACTGCCAATGAAGCATCTGCGCCTCAGCAACAGCAAACAGCACCAGCACAATTACAACAGCAGCAAAGTCAGGCGCAGTCGGCCATTGCTCGTATTTTACAAGATCGCAATATTTCAGGTGCTGGGCGTTTAAGTGGTGCAGCAACGCAAACTCATGCTAAAGCAGAACCACAGCCTGAAGCTAAGCCCAAAGCAGAGCCGTCTGCGCAACAAAGCACAGCCGCGTCCAATAACCAGCCTCCGCAGCAAGCAATGGCTGCTGAAGTAAAAAAGCCCATCCCCCAGCAAACGGGGGAGAGCAGTAGTAAAGTAAAAAAAGTCGACTTTCGAGAAAAGCATCAAACAATCACCGAAAACTTAGCGCCAGAGTTACTTGAACAGATCAATCCACAAAAAGCGCCAGAGCCAGTAGTTGAAGAAGCCAGTATTCCGATACCTGATGATTTTGAAAGCCCGATCAGCAGTATTAAATTTGCACACGAACAAGACGAATGGGCGTATTTAATTAAACGCATGGGGCTCGGTGGTCGCATGCGCCAATTTGCGCTGCATTCAATCTTTACCAAGCAGAATAATCAGCTGCACATTGAAGTTGATTCATCACAGCGCCATTTAGATAGCGCTGTGCTTAGACAAAAGCTCAATGCCGCATTAAGTGAAATTTACGGCCATAATGTTGAGCTTAGTATCGAGTTTGCTGATGGCGTAATTGATTCACCGTATTTGATTCAACAAAAAATTGATGCGGGACGTCATCAACAAGCGATTGATGTAATAAATAGCGATGAAAATATAGTGCAATTTCAGCAGTTATTTAGCGCTATAATCGATGAAAACAGTATTCAGGCATTGTAATTAGTTACAATAGCCCTTATCTTCATGCCAATTAAAGTAGTTTAGAAAGAGAGACAGTTATGTTTAAAGGTGGAATGGGTAACATGATGAAGCAAGCGCAGCAAATGCAAGAGCGCATGCAAAAAGCCCAAGAAGAAATCGCAAACCTTGAAGTTGTAGGTGAAGCAGGTGCAGGCCTAGTTAAAGTAACTATGCTTGGTAACCACAATGTTCGTCGTGTTGAATTAGATGACAGCCTAATGGAAGACGACAAAGACATGATCGAAGATTTATTAGCGGCAGCGTGTAACGATGCTGTACGTCGTGTTGCTGAAGAAACACAAGAGCGCATGAGCAAAGTAACTGGCGGTATGCAATTACCACCAGGTATGAAAATGCCATTCTAAGTGATTTTGTATGCAACTATCTCCTAGTTTAACACAGCTAATTGAAGCGCTACGATGCCAGCCGGGCATAGGCCCTAAGTCGGCACAGCGCATTGCTTTTCATTTGCTTGAGCGTGACCGTCAAGGTGGTAAACAACTTGGCCATGCATTAACCAAGGCAATGGATGAAGTAGGGCATTGTCAATCCTGTCGTACTTTTACAGAGCAAGCGGTATGCGATATTTGTTCAAGTGTTAAACGCCAAGATAGTGGTTTATTGTGTGTGGTCGAATCACCAACCGATGTACTCGCGATTGAGCAAACTGGTCAATACCAAGGTCTTTACTTTGTTTTAATGGGTCACTTGTCGCCAATTGATGGCATAGGGCCAAAAGAAATTGGCCTTGATATTCTTGAAAGCAAGTTGCAACAAGGTGGCATTAATGAGGTGATCCTCGCAACCAATCCAAGTGTTGAAGGGGAAACCACAGCCCACTACATTGCTGAGCTTTGTCATAAGTATCAGGTTGGTGCATCTCGTATTGCTCACGGTGTCCCTGTTGGTGGTGAGCTCGACTTACTTGATGGTATGACATTGATGCACGCATTTAGCGGACGACGCGCCGTAAACCAAAACTAATACCTAATATGGTATCAAAAGCCTGCTTTAAGCAGGCTTTTTTGTGTGTAGCCCCCCAATTTAGCCGTAAATTTAATTTTTTGCCTTGAAGTTCAAAAAGCCTGCCCCATATAAAGAGTCATAGTGCAGATTAGACACTTTGTTAATTGGAGATTTACACAATGACTGCAGCACAAAAAGAAACATTAGGCTTTCAAACAGAAGTCAAACAACTATTAAACCTGATGATTCACTCTCTTTACTCTAATAAAGAGATTTTCCTACGTGAGCTTGTATCAAACGCGTCAGATGCGGCAGATAAATTACGTTTCCTTGCGCTTTCGAATGGCGATTTATACGAAAACGATGCGGAACTAAAAGTACGTATCAGTGCCGATAAAGAAGCAAACACGGTCACCATTACTGATAACGGTATTGGTATGAGCCGTGAAGATGTGATCAATTCACTAGGTACAATTGCAAAATCAGGCACCGCAGAATTTTTCCAAAACCTAACTGGTGACCAAAGCAAAGATTCACAATTGATTGGTCAATTTGGTGTTGGTTTTTACTCAGCGTTTATCGTTGCTGACAAAGTAACAGTGCGTACGCGTAAAGCAGGTGAAAGCCAAGGTATTGAATGGCAATCTGCAGGTGAAGGTGAGTACACATTACAAGAGATTGATAAACCATCACGTGGTACTGAAATCATTCTTCACCTTCGTGAAGACGAAACAGAATTTGCTGATGAGTTCCGTTTACGTAGCATCGTCACTAAATATTCAGACCATATTTCTATTCCAGTTGAGATGTATAAAGCAGAGGTACCTGAATCTGAAGGTCCTGACGGCGAGAAAATTCCAGCACAGCCAGGCGAGTGGGAAGGTATTAACCGCGCGACAGCACTATGGACCCGTGACAAGTCAGAAGTAACAGACGAAGAGTACAAAGAGTTTTATAAGCATATCGGTCACGATTGGGAAGAGCCACTAAGCTGGGCACATAACAAGGTTGAAGGTAAAACAGAATACACCAGCCTGTTATACATCCCGAAAAAAGCACCTTTCGATTTATGGAACCGTGAGCGTCAATCAGGTTTAAAACTGTATGTACAACGCGTTTTCATCATGGATGACGCTGAGCAGTTCATGCCAAGCTACTTACGTTTTGTGAAAGGTTTACTTGATTCAAACGACTTACCACTAAACGTGTCGCGTGAAATCTTACAAGACAACAAAGTAACACAAGCAATCCGTAAAGGGTGTACGTCGCGCGTACTTAAGATGCTTGAGCGTATGGCGAAAAACCGCGAAGAAGATTACCAATCTTTCTGGAACGAGTTTGGTCAGGTGTTAAAAGAAGGCCCAGCTGAAGATGCGGCTAACAAAGAAGCCATTGCTAAGCTACTGCGTTTTGCTTCTACACACACTGATGAAAGCACTCAAAATGTATCGCTTGAGCAATACATTGAGCGTATGAAGCCAGAGCAAGACAAAATCTACTATGTAGTTGCTGATTCATTCGCTGCAGCGAAGAACTCGCCACACCTAGAGATCTTCCGTAAGAAGGGCATCGAAGTGTTGCTATTAAGCGACCGTGTTGATGAGTGGATGATGAGCTACTTAACAGAGTTCAACGAAAAATCATTCCAGTCAATTACCCGTGGTGACTTAGATTTAGGCAACATGGATGACGAAGAAACGAAAAAAGCGCAAGAAGAGTCAGAAAAAGAAGTTGCAGGCTTAGTTGAGCGCATTAAAACTGCACTAGGTGATAACGTTAAAGACGTACGCTTTACGCACCGTCTAACTGACTCACCAGCGTGTGTTGTTGCTGATGAGCACGATATGAGCTCGCAAATGCAAAAGTTAATGGAATCAGTTGGTCAAACAGTGCCTGAGCAAAAGCCAATTTTTGAGCTAAACCCAGAGCATCAGCTTGTTAAACACTTAAATGTTGAACAAGATGAAGACAAGTTTGCCCAGTGGTCACAAGTACTTCTAGATCAAGCATTACTGGCTGAACGCGGTACGTTAAAAGACCCTGCAGGCTTTGTAACTCGTTTGAACAAACTTATGCTAGATTTAAGCAAATAAGCGTTTTAGCGCAATGAGTTGGAAAAGGGAGCAAGGCTCCCTTTTTTATTGCCGCTAATATAGGCAATTGGTATAAGTTACTTGAGGTATAGCCTTAGTTGTGGAAGAATTCAGGCTCTAAAAACAAAACTCCACTGATCGACCATTTTTTAAGATTAGTATCACACAGAGGACAATGATATGCGCATTATTCTTTTGGGCGCGCCGGGTGCAGGTAAAGGTACTCAAGCTCAGTTTTTGATGGACAAATACGGTATTCCACAAATTTCTACGGGCGATATGCTGCGTGCAGCAATCAAAGAAGGTACACCACTTGGTCTTGAAGCTAAAAAAGTAATGGATGCAGGTCAATTAGTATCTGACGAAATTATTATCGGTCTAGTTAAAGAGCGCATTGCTAAGCCAGATTGCGAAAAAGGTTTCTTACTAGACGGTTTCCCTCGTACTATTCCTCAAGCAGATGCAATGAAAGAGAATGGCGTGGTAGTTGATCACGTTATCGAATTTGATGTTGCTGACGAAATCATCGTTGAGCGTATGGGCGGTCGCCGCGTACACCCTGGCTCTGGTCGTGTTTATCACGTTGTTTATAATCCACCAAAAGTTGATGGTAAAGATGACATCACAGGTGAAGACCTTATCATTCGTGATGACGACACTGAAGAAACAGTGCGTAAGCGTTTAGGTATTTACCACGACCAAACTAAACCATTAGTTGATTACTATCAAGCAGAAGCAAAAGCGGGTAACACTCAGTACCACAAGTTAGACGGTACTCAAGCTGTTGAAGCTGTTAGCCAACAACTTGGTGAGCTTTTAGGTTAATAGCCTAATTGCTGATATGAAAAAACCGCCTTGGGCGGTTTTTTTGTGTTTGTATCACTGCAAGTTAAAATTGCGCTTTTACAGTTTCTTTAATGCCGCAATAGCACTGTCGTAATCAGGCTCTTTTGAAAGGTTATCGACAAGCTGCTTGTAAACGATGTTATGTTCTTTATCGAGCACAAATACGGCACGGGTTAACAAGCCCATATCTTTGATAATCAAACCGTAGTTCTTACCAAAGTCACGCCATACTGAGTCAGATAAGGTCACTACTTTGTCTATATTCTCGGCTTTACAAAAACGCTTCTGTGCGAACGGTAAATCTGCGCTTAAGGTCAGCATCGCCACACTTGGGTATTCTGAAGCTACTTTTTCATTGAAGTGTTTGGTTTGAATACTACATACACCTGTGTCTAAACTTGGCACAACGCTTAAAAGCACGGCTTGGCCTCGATAGTTGTCTAGTGTGACGGGGGTAAAGTTGCCATCTACTACTTTAAAATTAGGCGCTTGTTGGCCAACTTCAACACCTTGCCCTAGTAAAGTAACCGGTTTAGACTGGGCTGAAACCTTACCTGCGTCTAAACTATTTTCTGATAAATCACCTGCATAACTAAACGTGCACACAGCGCCTAATGCAAACATTAGCGGACGTAACATAATAAAATTCCTTTAAATTAACGCATTTAACTTCAGTGTATTATACTCATGAAGTGGCTCCAAGGATTAGTACAATTTAAAATTGTAAATAACCATTAGTTTGATTAACATGTGCCTGTGACCCTATTTTTTACATATAAAAATAAGAATAAAGTTACTAGTTAGTGTTTTTGCTAGTTAGAAAGTGTGGATTTAGAGAGAATATATGTCAACATCGGTATTAGTTTGTGATGATTCAAAGTTAGCACGTCGACAATTAGCACGCTCTTTACCCGATGATTGGGATATAAAAATTGAGTTTGCTGAAAATGGTGTTCACTGTATTGAGCAAATCAAAAAAATTCAGCCGGAAATTTTATTTCTCGATTTAAACATGCCTGAAATGGATGGTTACGAAGTACTGCAAGCCATTCAAGAACAAGACCTTCATGTTCTCACTGTTGTTGTATCTGGAGACATCCAACCTAATGCTCATCGACGTGTGCTTGAGTTAGGCGCAATCGACTTTATTCAAAAACCTTGTTCCGCCGAGAAACTAGCGAGTATTATTGAACATCATGGTATTAAAGATAAAGCCATGCGTGAGCGTCTTGCTAATAAGCTAGGTGAGCAAGTTGATCCCGATGTGCGTGATATCTACCAAGAACTCACCAATGTCGCAATGGGGCAAGCTGGAGACTTATTAGCGCGTCTTCTTAATGTATTCGTAAAGCTTCCTATTCCTAATGTAAATGTTTTAGAAGTCAATGAACTAGATATGGCTTTGCGCTCGATTGATGCCAATGCCGCAACCTCAGGTGTATGTCAGGGTTTTATTGGCGGCGGTGTTTCTGGCGAAGCACTATTGCTGTTAAATGATTCAAGTTTTAAAGAAATCGCCTCGTTAATGAATTATGAGGGTGAGCTCAACGATAAAGTTGAATTAGAGCTATTAATGGATGTGAGTAACATATTAATAGGGGCTATTCTGACAGGACTGTCGCACCAATTAGATATGCGTTTTAGCCAAGGTCATCCTGTGGTGCTGGGACAACACTGTGATGTATCTGATTTAGTAAAGGCGAATAAATCTCGCTGGCAACGAACGCTGGCGATTGAGATCAGCTATGGCATCGAAAATCACAATATTAACTGTGATTTGATGTTGCTGTTCACCGAGGACTCATTAAAAACCCTTAAGTACAAAGTAGCTTATTTATTAGAAGACTAAACTATGCCTGCAGCCGATTTTAATATGAATGAACTCCATTGGTTAATGGATATGTTTAATACCGTTGATGTAGGCCTAGTGGTGCTCGATAGAGACTACAAAGTATGCATCTGGAATGGGTTTATGGAAAACCATTCTGGCCTATTGCCAAGCGCGGTGAAAGATAAAGACCTGTTTGATTTGTTTCCATCAATCGATGAAAAGTGGTTTCGCAGCAAATCTGAGTCTGTGTTCATTTTAAATAATCGCTCATTTACTATTTGGGAGCAGCAGCCATATATTTTCCGTTTTAAGAATTACCGCCCAATTACCGGTAAAGCGGATCATATGTATCAAAATGCCACTTTTATTCCACTGACGACGACCACAGGTGAAGTATCGCATATCTGTATCATTATCTATGATGTAACCGATGAAGCGGTGAATAAAAAAGAGCTAGAAGAAGCGAATAGCAAGCTTGAACAAATGAGCCGTACCGATGCACTTACTAAGCTTACTAACCGTGGTTATTGGGAAGAAAAGCTACGCAAAGAATACATGCGCATAGTGCGCAGTGGCGGGTGCAGCACCTTGTTAATGTTTGATATTGATCACTTTAAAAAGGTCAATGATGAACATGGCCATCGCGGCGGTGATGAGGCGCTGCGTCATATTGCAGACTTACTGCGTAAAACTCTGCGTGAAACAGACTTAGCAGGTCGCTATGGCGGTGAAGAGTTTGCGGTAACCTTGCTTGATACTGATCATGAAGGTGCACATATATTTGCTGAGCGATTAAGAACACTCATTGAGAACTCATCAATTTACTTTGATGGCAAACAAATTCAACTGACGGTCAGTATTGGCTTTGCCTGCTTCGACGAGAAGTTTGATCGCTACGAAAAGTGGGTTGAAGCCGCCGATAAAGCCTTATATCACTCAAAAGAAAACGGCCGTAACAAGGTCACAGCTTACACAGATTTATAAACAAACAAGGGGCAATTAAGCCCCTTTTTCATAGTAACTCTATTCAGTTAAGCAAATTAAACCCCAAGTGGCGGTAAAACAAGAATATCTGTTTTAAGTAGCTTCATGACTTTTTCGGCGGTATTACCAATTAAATGACCTTTAATACCTGTATTACCCACCGAACCCATAATCACTAAGTCAGCATTTAATTTAGCTGCAACACTTGGGATCACTTGCTCAACCACACCGGCTTTGATTTTAAGCTTGTCTTTTAAGTCGTGCGCTTCGATTAAGGTTCGCTGTGCTACGGGTAGCTTTTCGAAGGCGTTAATCACTTGCTCATCTGAAAATACAATGCCTAAATCACGTAAAAACGGTGATACATGTACGGTATAACAGGCATAAAACTCGCTGTCGTAGTCTTTTGCATAGGCTAAGCCTGCTTTGATAATTGCTTCGTTTAAACAGTATTTAGTCGCCTTCTCACTGCCTAAATCAAGGGCTGCCAGCACATTGGTATTGTTACGCCATTTGTTATCCGCGGCCAAATAAAGTGGCAGCGGGCTAAAGCGAATAAGCTGCCAGTCTAGCTCTGTAAATTGCGTTTCTTCGTCGATGTGGCGAGTTTTAATCACCATTTCATAATCTGACGTATCAAGCTCATTGGCTAGCCATTGTACTGGGCTTTCATGCCACAGGGTTTGCAAAGTATAGCTATCATCATCTAAATACTCGCTGATAAGTGGACCAAGTGCTGCACGGACTTTAGCAAGCTCTTTGTCTTGAATAGCCAGCGCTTCATCAGGTGGAATAGAGAATAAAATGTTATTGGTATCTTCGTAGCTAAAAGCAACAATATCAATATGCTTCATGCCTTTTGCTTTTTGTCTTGCATGTAATATAGATGTTTTAGCATCGGCCGTTGAGTCGATGATCACCAATATCTTTTTATTCATTTTTGGTTACTCTGTTGTGTGTCGGGCATCACTGCTTGGGCATTCACCCAATAATGAAACTTCACCTGTTGCGCTTTCTTGTTCCAGTTTTACCTTAAAGCCCCATAGCCTGTAAAGGTGTTTTAGTACTTCATCTTTAGACTTGTTTAAAGGAATATTGTTATGGGGTACATAACGCAGAGTAAGTGAACGATCTCCTCTAATATCAACATTATAGACTTGAATATTTGGTTCGTGATTACTTAGGTTGTATTGTGCCGACAGGGTTTCACGAACTTGGTGATAACCCATTTCATCATGAATGGCACCGACATTGAGGGTTGGCTCTTTTTCATGATCAATAATCGTAAACAACTTGAAATCACGAATAATTTTTGGCGATAAAAACTGGCTAATAAAGCTCTCGTCTTTAAAGTTTTGCATTGCAAAGTGCAAGGTTTCTAACCAATCACTGCCGGCATACTCTGGAAACCACTTCTTGTCTTCTTCTGTTGGGTTTTCGCAAATACGGCGAATATCAACCATCATGTTAAAGCCAAGAGCATAGGGGTTGATCCCTGAATAATAATTACTGTTGTAGGGTGGTTGATACACCACATTGGTGTGACTTTGTAAAAACTCGAGCATAAAGGCATCGGTAAGCTTACCTTCATCGTACAAGTGGTTCAAAATGGTGTAATGCCAAAACGTAGCCCAACCTTCATTCATCACTTGCGTTTGTTTTTGTGGATAAAAATATTGCGAAATTTTACGCACAATTCGAGTTATTTCTCGTTGCCATGACTCTAGCAGCGGCGCATTTTTTTCGATGAAATACAAAATGTTTTCTTGTGGCTCTTCAGGAAAACGGCGTTCTCGTTTTTTTGACTCTTGCTGCGAAGTAGGGATTGTGCGCCACAGCTCGTTGACTTGCGATTGTAGGTAGTCTTCACGTTCTTGTTGGCGTTTTTGCTCTTCATAAAGAGAAATACGTTGCGGGCGTTTGTAGCGGTCTACACCATAATTCATTAATGCATGACATGAATCAATCAGGTTTTCGACCTCGGTAATACCGTATTTCTCTTCGCACTTGGCAATGTAGTTTTTGGCAAATAATAAGTAATCGATAATTGAGCTGGCATCAGTCCAGGTTTTAAATAAGTAATTGCCTTTAAAAAACGAGTTGTGACCATAACAGGCATGGGCCATTACCAAGGCTTGCATTGGCAGAGTGTTTTCTTCCATTAAATAGGCAATGCAAGGATCTGAGTTAATAACAATTTCATAAGCGAGGCCCATTTGCCCACGCTTATAATTCTGCTCTGTTTGAATGAATTTCTTACCATACGACCAGTGGCTATAGCCAATCGGCATACCCACACTCGAATAGGCATCCATCATTTGTTCAGCAGTGATCACCTCAATTTGATTAGGGTAGGTATCGAGTTTATAAATTTTCGCTACCCGTTCAATCTCAGTTTGATACTCTGTTAGTAGATCAAATGTCCAATCAGGACCGTCGCTAATACGTTTATCGGCCATACTTTACCTCACTGGCAAGGCTATGCGGCGCCTTGCTGCTGACGATTCTTTTTAAATAATTCACGGAAAATAGGGTAAATGTCCTCAACGCCACGAATGTGTTGCATGGCAAAATTGTCGTGGGTTTGCACTATTGATTGATACTCTCGCCATAAACTTTGATGAGCACGGGCAGTAATTTCGATATAGGCGTAATAGCGCACCGCCTTTAACAGTTTATTACGTAAAATTTCGCCACAGTTTGGCGAATCATCAGCCCAGTTATCACCATCAGAGGCTTGCGCTGCGTAAATGTTCCACTCTTCAGGGTTATAACGTTCAGCGATGATTTCGTTCATCAGTTTTAATGCACTTGATACTATGGTGCCACCCGTTTCTTGAGAATAGAAAAACTCTTGCTCATCAACTTCTTTCGCTTGGGTATGATGACGAATATAGACAACCTCTATATTTTTGTAGCTACGAGTTAAAAATTGATAAAGCAGAATATAAAAACGTTTTGCCATGTCTTTCGTGGCTTGATCCATCGAGCCAGACACATCCATTAAACAAAACATCACAGCTTTGCTTGTTGGGTGTGGTTGCTTTTCATAATTACGAAAACGTAAGTCGTAATTATCAATAAATGGCACTGCTTTAATGCGGTTTTGCAGCTCCTCAATCTGTCGTTCAAGTAAAGCAATTGCCGCCTTGTCTGGCTGCTCTTCAGCTTGTAGCAGAGCGAGCTGACCCTCAAGCTCAGCAAGGTGACGTTTTTTGCCTGCAGTCATCGCCACTCTGCGAGCAAGCGAGCCTTGCAATGAGCGAACAATATCAATATTGCTTGGCATGCCGTCGTTACAAAAACCAGCTCGATGGGTTTTCATCTGCACCAGTTTATCGAGCTGATTTTGCTGCAGGTTAGGCAGTTCAAGATCTTCGAACAGTAAATCTAAGTATTCATCTTTTGAAATAGAAAATACAAAGTCGTCTTGTCCTTCACCAGAGTCACTGGCTTCACCTTCGCCGCTACCACCACCTTGACCGCCTCCTTGCGGGCGCTTGATTTTGTCGCCCGTAGAGAATTGGTCATTGCCTGGGTGGATCTGTTCACGGTCGCCACCACGTCCTTGATGAAAAATTGGCTCACTGATATCACGTTGCGGAATAGAGATACTCTCGCCGCTGGTGGTATCGGTTACGCTGCGCTTATTAATGGCATCAGATACCGCTTCTTTAATCTGTTTTTTATAACGCCTGATGAACCGTTGACGATTCAAGGTACTTTTGTTTTTTCCATTCAGGCGTCGGTCAATAAAATGCGCCATAACAACCCCCTTAAAACAAACGTTTTTTACTGCGATTTTCTAACGCGTAAATACCATTCAGAAAGTAAACGTACTTGTTTTTGGGTATAGCCTTTCTCAACCATACGATTGACAAAGTCTTCGTGTTTTTTCTGATCTTCAGCAGAGGTTTTCGCATTGAAGGAAATAACCGGCAGCAGATCTTCGGTATTTGAGAACATTTTCTTCTCAATAACCGTACGAAGTTTTTCGTAGCTGGTCCAAAGCGGATTCTTGCCTTGGTTGTGGGCACGCGCCCGCAGTACGAAATTAACTATCTCATTACGGAAATCTTTAGGGTTTGAAATACCCGCAGGTTTTTCAATCTTCTCAAGTTCTGCGTTAAGCGCAGCACGGTCAAATAACTGGCCAGTATCTGGGTCGCGGTATTCTTGATCTTGGATCCAGAAATCTGCATAAGTGACGTAGCGGTCAAAGATGTTTTGCCCATATTCAGAGTAAGACTCTAAATAGGCTGTTTGTAACTCTTTCCCGATAAACTCTACATACTGAGGAATGAGGTATCCTTTTAAGTGGCTTAAGTAACGCTCTTCAACATCGGCGGTAAATTGCTCTCGCTCAATTTGCTGTTCAAGAACATAGAATAAGTGCACTGGGTTGGCTGCCACTTCAGTGGTATCGAAGTTAAATACCCGCGATAGGATCTTGAACGCAAAGCGAGTAGAAAGCCCGGTCATGCCCTCATCAACACCCGCGTAATCGCGGTATTCTTGATACGACTTCGCTTTCGGATCAGTATCTTTTAAGCTTTCGCCGTCATAGACCCGCATTTTTGAATAGATACTTGAGTTTTCTGGCTCTTTAATGCGCGAAAGGGTGGTAAATTGCGCCAATGTTTTTAATGTGCCCGGTGCACAAGGCGCATCATGTAATTCACTGTTTTCAAGAAGTTTATTGTAAATTTTGACTTCTTCAGATACACGTAAACAATAAGGCACTTTGACGATGTAAACACGGTCTAAAAATGCTTCATTGTTTTTGTTGTTCTTAAATGTTTGCCACTCAGATTCATTTGAGTGAGCTAAAATCATGCCATTAAACGGCAAGGCACTAATGCCTTCTGTACCGTTGTAATTGCCTTCTTGCGTGGCTGTAAGCAGTGGGTGTAGCACCTTGATTGGCGCTTTAAACATTTCCACAAACTCCATTAAGCCTTGGTTTGCTAAGCAAAGTGCACCTGAGTAGGCGTAGGCATCAGGGTCGTTTTGCGCAAAGTGCTCAAGCTGGCGAATATCGACTTTACCCACTAACGCTGAAATGTCTTGATTGTTTTCATCGCCGGGCTCAGTTTTCGCAATCGCGACTTGATTTAAAATAGATGGGAAGCGCTTAACCACTCTAAATTGGCTAATATCACCATTAAATTCACTTAAGCGTTTTGCAGCCCACGGTGACATCACCGTTTTTAAATAACGCGGTTTAATGCCGTATTCTTTTTCTAAAAGTTCAGCATCTTCATTTGGGTCAAATAGCGCTAAAGGATGGTCGTTAACAGGCGAGCCTTTGATTGAGTAAATAGGTACCTGCTGCATTAAGTATTTTAGTTTTTCAGCAATGGATGATTTACCGCCACCTACTGGGCCAAGTAAATACAGTACTTGCTTACATTCTTCTAAGCCTTGCGCAGCATGTTTTAAATAAGAAACGATTTGTTCAATGGCATCTTCCATACCATAAAAATCGTGAAATGCAGGGTAGCGTGCGACTACGCGATTAGAAAACAGCCTGCTTAAGCGCGCATCGGTTGAAGTGTCGATAATCTCCGGCTCACCGATGGCCATCAATAGCCGCTCAGGTGCGCTGGCATAAGCTGATTTATCCTTCTTACAGATCTCGAGAAATTCCTCAATACTGTATTCTTCTTCTTGCGCTGCTTCGTATCGTGATTGGTAATGCTCAAAAATACTCATAGAGACCTCCGAAAACCCGCTAAAATGACGTGTAATTAGATTAAGAGAAAAGCAAAGGCTAATTAAAGCTTAGTCACGATTTTGAATTTTTGCGCAAGAAAATTAAGAATTTAATTGAAAAAAGCTCATCTTGATTACGCTTTTTGGCTGAGGGCTTGGCTGCGACTTAGAAGGGGCGTGCATCCGCAATAAAAAAGACGCCGAAGCGTCTTTTTTTGATTACTGCTAGTAACAGAAGATTAAGCGAAGTTAGCGTTCGCGAAGTCCCAGTTAACTAATGCCCAGAAACCTTTTAGGTAATCTGGACGAACGTTACGGTAATCGATGTAGTAAGCGTGTTCCCAAAGATCCACAGTTAGGATTGGAGTAACACCTTCATCAGTTAATGGCGTTGCAGCATTTGATGTGTTAACGATATCAAGTGTGCCGTCAGCTAGTTTAACTAACCAAGTCCAGCTAGAACCGAAGTTGTTTACTGCTTTGTCGTTTAACGCTTCTTTGAATGCGTCGAAAGAACCCCATTTAGCGTTGATCGCGTCAGCGATTGCGCCTGTAGGCTCGCCACCACCGTTTGGAGATAGGCTGTTCCAGTAGAACGTGTGGTTCCAGATTTGTGCAGCATTGTTAAATACGCCACCTTCTGAAGAACATACGATTTCTTCTAGAGATTTGTTTTCGAATTCTGTGCCTGGGATCAGACCGTTTAATTTCACAACGTAAGTGTTGTGGTGTTTACCGTGGTGAAACTCTAGAGTCTCTTTTGAAATATGTGGCTCTAATGCATCGATTGCGTATGGTAGTGACGGTAGTTCAAATGCCATTTTTTATCTCCATCTTCTTGGTTGATAGTCCACTCAGTTATAGGTAATAGCAAGGTAAACAGCGTACTTCCCTATACCAAGTGGTATTATAGTGTTACTATAATTGTTGAGTATTTTACTCAAGTTTTAGCAAACAGCAATGCTATTGCTAAAGACTATTTAAAATTGTGGCTACGAATGCCGATTTTAAGTTATATATCTGAGGCCACTGTGAAACTTTTTCAAGGCCAATGTAGTAAGCCAATGTCTTTTTTGAGGTTGTAAATGGAAACCATCGATAAAATTAAACAGCAAATTTCTGAAAATCCAATTCTTCTTTACATGAAAGGATCACCAAAGTTACCTAACTGTGGTTTTTCTTCACAAGCATCACAAGCACTTATGGCGTGTGGTGAGCAGTTTGCTTACGTTGACATTCTACTTAACCCAGATATCCGCGCAGAGTTACCTGCATACGCAAACTGGCCAACATTCCCACAGTTATGGGTAGAAGGCGAACTTATCGGTGGTTGTGACATTATTATCGAAATGTTTCAACGTGGTGAATTACAGCCACTAATCACTGAAACAGCTGCAAAGTACAAAGAAAAAGACGCTGAATAATTATATTTAGTGTTGAAAGAAGCCGCTGATTGCGGCTTTTTTGTATCTGTTGTATTACGCGGGCAGCAAAACATGCACGCTTAATCCACCTTGCTCGCGGTTATGCAAGCTAATTTGCCCGTGGTGCGCTTCAACTATTTCCCTGCAAAGTGCTAACCCTAGGCCACTGCCTGTTGCTTTAGTGGAGTAAAAGGGTATAAGTGCGTTAGCCATTACAGCTTCACTCATACCTTTACCTTTATCACTCACCGTGATGTGAGTGCCACTTGCTTCTTGTTGCACTGTTAAGCTGACATCTTCGGGGTTTGACCCTGACTCATAGGCATTTTTTAATAGGTTTATAAGTAACTGTTCGAGCTGAGTGTGATCAGCATCAGTTGTCACTCGCTCATCAAGTGAGACCTCGACCTGCCACTGACTTTTTAATTGCTCAATCAGCGTCGGCCAGTTAATCGTTGATAGTTGAGGGGTGGGTAACTTGGCAAATTTACCATAGCCTTGCACAAACTCATTAAGGTGTTTTATGCGCTCTCCAATGGTGGTAAATACCCGTTTTAAGCGTGGCTCGTCAACTTCTTTTGTTAAAAGTTGCGCGCTATGAAGCATAGACGACATTGGTCCAAGGGAGTTGTTAAGCTCATGGCTAATAATACGAATAACTTTTTTCCAAACCTCTACTTCTTGGCGGCTTAGTTCACGGGTCAGTTGTTTAAAAACATACAGTTGGTGAAACTGATTATTAAGTAATAATCGACCTGTTGCCATATGCCAAGTTTGTGATTCTTGATCTGCTTTGTCGAGGGTAAATAAGCCATCAACGCCTTTGTGAATGGCACGCGTTAATTGCTCGCAGCTTGAATCTAATAAATGTTCAAGCTTGGCGCCTTCAAGGGCTGATTTAGCATCGAGTAAACTGCGAGCACTGTGGTTGCTATACACAATAAAGCCTTGGTCGTTAGTCAAAAGTACAGCTTGTGGCGAGCTTTGCAGTACTTTGTCGAGCATTAGCTCACGCTGATAAATCCATTGCTTTTCTTGGCGAAGCTGTTTTGCGGTTTGGTTATAAAGCCGGCATAAATCACCTAGCTCATCACTGCCATCATAGGCTAATAATGTAGCCAGCTCACCATCTTTAAAATTAAGCAGCCCGGTTTCGAGCGAGTTCATGCCATCAATGAGCGGAGCTGATAATTGCGCGGCAAAAAATCCGCTGATCAAGGCGCAAGCACTCAGGGCTAATAGGCTGTAAAGCAAGCTTATGCCCGCAAAATAACAAACCAATATAAGCGGCAATGCAGACGCTGCAATACACAAAGTTATGATTTTATATCGAAACGAAAAACGCATTAGTATTCAATCTTAAATTTATCAAGCCTGCGATAAAGTGCTTGGCGGCTTAAGCCAAAATGGCGAGCCACTTTAGCAATCACACCTTTGTATTCGCGCATGGCAAGCTCAATCTCTTGTTTGTTAGGCTCTGCTCTTGTTTGTGTTGGACTGTTTGTTTCAACTTGTAAGCCAAAATCAGCAAGCTCAATCACCCCTGTGGGTTTTAAAACGCCAGCGCGTTTACAGGCATTTTCAAGCTCACGAACATTACCCGGCCAACTATGGGCGAGCAGGGCTTTTTCTGTACTTAGCGACAGTGTGCGCTCAGGTAAAAAGTGTGCGACTAAAGCTAAAATATCATCTGGGCGATGGGCAAGGCTTGGTAAATTTAACTCAATCACATTTAAGCGGTAGTAAAGGTCTTCTCGAAATTGACCTGTTTTAATTGCATGGCTTAAATCTTCATTGGTAGCTGAAATCACCCGCACATTCACTTTACGAGTTTGTGTTGAACCTAAACGTTCAAATTCACCGGTTTGTAAAATGCGTAATAATTTCATTTGCCCAGAAAGTGGTAAGTTACCAATTTCGTCTAAAAATAGGGTGCCACCATCGGCCGCTTCAAAACGGCCAATGCGTTGTTTAGTAATACCGGTGTAGGCGCCCGCTTCGGCACCAAATAATTCAGCCTCAATAAGCTCGCTTGGCAAAGCACCCGCATTAACAGTGATAAAGGGTTTATCTGCTAATAATGAATTAGCCTGTATTATTTGCGCAATTCGCTCTTTACCACTGCCGTTGGGGCCTGTGATCAGCACTGAAATATCCGATTTAGCCACTTGAACCGCAAGATTAACAATGTGCTCCATAGCGGTACTTTTATAAACCAAGCCCACCAAATTTGCTTGTTGCACAGATGCGTCACGCTCTTGCTGGTGGCGTGTAAAGGTTTCGTTTTGCTGTTTTGCTTTACCTAGCTCGATTAGGTTATTTACACAAGTAAGTAGCTTGGCATCGTCCCATGGTTTTGGTAAATAATCAGCAGCCCCTGCTTTGACAAGTTCAACGGCAGTAGAAAGCTCTGTCCATGCGGTGATCAAAATAATCGGTAGGTGAGGATTAATGTCTCGTAAGGCATAAAAAAGTTCTTTGCCTTCTTCGCCGGAAGTGGTGTCGGCGGTAAAGTTCATGTCTTGAATAACAAGCGCTATGCGTTGGTATTGTACGGCTTGAATTGCCTCAAACGGGTTACTTGCTGTAACAACATCAAAACCGTGAATTTCGAGTAATAACGACAATGCATCCAAAATGGCTGGGTTATCGTCGACGATTAGTATTTTTTCCATATTATTGTTTTAGTTATTTTCCTAATAAGGGTGCAAGATGAATGCTACACTGTTAATCCAGTGTAGCATAGGTTGGGAGAACTAAATTGTTCGAGTTGCAATGCTCGGTGAGATATTCGCAGCCCGTTTTGCTGGTGCAAGTACCGCTAATAAGCTCATAACGAACACTGCCAGTGCTGTAGCAATCACGTAGCTAATATCAAGCTGAGCAATTGAAAAGTGCTGCATGAGTAGCTGACCTAAATACACGGCAGCAATCACACCAATCACTAAACCAACGATACATATCATGGCGTTTTCAACTAAAAAGTAACTGATGATGGCAGATTTTCTGGCGCCTAAAGCGCGGCGAGTGCCTATTTGTTTAGTACGCTTGCTAATATTGAACAGCGTTAGGCCGAAAATACCCAGGGCCGTCACCAACACTAAAATAGTAATAAGTACAATCAGCATGCGCATCATTAATGTATCCTCAGCCATGTATGACTCTTTATCGTCATCTAAGCCACGAATGCGAGAAATCACGCGTTTGTTGTAGTTTTTCAGCATGGCTTCTTCAACACGGTTCATGACTGATTGACGTTGACCAGGCTCTGTTCTAACCACAAAGCGTGCATTTGTACCAGGCTTAATAAAAGGCAGCAGTGCTACGTTATCTGGACGACTGTCTTTAAGCCATGGGCCTTTCATAAGTTCAACAACACCAATTACTTTCATTGGAATGTCACCAAAATAGACAGTTTGACCTAAACCATTGCCGTCAGGGAACAGCTCATCGAGTAGAGTTTTAGTGACAACGGTTACTTTTGAAAGCTCATCATAGTTATCGGTAACGATCACTTCGTCTTCAGTGTAATTGCGCCCAGCAATGAGTTTTACACCATAAGTATTAATGCCATGCTCATCGATAAACATGTAAGAGCTACGCGCTGATTTACTCTCTTCAGGTGCTGGCTTTAAACTAAAATCTGACGAAGAGCCACTGCCCGAAAGCGGTGTATTACTTGAATAAGCAGCATCAACTACACCAGGTATTTGACGAAGCATGGCTTCATCAAGCTCATATTGCTGTGACGGCGACACATCTTTGCCAAACATCATGACATTAAAAACGAAAATGTCTTGTTCAGGATAGCCAGTCTCTTGGCTTAAATAGCTAATTCTGTCTTGAATAATAAACGCTGCGTTACTAACAATTGCAGTGGTGATGGCAATTTGGATCAGTAATAAAATAGCGCCAACTTTTGAGCGGCATAAGGCGTGAAAGATAGGTTTAATTTCTAACATGGGTGTCTTCCTTATTGGCTCTTAAGATAAATAGCAGGGTTGGTTTTACATACCAGCCAAGCAGGGTACAGACCCGCTATCACACAGGTGCTAATTGCAATCACAGGTGCGCTGAGTAGCATGGTTAAATCCATAGTGGCTAAGCTTTGGTAGTAGCTATAGCTTTGACGTACGCCTAATAAGCCCACTTGCGCCAAAATAATTCCGAAGATGCCACCTAAGAAACCTAACATCGCGACCTCAACAATATGTTGAAAGAATATTTGGCGTTTGCTGGCACCTAATGCACGGCGCACACCAACCTCAGGAGCGCGGCGTAAAAATTTCGCTAGTAATAAACCTAAAATGTTGGCAAGGCATACTGCTAAAAACATAAAGCTTAGGCCAACCAGAATTTCGTTGTCTTCGCTAACGACATTGTTGTACTGCATCCACTCATTTACATCGCGTAAGGTGGCGGTTAATTTTTCGCGGTTAAAACGACCTAGCTTTTGTTGCTCTTGCATATAGGCCATTAAAAAGTCTTGGTAAGCTTGTTTTTCTGCAGGTGTTTTTAGTTCAACCCAAAATTGTAACCACACCATTTCAGAATTGAGTTTGTCGTTAAAGGTATTGGTTTTTTCGTGCTTCCAACCATTGGTATTACCCCAGTTTTCAAGCTGGCGTGCTTTCATTAGGCTAAATGGTAAAAATAGTTGCTCGGTCTTATTAAATGCACCGTTGTTCAGATCATAATATTTGGTGGTGATATCCCAATCATCAATCACGCCAATAACTTCGTAGCTGGCATCATCGAGGTACACCATTTTACCGACAGGGTTTTCACCTGCGAATAACTTGTCGTTTAATTCTTTATTGATCACCACAACAGGGGCTGCATCGGCTTCTTGTTGCGCGCTCCAAACCCCACCGTAAATAAACGATAGGTTAAACATATCGAAAAAATCAGGCGTGGTTAGGCGTGCTTGTCCAATAAATGGTTTAACTTTATCTGAGTCTAAATAAACCGAAAAACCCGTTCTAACCATAGTGACACGTTTGCCACCCGCATTCGCTTGATTAAGGTTAACGGCATCCTGATAAGTTAATTGCAGTGGCATGTTATCGACTGTCCACCACGTACGGCCTTCATCCATGGTTTGTAGCTGTACTGTATAAAGGTCACTACTTTTTTCAGGAATAGGGTCTGCCGACATCATGTGATACACAGATAAACTGGTCATGGTTACGCCAATACCAATGGCTATGGCCAATACCATTAAAAAGCTCACAAGTGGCGTGCGCTTAAAGCTGCGCCAGCTTAAATCTAAATAATGAAGGAACATGGTTACACTCCAGCCGCTTTAAGGTTTTGAGTGCCTTGATACAAGGTGAAGTCAGCGAGTTGGCCGTCAACAACTTGGATATTACGTGGTGCTCTGCGAGCAAGTTCAGGATCATGGGTAACCATGATGATAGTTGCGCCATCACGGTTGATTTGCTCAAGTAGCTCCATTACTTGACGGGCCATTAAGCTATCTAAATTACCGGTTGGCTCATCGGCAAGTAAAAAGCGCGGTTCACCAGCAAGGGCTCTGGCAATAGCTACACGTTGTTGTTGGCCACCAGAAAGTTGTTGCGGTAAGTGTTTAGCGCGTGATGCTAAACCAACTTGCTCTAAGCATTGCTCGATTCGGCGTTTACGCTCGGCGGTTTTGATACCGCGATAACGCAGTGGTACTTCAATATTTTCATAGAGGTTCAAATCTGGGATCAGGTTGAAGCCTTGGAAAATAAAACCAATTTTTTGATTACGAAGATCTGCACGCTGGTTGTCGTTGAGCTTACCCACATCAATACCGTCTAGCATGTATTGGCCTTCGTTAAAGGGTTCTAACATACCGGCGATGTTTAAAAATGTGGTTTTTCCTGAGCCACTTGGGCCCGTTACGGCAATAAATTCACCTTCTTCTACTTGAAGATTAAAGTCACGAAGGGCATGTGTTTGTACCATATCTGTTTGATACACTTTGCTGATGTTGTTCATTGTAAGCATGTTGATTATTCCTTTTATTTGTTAGCGTAAAACCAGTGTGGGTGCTTTTTTAAAGCGATCGTAGTTCGAGATAATTAACTTATCGCCAGGCTCTACGCCTTCAATTATCTCGACAGCATTGATACTGCTTGCACCGGTTTTTATATCGATTAAATAAGCCATGTCACCGTCAACTTTATAAGCATGGGTGCCACCTTGTTGTAAGAATGCGCCGCGTTTTACTTGTAATACATCGTCGCGATTTTCTAGTAAAATACGTGCGGTTAAGCGTTGGTTTTGGCGAATGCCAGAAATCTCATTGTCAAAGCGTACGCGGGTTGTGACCTCGCGATTATTTACTTCAGGTGATATAGCCGATAGCGTGCCTGTGACATGACGAGCACCTAAAGTAAGCTCAACTTGCATACCAAGACCCAGCTCATTGGCGTAGCTTTCTGGTACTTGCAGTTCTGCTTCAAAGTTACTTAAATCGACCAATGTCATTAATGGTTGGCTTTGTGTGACCGCTTCTTTTTGTTGCACTAATAAGTTACCCACAATGCCGTTTACACTCGCGGTAATAGTGAGTTCACTTACTTGTCTGAGTAAGTCATCAACAATCAGTTGCTGACGTGCCAGATCACGCTCTGCTGCTTTTAGCTCAAATGCGAGGGTGTCTTTAGCTAAGCTGACTTCTTGCTCGGCGTGCTTATAAGACAGCTTGGCACGGGCTAAGTCATCAACGGCTTTTTCTAAATCTATTTGGCTAATTAAATGTTTTTCGATTGAGATTTTAGCTCGGCGGTTTTCTCTATCTGCAGCATTGAGTTCAACTTGCGCTAAATCGAGCGCTTTAGTCAGGCTTAGTTTTTGTCTACGCGCTTCAAGTTGCTTGCGCTGTAACTCGCCTTCTAATCTCGCTAATACTGATTGTTGTTGTTTTAGCTCGTTGGTTAGCTCAGGGCTGGTTACGGTTGCGATCACTTCATTTACTTCAACGCTGTCACCGGCTTTAACTTTTAAATCGACAAAGCCGCGTTCAGGGCTGTAAACCTTTGGCGCATTAGCTGCAACGATTTTACCGCTTGCTGCTACATCTCTGGTGAGTGTCTTTTGGCTTACTTCACTAATTTGTAGGCTTGCTGCATCAACCGAGATGCTGCCATCGTTACTGGCAAACAATGCTTTAAAGCCGAGTGCACCAACAAGTATTACACCTGCTGCTAGTATAAGTGGCTTTTTAATGGTGTTTTTCTTGGCCACTGTAATATCTTGGGCACTGGTATCCTTAATCATCATAACTCCTTACGATTCTCAAAACACACAATCATGAAGCCAACGGCAAGCATGGTAAGTGGAGAAGCCATAAACAAACTGATAGTGAACATTTTGAAATCCTCAATTTCGCTGATGTCTTATCTATACCAGTAGCGTGCCAGTTTTTAATTTATTGATTTTTAATTATTTTATGTTTTAACAGTGAGTTAATGTCTGTCCGCGGACAGAAAAAGTGTCCGCAGCGGACACTTTTTAATTGCTGATTGTTGACGCAAGGGTAAAGAACTCAGTCATTGCGACTAAGGTAGTCTGCTCAGATACGTAGTTTGTAACTATGCTAAAGCCAAGAGTAAATAATGATGCAGTTAGGCTAGTCGAGACCCCGTAAAAACTGCATTGATATTCATAATTTGAATAATTATTCAAAATAAAGCGAAGTTTACGTTAACGTAAAGTGGCGGGTTTTTAGATTGTTTTTTTACAAGTTGTTAAATTTGACACCAGTGTCATAAAAAAATAACGGGTAAAATACGACTAAATGTAAAAAAATAGCATAGAATTTAAAAAGTACCTTAAGTGAGAAATATTCATGAATATGAATATGTATTCAAAACTCTATTGACTCATGAGGTATTTGGCGATAGTTTTGTTCGTCTGCTAGCACTGTCACAAAAGACTGAACCGCTAGTCGTTGTAGCAAGGGGAGGGGTCTATGTTATACGACTCAAAATTAGAAAAAGATAATTGTGGCTTTGGCTTAATAGCCCAGGTCAATGGTCAGGCGAGTCACCGCTTGATTCGAACAGCAATCACTGGCTTAGATCGCATGGAGCACCGTGGGGGTATTTCTGCAGATGGTAAAACAGGTGATGGCTGTGGTTTATTAATGCAAAAACCTGATAGCTTCTTTCGTGCTATTGCCAGCGAACATGATTGGCATTTAGGAAAGAACTACGCCGTTGGCATGGTATTTTTAAATGCCGATCCTGTACTTGCGCAAACAGCTAAAGATGTGTTGAGTGAAGAACTCGAAAAAGAAACCTTGAGCATTCAAGGCTGGCGCGTAGTACCTACCGATGCGTCATGTTTAGGGCCAATTGCAAAAAAACAACTACCAGGCTTTGAACAAATTTTTGTAAGCGCACCAGAAGGCTGGCGTCCAAAAGATTTAGAGCGTCGCTTATATGTAGCGCGTCGTCGTGCTGAAAAACGCCTCGAAAACGATGAACATTTTTATATTGCCAGCTTATCTGGTTTAGTTACTGTTTATAAAGGCTTAATGATGCCTGTAGACTTACCTAACTTTTATTTAGACCTAGCTGACATCCGCATGACCAGTGCGATTTGTGTATTCCACCAACGTTTCTCTACTAATACACAACCTCGTTGGCCACTGGCGCAACCATTCCGCTATTTAGCGCATAATGGTGAAATTAATACGATTCAAGGTAACCGCCAATGGGCGCGCGCCCGTGCGTATAAGTTTGCCTCACCACTTATTCCTGATTTGCAATCAGCAGCGCCTTTCGTGAACGAAAGCGGCTCAGACTCTTCTAGCTTAGATAATATGCTTGAGTTGTTCTTAGCGGGTGGCATGGATTTATTCCGTGCAATGCGTATGCTTGTGCCGCCAGCATGGCAAAAAAACCGTGCTATGGATGATGACTTACGTGCATTCTATGACTTTAACTCAATGCATATGGAACCATGGGATGGCCCAGCTGGTATTGTAATGTCTGACGGTCGTTTTGCAGCTTGTAATCTTGACCGTAACGGTTTACGCCCAGCGCGCTATGTAATCACTCAAGACGGTTTTATTACCCTTGCCTCAGAAGTCGGTATTTGGGACTACGCGCCAGACGAAGTGGTTGAGAAAGGCCGTGTTGGCCCAGGTGAGTTATTAGTAATTGATACTCATCAAGGTAAAATTTGGCATTCAGATGAGATTGACCAAGATCTTAAGTCACGCCATCCATATAAAGCATGGCTTGAAGCAAACGTTAAGCGTTTAACGCCATTTGAACAGTTATCTGAAAAAGATGCGGGTAACCGTTCTTTTGATGACGAAACACTGCTTAAGTATCAAAAAATGTTTGGCTACACCAACGAAGAGCTTGATAGCGTGATTCGTGTAATGGGTGAAAATGGTCAAGAAGCAACAGGTTCAATGGGTGATGACACGCCATTTGCGGTTCTGTCAGAAGGCCATCGCTCACTGTTTGATTACTTCCGACAAAAATTTGCGCAAGTAACCAATCCACCAATTGACCCACTTCGTGAAAATCACGTTATGTCACTGGCAACCTGTATTGGTAGTGAGCAAAACGTATTTAACGAAACAACCGGCCACGCTAAGCGATTACAGTTTGATACGCCGATTTTGATGTACGCTGATATGCAACAGCTGATCAATGCTGACGATGAGCATTACAGTTACTGTAAAATTGATATCACTTACACACTAGAAGAAGGCTTAGAAAACGCAATCACACGTATTTGTGATGAAGCACAAGAAAAAGCAGCGTCAGGCTGTGTCATGCTTATTTTAAGTGATCGTAACTTTAGCGAAACGCATTTGCCGATCCCGGCTGCGATGGCGGTTGGTTCAATTCAAAGGCGTTTAGTCGATAATAACTTACGTTGTGAATCTAATATCATCATCGAATCGGGTAGTGTCCGTGATGCGCATCAGTTTGCGGTATTACTTGGTTTTGGTGCAACGGCAATTTATCCGTACCTTGCATATGAATCATTAGTTGCAATGAGTGACAAAAAGATTTTAAACAAGAGCTATTGCGAAGTAACGCTTGCTTATCGTAATGCGATCAACAAGGGTCTGTATAAAATCATGTCGAAAATGGGGATCAGTACTGTCGCTTCGTACCGCTGCTCGATGTTATTTGAGGCAGTTGGTTTATCAGATGCGGTTGTAGAAACCTGTTTTAACGGTGTAGCTAGTCGTATCAAAGGGGCGTGTTTTACTGATTTTGATGATGACCAACGTAAACTTCATAAGCTGGCATTTAGTAAACGTAAGTTATTAAGTCATGGTGGCTTACTAAAATATGTTCACGGTGGTGAGTACCATGCTTATAACCCAGATGTTATTCAAACACTGCAAAAGGCAGTACGCTCTGGGGATTATAAAGACTACTTGGCTTATGCTGATTTAGTAAATAACCGGCCGATCACCAATTTACGTGACATGCTAGCGGTGAAAATTCCTGATAGCGGTGTGAGTGTTGATGACGTAGAGCCAGCAACTGAGCTGTACAAACGTTTTGACTCTGCTGCAATGAGTATTGGTGCATTATCGCCAGAAGCACATGAAGCACTCGCGATTGCAATGAACCGCTTAGGGGGTTGTTCAAACTCTGGTGAAGGTGGTGAAGACAAGCTTCGCTACGGTACAGAGAAAAACTCACGTATTAAGCAAGTTGCTTCGGGCCGTTTTGGTGTTACACCACATTACTTACGTAGCGCTGATGTCATTCAGATTAAAGTGGCGCAAGGTGCAAAACCAGGTGAGGGTGGTCAATTACCGGGTGAAAAAGTAACGCCGTATATTGCAAAATTACGTTACTCAGTGCCTGGTGTGACCTTGATTTCGCCTCCGCCGCATCACGATATTTACTCGATTGAAGACTTAGCTCAGCTTATTTTCGATTTAAAACAAGTAAACCCAGATGCACTGATCTCGGTGAAACTCGTTTCTGAGCCGGGTGTGGGTACTATCGCAACAGGCGTAGCTAAAGCCTATGCCGATTTAATTACCATTGCTGGTTATGACGGTGGTACAGGTGCAAGCCCGCTTACTTCTGTTAAGTATGCAGGTAGCCCTTGGGAGCTTGGTCTTGCTGAAACCCAGCAGGCGCTGGTAGAAAATGGTTTACGTCACCGTATTCGTTTGCAAACAGATGGTGGTCTTAAAACGGGTCTAGATATCATTAAGGCGGCTATTTTAGGTGCTGAAAGCTTTGGCTTTGGTACTGGCCCTATGGTGGCACTTGGTTGTAAATATTTACGTATTTGTCACTTAAACAACTGTGCGACTGGTGTTGCAACGCAAGACGATACGCTGCGCCAAAAGCATTATCATGGCCTACCAGAAATGGCGATGAACTATTTTAAGTTTATAGCCGAAGAAGCTCGCCAAATTATGGCAAGTTTAGGTGTAACTCGTTTAACAGATTTAATTGGTCGTTTGGACTTACTTGAAGCAATCGAAGGCAACACAGAGAAACAAAAGAAAGTCGATCTGTCGTCAGTGATTGCTGTGCCTAACAACCCAACGGGTGAAACACTGTATTGTAGCGCGCCAAATAGCTCACACTACTTAGGTCAGCTAAATGAAACCTTGCTTGAAAAAGCTAAACAAGCAATTGATGAAAAATCAGGTATCTCACTGGTTAACCGTATTTGCAATACAGACCGTTCAGTGGGCGCTATGTTATCTGGCTATATCGCTTCTAAACACGGTAACCAAGGTATGGCTGCTGATCCTGTCTCTGTTGAGCTTCATGGTACAGCGGGTCAGTCATTTGGTGTATGGAATGCGGGTGGCCTTGAAATGACACTGGTTGGTGATGCCAATGACTATGTTGGTAAAGGCATGGCTGGCGGTAAGCTAGTAATTCGCCCACCGCTGGGTTCATCGTTCGAAAGCCACAAAGCGACCATTGCCGGTAATACCTGTTTATATGGTGCAACAGGCGGTAAGTTATTTGCTGCAGGCTGTGCCGGTGAGCGTTTTGCAGTGCGTAACTCAGGCGTTCAAGCGGTTGTAGAAGGTGTTGGTGACAATGGCTGTGAATACATGACAGGTGGTGTGGTTTGCGTACTTGGCAAAGTAGGTATTAACTTTGGTGCAGGTATGACAGGGGGATTTGCGTATATTCTTGATGAGGGCAACGACTTCGAAAAACGCATTAACCCTGAGCTTGTTGAAATTGTTACCCTTGAAGGGTTGGCGTCACATCAAGAACATTTACGCGGCCTCATTGCTGAGCATTTAGAGCTTACCGGCTCAAACCGCGCTGAGCAGATTTTAGCTAACTTCGATTTATACATGCCAATGTTTAAATTAGTTAAGCCAAAATCTAGTGATGTAAAAAGTTTACTCGGACACCGAGCGCGCAGTAGCGCAGAGCTTCGTGTTCAGGCTCAGTAAGGGGGTAGTATGAGCGAAAATGTATACCAGTTTATCGATGTACAACGTGTTGATCCGCGCAAAAAGCCAATTTCAGCACGTAAACAATCTTTCGTAGAAATTTACGAGCCGTTTTCTGAGACACAAGTTAACTCACAGGCGGATCGCTGTTTAGATTGTGGTAATCCATACTGTGAATGGAAATGCCCAGTGCATAACTATATTCCACAATGGTTAAAACTCATTCGTACTGGCCGTATTTTAGAAGCGGCAGAGCTGTCTCACCGTACAAACAGCTTACCAGAGGTGTGTGGACGAGTTTGTCCACAAGATCGCTTGTGTGAAGGCTCTTGCACACTTGAAGAAGAGTTTGGTGCTGTCACTATCGGTAATATCGAAAAGTACATCACTGATACGGCATTTAAAATGGGCTGGAAACCAGATATGTCGTATGTGGTATGGTCTGACAAAAAAGTGGCTATCATAGGTGCTGGCCCTGCAGGTTTAGGTTGTGCGGATATTTTAGTACGTAACGGTGTTAAGCCTGTGGTGTTTGACCGTCACCCAGAAATCGGTGGCCTTCTTACGTTTGGTATTCCTTCATTCAAACTTGAAAAAGAAGTAATGCAAAAGCGTCGTGAAATTTTCACGGAAATGGGAGTTGAGTTTAAGCTAAACACTGAAGTTGGCGTTGACATTACCCTTGATGAAATTTTGGCTGAATATGATGCCGTATTCTTAGGGGTGGGTACCTATCAAAGTATGCGTGCAGGCCTTGAGAATGAAGATGCAGAGGGTGTGTTTGATGCACTGCCGTTTTTAATTGGTAACACTAACCGTGTTATGGGCTATGCAGAAGACAAGCAAGCTTATATCGATATGGCGAACGAAAAAGTCGTTGTATTAGGCGGTGGTGATACTGCGATGGACTGTGTGAGAACCTCTATCCGACAAGGTGCTACACAGGTTACCTGTGCGTATCGTCGTGACGAAGAAAACATGCCAGGCTCAAAGCGCGAAGTTAAAAATGCTCGTGAAGAGGGCGTTGAGTTTACCTTTAACGTTCAGCCAAAAGGCATTGTGGTTGACGAGCAAGGGAAAGTTGCTGGTGTTAAGATGGTGAAAACCCAACTTGGTGAACCGGACGAAAATGGTCGTCGCCGTGCTGAAGAAGTAGCAGGTTCTGAGCATGTTATTGAAGCAACTAAAGTGCTCATGGCGTTTGGTTTTAAACCTCATAAAATGGATTGGTTAGAACCGTACGGTGTTGAAATCAATCATTGGGGTGGTATCAATGCACCAGAAAAAGGTGAATTTACTCACCAAACAACCAACCCTAAGATTTTTGCCGGTGGCGATATTGTCCGCGGCTCAGATTTAGTGGTAACGGCTATTTTCGAAGGCCGAAATGCCGCAGAAGGGATTATGGATTACTTAGACGTTTAATTCTAAGGCGCCATTCAACACTTTTAAAAGCAAGCTACCGAGCTCAATGCCGATCAGTTAAGCAATTGACATTTGGCATAATAGGATCAAAATCCGATGATCACAGGTCATCGGATTTTTTTATGCCCCTTAATCATAGCTTCGCCAATATTTCATCATTTATCGATTCTAATATTCACAGCTTGTCGGAAATACTGGATGAGTCTTTAATACAACAAGCACTTGCAGAGTCTGGGGTCGCAACACTCAGGAAGCGCAGGCTACCTCTTGAGCTAATGGTCTGGAGTGTGATTGGCAGCGCATTGTTTCGAGATATGCCTATGACTCAGGTCATTAATCGTCTTGATATTGTATTACCAAGTAAGAAACCTTTTGTAGCTCCTAGTGCGATTGTTCAAGCAAGACAGCGTTTAGGCTCGGAATCTATTCGTCATATCTTTAATATGACTCAATCCCGTTGGCATCAAGACACACCACATCCAAACTGGTGTGGATTAACCTTACTTGGCGTTGATGGCGTGGTGTGGCGTGCAGAAGACACGCCAGCTAACAATGATGCATTTGGTAAGTTGCACAATGACAAACGCGAATCGGCTTTTCCTCAAATTCGTATGGTCTGTCAAATGGAACTC